>JBMOMO010000001.1:0-4464 GCA_049324135.1 Chloroflexota bacterium
ATGCCTTTTGAATACGATCCGCACAAAAGCGATTCGAATCGCGCCAAGCACGGAATTGACTTTGAACAGGCGCAGGCATTGTGGAACGACGAATCTCATCTTGAAATCCCAGCCAGGAATTTGGATGAGCCGCGTTTTCTGGTAGTTGGCAAAATTAGGGGCAAACATTGGCCGGCAGTGATTACCTATCGCAGTGAGAATGTTCGCATCATATCTGTCCGTCGTTCGAGAGACGAGGAGATTGAACTGTATGAAAACGAAAGCCTCTGATTTCGATAAAAGTTTCGATAATGGTGAAAACATTATCGAACATCTCGATCTTGCCCAGGCGCGCCGTCCTGCGGAGGAACAAAAGCGCATCAACATGGAGATTCCTGTTTGGATGCTTTCTGCGCTTGACCGCGAAGCAAAAAGGATAGGCGTTTCGCGCCAATCCCTCATGAAGATATGGTTGGCAGAACGTCTCCAGGCGGGGCAGTAAAGTAGTTTATCAATAAAATAGGAGTGGACTTTGCTTGTCCACTCCTGTTGATTTAATATCCCAAATTTTCGTATTGGACTTCTTATGCCCCGTCATGTTGAGCCAACTGTGCATGGCGCACTGGATTTCGCCGAACTGGAGCGTCTCGGACTGCGCCCCGACGATGTGCTGGATTTCAGCGTCAACAGCAACCCGTTTGGAGCGTCGCCGAAAGTTTGGGATGCCATTCGTCAGACGCCGCTGGAGCGTTACCCCGACCGCGAGTCGCTTGCCCTGCGGCGGGAGTTGTCGCAGCGGCTGGGCGTTCCGCCCGCTCAAATTGTGGTCGGCAACGGAACGGCGGAGTTGATCCAACTGGCGGCGTTTGCCCTCCTTCGAGGCGGGGAAAATATCCTGGTAGCGGAACCAACTTTCGGGGAGTATGAACGCGCAGTCCGCTTGGTGGGCGGGAATCTCCATCGCTGGCGCGCCGTCCCCGAAACGGGATTTGCTTTTCGCGCCGATGAAATCCGACAAACCCTGAGCGGAAAAAATATCCGTGCAATGTTCGTCTGCAACCCAAACAACCCAACGGGACAAATCTTTCCGCTCGATGTTTTGGATGACTGGGCAAAAAAATATCCCGACACCCTGTTCATCGTAGACGAAGCCTACCTCGCCTTTGTCCCGGACATGAAATCTGCGATCCCATTGCGCCGCAAAAACATCCTGACCCTGCGCTCGATGACCAAGGATTATGCCATGGCGGGGCTGCGGCTGGGTTACGCGGTTGGAGATGATACCGTCGTTCAGGCGTTGGCGGACGTGCGCCCGGCGTGGAACGTGAACGCGCTGGCGCAGGCGGCCGGGCTGGCGGCGCTGCAAGATGAAGTCCGCCAGCGTGAAACGCTTGCGCAACTGCAAATCGAAAAGAAAAGGCTCGTGGCTGGCTTGCAGGAACTAGGCTTCGCGCCTGTCCCCTCGCAAACGAATTATTTCCTCCTGCCCGTCGCGGACGGCGCGGACTTCCGCCAGGAATTGCTTGCGCATGGCATCCTCGTCCGCGACTGCGCCTCGTTTGGGCTTCCCAACTACGTCCGCATTGCAGCGCGCAGGGCGGAGGAAAACGCGCGTCTGCTGGCGACGCTGAAGGAGTGTGTATGACAGCAAAAACATTGATGGTCGTCGGTACATCTTCCTCGGCGGGCAAAAGCCTGCTTGTCACCGCGCTTTGCCATTATTATGCCCGGCGCGGCGTAAAAGTTGCGCCTTACAAAGCCCAGAACATGTCCAACAACGCCGCCGTGTGCGCCAACGGTTCCGAGATCGGGCGCGCCCAGGCCGTGCAGGCGCTGGCGGCCGGCATCGCCCCGCGCGTGGAAATGAACCCGGTGCTTATCAAGCCCGAAGCCGATTCGCGCTCGCAGGTGGTGGTGATGGGGCGTCCCTGGCAGAACCTTTCGGCGCGTGAATACTACCCCCGCAAGAAATTTCTCTGGGAGCAGGCGACGGGCGCGCTGGACGCGCTGCGCGCGGAATACGACCTGGTCATCATGGAGGGCGCGGGCAGCCCGGTGGAACTGAACTTGAAGGAAGGCGACATCGTCAACATGGCGGTGGCCCGCTATGCGGACGCGCCCACGCTGTTGGTCGGCGACATCGACCGGGGCGGGATTTTCGCGCAACTTCTCGGGACCTTGTGGCTGCTTCCGCCCGAGGAGCGGACCCTCGTCCGCGGGCTGGTCGTCAACAAATTCCGCGGCGACATCTCCCTGTTCGCGGACGGCGTGCGGATGCTCGAAGAACGCGGCGGCGCGCCGGTGCTGGGCGTGCTCCCGTACCTGCGCGGTCTCTTCATCCCCGAAGAGGATGCGGTGGCGCTGGAAGTCCCTGCGCAGGCTGCGCGACCGGCGCAGGTGGTTGACGTTGCGGTCATCCGCCTGCCGCGCATTGCCAACTTCGACGATTTCGATCCGTTGGCCGCCGAGCCGGGTGTGCGCCTGCGTTACGTGGATTCGCCAGCCCAACTCGGCCAGCCGGATGCGGTCATCCTGCCTGGCACGAAAAGCACCGTAGACGACCTGGCCTGGCTGCGCGCGCAGGGCCTGGCAGAGGCGATCCGCGCTTTCGTTGAGCAGGGCGGCGCGGTGGTGGGGATTTGCGGCGGCTATCAGATGTTGGGCAAGGTAATCTACGATCCACAGCATGTCGAGTCGCGCCAAACGGAGACGAGCGGGTTGGGGCTGCTTCCCATCGAAACCACCTTTGCCGGGGAAAAGGCCACCTACCAGGCCAGCGCCGTGATCCAGGCCAGGCCGGGCTGGTTTGCCGGACTTGCGGGCCAGGACATTCACGGGTACGAAATCCACATGGGGCGCACGACGAGCGAAAGTCACTGGCTGGAGATCGCGCTTCGCAATGGGCAGCGCGCGCAAACGCCGGACGGCGCGGTCAGCGCAGACGGGCGCGTGTGGGGCTGTTATGTGCATGGTCTGTTTGCCAACCAGAACCTGCGCCGCGCCTGGCTGGAAAGCCTGGGTTGGCAGTCGGCGTATAATATAAGCGCCAACGACCTGTTTGCGGCCTCGCTGGCGCGCCTGGCTGATAGTTTGGACGAATCATTGAACATGCAGGCGCTGGAAAGGATAATATGGGACGCTTGATTTTGGTTTTGGGCGGCGCGCGCAGCGGCAAGAGTTCGTACGCTGAAAAGCAAGCCAGGGAGTTGGGCGGCGATAGTGTGCTGTACGTCGCTACGTCGGAAGCAAAAGATGATGAGATGGCGACGCGTATCGCCAGGCATCGCGCCGCGCGGCCGCCCGCCTGGGGCGCGGTCGAAGCGCCTCGGAGCGTTGCGCAGGTCATTCGCCAGGCGCGAAGCGCGGAGGAGGTCATCGTGGTGGATTGCATCACGTTCCTGGTTGCCAATCATTTGTTGGCCGCTGCCGGCCCCGGCGACGATCCCTTCGATGCGCCCAGTGCAGACCCGTTCGACGAGAGCATTGAAGCGGATGTGGTTGCGGATGTGGAAGCGTTGGCCGCCTATGCGCGCGAGCAGGATGTGACCATGCTGGCTGTCTCGAATGAAGTTGGGCTTGGACTGGTGCCAGCCTACGAGTTGGGACGCGCTTACCGCGATATTTTGGGGCGCGCTAACCAGGTATTGGCGCGTCACGCCGATGAGGTGCTGTTGCTGGTGGCTGGCATCCCGATGAAGGTGAAGTGATGTTGCGTTTGTTGATCGTTCGTCATGGCGAGACCGTGTGGAATGCCCAGCATCGTTACCAGGGGCAGTCGGACGTGCCGCTCTCGGATGCCGGCCGGGCGCAGGCGCGCGCGTTGGTTGGACGATTGGCGCGTGAGACGCTGTCTGCGGTCTATGTCAGCGACTTGAGTCGGGCTGTGGAAACCGCTGAAATCATCCTGGAGGGACGCGATGTCCCGTTGGTGAAAGAGCCGCGCCTGCGGGAGATGAATTTTGGCGCGTTGGAGGGCCTGACATTCAAGGATGCCTACGCGCGTTATCCGGCCGAGATAGACGCCTGGTTGAAGGATTACAATACGCCTCCGCCCGGCGGCGAGGACCTGGATTCGTTTGCGGCGCGTGTTGGTTCCCTGTTGGATGAAGTACAAACCAATCACGATGAACAGGCCATCCTGTTGGTGGCGCATGGCGGGCCGCTAAGTGAACTGGCGCGCCTGGCGCTGGGGATGCCGCACACTCGCCGCTGGTCGTTTGTGATGGACAATGCCGGCCTGAGTGAATTACAGTTCAATGACGGTTTCCCGCGCGTCAAATTTTGGAACGAAACTTGTCACTTTGTGAGGTGAAGAGGTGAGAAATTTTTTGTTGACCCTGGCGAATTTGCTCTTTCTCGCGATCCTGTCGGCCTGTGGCAAGAGTGGGGAGGCCGCTGGCGGGCAGGAATTATATTTCAGTCGCGGTTGTTCGGCTTGCCACGCGCGCGATGATAGTTACAGCGTTGGCCCCTCCTGGAAAGGCT
>JBMOMO010000002.1:0-4450 GCA_049324135.1 Chloroflexota bacterium
TTACGTCTGCGCCAAATTATGTCCTTTTCCAAAGGGGATTCTGTGCGAGCCTCTGATCCTGTCCTTTGGGGCGTATAACCTTCTATCACCAGAAATCCCCGTAAACCGGGAGGTTGCTTTGGGAAAGGCATCCTCGCAACGGCATCTATGCGGTAGAGAATTCCTGTATCGTGTTTTCCCCGTTCTTTCGGAAAAAACACCGGGCTCCTTCATCCTTCCCCCAAATCAAAGAGCGGATTTGGGGGAAGGCGGGGGAAGGTGGTTATGGCAAATTGAAAGCCGCGACGAGGAAGACGGCCATCTCGGCGCGGGTGAGCAAGGCGTTGGGACAATACTTACCGTTGCCGCAACCGCTGGTGATGCCATCGGCGGCCAGTTTCTCGATGAAGGCGGCCGCGAAGCTGTCGGCGGGGACATCGGTGAAGACCGTCCCCAAGGCGTCCGGTGGGGTATAGCCGATGCCATACATGGCCTTGATCAGGAAGACGGCCATCTGGGCGCGGGTGACGGGGTTGTTGGGGCAGTACTTGCCGCCGCCGCAGCCGCCGGTGATGCCCTCGGCCGCGAGTTGTTCGATCCAGGCGGCGGCGAAGCCATCGGCAGGCACATCGGTGAAGACCGTCCCCGTGGCGTCCGGTGGGGTGTAGCTGGCGCCGTGGGCGGCGCGCAGGACGAAGACGGCCATCATGGCGCGGGTGACGTAGGTGTCGGGACAGTATCGGAGCGGGTTGGTGTCACAGCCGCCAGTGACCTGATTGAGGTAGAGTTTTTCGATGAAACTCTTGGCCCAGTGGCCAGCGGGGATATCGGCAAAACAATGTTGCCCACCGTCGGTTATCGTCCAACCATGGGTCGAGATGATCGCATCGCGGGCGGGCGCGCCGAGACAATACTGGCTGTTTCCGCCGCCAAAGGTTACGCCCGGTTGCAGGCTTTGTGTATGCCAGCCGATGAGCAGGGCATCGTAGTTTTCGGTGGAAAGGGTTACACCATCGAACATTCCATTCATAGCCGTCACGTTGGCGATGTCCCAACCTCCGATGTCCTGGTTGAAGGCGCTGGCGCCGGCAAACATGTAGCTCATGTCGGTCACGTTGCTTGTGTCCCAACCTCCAATATCCTGGTTGAAGGCGCTGGCGCCGGCAAACATATAACTCATGTCGGTTACGCCAGAGAGGTCAGGGTTGTCGTCCGCCTGCCCGGCCAGGTTGAAACAACCCGCAAAGGCATTCTGCATCGAGTTCCACTTGTTTGCGCCCCACTGTTCGATGGTCTGCACCTTGGGCGCATCGCCGGCATTGTTGAAGTAGATGTGGGGAAAGCCCGTATTCAGCCCGGTGTTATCCTGGATGCGGACGGTGTAGGTGCCGGCGGAGGGATAGTTGCAGGTGTAGCTCCCGGTCTGCCCGGTGGCCTCGTTCACCCCATCCGCATTACAATCCACGTTGTAGTTGTAGGTTCCGCCAGGGTAGGTGGGAATGGTGAATTGTGTGCTGGTGGAACTGCCCGGGTAACTGGTCTGGGTGGTGACGACAAAATCATTGCCGAAATCGGGCAGGGTGGTGAAGGTCTGGTCGTCGCCGTTGGTTCTTCCGTTTGCATTGACGCCGACCGCGCGATAGTGATAGGTGGTATTGGGTGCAAGTCCCGTGAGGGCTTTGCTGACTGCCGTGTCGGTCGTGCCCGTGACCGTGCCCGGAATCGCCGCAACGGAGGTGCCGTAATTGGTATCCAGGCCGTATTCGAACGTGACCGTGCTGCTGTAGCCGTTGGCGTTGACGGTGCCGTTCAGGGTGGCAACCTTATCGGTTACCTTGGTGGCCGCAAGGGTGATGACGGTGGGAGAATTGGACAAGGCAAACGCATACGCCGCGCCTTTGTAATTGTCTTTTCCATAAGCGCCAACGATGACCGTGTCTGTGGATACGGCGACCGAACTGCCGAAGCAATCATCCATTGCGCCGTCGCTGGCGGTCAATTTTTGCTGCTGGCTCCAGGTGCTGCCGCTGCGGGTGTAGACGTAGGCGGAGCCTGTGAATGTATCATGCCAATAGGCCCCAACGACAGCGGTATTTCCAGATACGGCCACCGAGCCGCCGAAGTTGTCGAAGCCTGCGCCATCGCTGGCAGTCAATTTTTGTTGCTGGCTCCAGGCGCTGCCGCTGTAGGTGTAGACGTAGGCGGAACCGCTGTTGGTGCCCTTGTCGTCATCGAACGCCGCCCCAATGACGGCCGTATCCCCGGACATGGCAACTGACGAGCCGAATTTATCATCTGCCGCCCCATCGCTGGGGGTCAGTTTTTGCTGCTGGCTCCAGGCGCTGCCGCTGCGGGTGTAGACGTAGGCAGAACCGCTGTTCGCGCCCTTGTCGTCGTCATAGGATGCCCCAATGATGGCGACATTCTGAGTCGAAGACACCACGACCGAGCCGCCGAAATTATCGTCTGACGCGCCGTCGCTGGCGGTCAGCTTTTGCTGCTGGCTCCAGGTGCTGCCGCTGCGGGTGTAGACGTAGGCGGAGCCTTGGCCACCGGCTTCGTTAACCACTCCAACGATGGCGGTATCCCCGGAGATGGCGACAGAATAGCCGAAATTGCTGGCGGGCGTGCCATCGCTGGCGGTCAGTTTTTGCTGCTGGCTCCAGGTGCTGCCGCTGCGGGTGTAGACGTAGGCGGAACCGCTGTTGGTGCCCTTGTCGTCGTCCAAATTCGCTCCAATGATGGCGGTATCCCCGGAGATGGCAACCGAGCCGCCGAAGCGGTCGCCCGCCGCGCCATCGCTGGCGGTCAATTTGGCTTGCTGATTCCAGGTGGCGCCGCTGCGCGTGAACACATAGGCGGAGCCTTTGCCGCCGTCATCCCCATACATCCCAACCAGGAGGGTATCTCCCAACATCGCGATGGACCAGCCGAAATAGTCCTCGTGGGTGCCATCGCTGGCGGTCAGTTGCTGCTGCTGGATCCAGGGATCGATCGTAACGGGGTAGCGCGCATTCGTGTCATCCACACGGATGATAATCTCGTGCCTGCCGGTATCCCCATCAGGAGTGGAGAGCAATTCCATTCGCGCGCGCAATGTGCGCCCTGTGGCGTCATAGGCCTCCAACCCCGAATAGCGCAACACGGTGGAACCGTCGGCGCGCGTGAGTTCGAACGCGTCGACCTGGTCATCCAGGCGTGTTTGAACCTTGCCCTCCAAAGCCAGGGACAGGGTCAATGCGCCTTCCTGTTGCCCGGGCGCGGAGGCCAGTGTAAAGCCTTGTTCCAGGCCAAAGGGGCCGTTCACATACCATTCGGTCAGCGCGCCGCGCACGTATTCCAGGCGGTTGGCTGAGGCGCGCGGCGCAGCCGCCGGCGGCGGTTCGAGCGCCTCGCCGTAGCCGACGCCTTGCAGGCTCAAACTCCATTGGGCCTCCCCCGAGCGCAGGCTCATGCCTGCTTGCGAGAATTCGGCGCGCAGGTCGTGGACGGCATTTTCCACCCGGTAGCCGTCGGCGCTGGGAACGAATTGGTAGGCGCTGTCACCTTGTCCCAGCGCAGCCGAAATGGCTGGCTGGGGGCCTGACGGCGTGGTTGGATATGATGGATTGGGAGAGTGTGCAACCTCGATGGGAGTCGGGCCCAGGACGCTTGCGGTCAGCGCCAGGAGCAGGAGGAAAACGGGGGTCTTGCTGAAAACGTGTTTCATGACATTCTCCTTTACTGGTGATCTGGATTTAAAAATGAGTCCGGGCGACTGTTTCAAATGGTTGTTCGACCACTGGCGGGCAGATTGGCGGGTGATGGATGAGTCCTGGGAATGTGGGCGGGGCGTCGATTCTTTGCGTTGTGGGATGGGCGGCAATGACCGGGTGGGGCCGATGCCCACCCAGGTTGTATGTTGATCCCCATGCAAGGTCGAAAGAATCTCGTGTGCTTTGAAGGAAATGCGGCCCGGGCCATGCCACCAATAAAAAGCCGAAGATCAATTCATCAGGCATGATGGCTTCGATGCAACAGTGATCCCAGTCCCCCCTTGTATGATTTGTGAAGCTACTCACATTATATTGATTTCTTCCGTTCCAGACAAGTTAAACCGGGTCGATTTCGGGCCTGCTTATGGTGGGAAGTTCTTCTTTGTACACGGGGGCCCGGACGGTGTTGTACCGCACTCGGGTGAAAATTGCGCTTCATTAGAGGTGTGGAAGGCGCAATTTTCACCTGCGGGGTAACCATCCACTGCCATCCCCCCGCCTTCCCCCAAATCCAGGAATGACATGGGGGAAGGACGGGATGGGGTGGATTTATGGCAAATTGAAGGCCGCGACGAGGAAGACGGCCATTTCGGCGCGGGTGATGAAGGCTGCCGGACAGTAGTTGCCGCCGCCGCAGCCGTCGGTCACGCCGTCTGCGTGCAGTTGTTCGATGTAGGCGGCGGCGAAGCTGTCGGCGGGCACGTCGGTGAAGACTT
>JBMOMO010000003.1:0-25573 GCA_049324135.1 Chloroflexota bacterium
CCTGCCGCCGTTGACGCTGCCGAATCCTCCCTCACCCTAACCCTCTCCCAAAAGGAGAGGGGACAAATTCAAAAAATCAAAACTGCCCCAATCAAGGCAGGTGTATTCAATGCGCCTTGTGCGCGAAAGGAAAAAACATGCTTCAAGTATTCATCGGTTTCATTCCCTGGATTCTCTACTGGAGTTTTTCGGGACCTGGTCTGTGGAGCGTCGCCATCCTCGGCGGATTGGTCGCGGCGGCGGGCTTGGTTTCGTGGCGCTGGCTCAAACGGCGCGATGTCAAAACGATGGAAGTCGTCACGTTGGGATATTTCATCGTCCACGCCGTTCTGACGCTGGCGATTGGCTCCGACTTTCTCAAAAATTATGGGGCAATTGTCAACAGTCTGGTTCTCGCGGGCATGGCATTCGGCACGCTGGCGATGAAGAATCCCTTCACCTATCAATACGCCAAAGAAGATTGGGACAAATCCTACTGGACTGACCCCGCCTTCATCCGCATCAACGAAATCATCACAGGCGTCTGGGGTGGAATTTTCACGCTTAACACCCTGCTGGGCGCGTTGGCGGTGTTCGTCTTCCCCGCGCAGGAAATTTTGTTCGCGGTGATTTTGCCCAACGTCGGCGTCGTGGCGGGGATTGTCTTTTCGTCCCGCTTCCCAGCCTACGCCTCGCGACAAAGTGTAAAAGCGCGTCTCGACGCCTGGGACCCGTACAAGTGGGCGGCGCCAAAATTCAACGGGCGACCCGCTTCCGAAACCGAACATGATGTCATCGTCGTTGGCTCAGGCATCGGCGGACTCTCCGCCGCGGCCCTGCTCGCCAAACGCGGACTCAAAGTGGCGGTCTTCGAACAGCATTATCTCCCCGGCGGATATTGCACCGCGTGGGAACGAAGCGTCAAACCGACAGGCGCGCCCGCCGACACCAAAGAACGCTGGAAATACATCTTCGACGCGGGCGTCCACGATTTCAGCGGACTCGGCGAACGCGGCGCAATCCGCTCCCTGCTGAGAATGCTCGACATCGAAAACGCCATCGAGTGGAAACTCAACCAGCAGGAATACTTCCTCGGCGAGACCCACTTCAAAGTCCCGCATGACGCGGATGAGTTCGTCCGTCAGTTGGGCGAGCGATTCCCGTCCGAAGCGGAAAATCTCAAAAACTTCTTCAACGAAATCCTGCTCGTTTACCGCGAGATGTACGCCGACATCGAAAAGACGGGCGGCGCGCCGCGCACCCCCGACAATGTGGAAGACCTGCTGAGTTATCCGCAGCGCAACCCGCATTCCTACAAATGGATGGACAAGCCTTTCGTGACCATGCTGGATGAATTCTTCAAAGACCAACGGGTGAAGGATTTGCTCTGCGCCCTCACGGGCTACCTGAGCGACGACCCCGCCTCGCTGACGGTGGGCAACATGGCGCCCATCTTCGGCTACCACTACGACGGCGGATATTATCCCGTCGGCGGTTCGCAGGCGCTGCCCAACGCGCTGGCGGATGTCATCGAGAAGCACGGCGGCAGGGTCTATCTCCGCACGCCCGTTCAGCGCATCCTGGTCGAGAACGGTCACGCGGTCGGCGTGGAACTCAAAGACGGGACAACCCATCGCGCCAAAGCCATCCTCTCGAACGCCGACACGCACAAGACCTTCCTCGAACTGATGGAACGGAAAGATGTCCCCGCCGATTTTGTGAGGCAAATCGAATCGCTCAAGCCGTCCGCGACCGCCTTCATCGTCTTTTTGGGATTGGACATCGTCCCGAACCTGGCGCCCATCACCATGCTGGACGACATGGGAATCATGATTCCCTCGAAGGTGGACCCGTCTCTCGCGCCGGCCGGGCATGCTTCCGTTACCCTGCTGCGTCTCCTGCCCCAGTCCGACTTCGCCAAATGGGATCGCAAATCCGCAGGCTACAAGGAACGCAAGCAGAAATACGCCGATGAAATGATTGCCTCCGCCGCCGAAATTATCCCTGGCTTGCAGCAACACATCACCTACCGCCAGGAAGGCACGCCCGCCACCTTCGCCCGCTACGCAAACACAACCAACGGCTCGATCTACGGTCCCGCCGCTGGGCAGAAACGTCTGACCGTCAAAACGCCCATCAAGAATTTATACGTCGCTGGTTCAGGCACAATGGGCGGCGGAATCGAAGCGGTCGTGATTGCGGGCATCCACGCGGCGAATGAGATTTACAAAAATTAATGGTAATTGGACTCCAAAGTCTCCCGACTTTGGAGTCTCGCAAAAAAGAGGAAAACTTGACCCCATTTCTCACCGCCCTGATAATTGGTCTTGCCATCGCAGGCATTTTCGCCCTGCGACCTGTCACCGCCAAAATCAAAACCGTGTTCCACTCCAACCCTGTAGTGAATACGCAAATCAAATTTCAATCCCTGCAACTGATTCTTGCCGCCGTTGTTTTGCTGCTCACTTATTTACTCAATCCCGAAAACTTCGCGCGCTTCTTCCGCTTGGGAGATGTCAACGCCCACATCAGCAAAATTGCGTGGCTCGGCATCACAGGCAACGAGACCTGGCTGGAGATTGCCACCAGCATTGGTTTATTTATCACGCTTGGCACAGCCATCTTCATGTTCTTCCAGTTGAAAAAAGCAGGCGTGGACTATCGTTATTTCCTCTTCAGCCTGCTCTGGTCCATCCCGTTCTCGGTGGCGAATGCCTTTTCAGAAGAAGCGATTTTTAGAATCGCAATCGTCTCACCGTTGTATGGGATTTTTTCGGTATCGGTCATCGTCCTCATCTCAGGCGTGGCATTCGGACTCCCCCATTACTTCGGACAACCCAGCGGCGTGATCGGCGTTTTGATGGCGGGCTTCCTCGGCTGGCTGCTGGCGCTCTCCCTGCTCGAAACGCAGGGACTTCTCATTGCCTGGGCAGTCCATTTTGTGCAGGATGTGGTCATCATCACATCCATGATTTTGATCAGCAAGGGAAAATTAAACCAGCATTAACCATCTTTGCGCTTCCATCGGGTAAAATCTCCACAAAGGAGCGAGCCATGCAAACCATGACCCAAACCGAAGCGCGCCTCGAATTCACCGAGACCCTGTCCACAGGAATGCGGGTGTTTCTCTTCATCCTCGGCTTGTTCCCGTGGCTGGCTCCCTACGAATTACTCATCAAACCAGGCTGGAGCGAATTCTCCCTCGTCATGCTGTTCTTCCTCAGCATCTCGCTGGGCGCCATTGCGGTTAGTTTCGGGTTCATCGGCGCGGCGCTCTTCGGGTTGAATCAAACCATCATCTTCGACTTGAAAGACCAGACCGTCACCCACCGCTACGAAAGCGCCGTCAACGCCCTGCGAACAAAACGCTACGCCTTCCGCGACATCATCAAAACCGAAGTCCGCGAACACGATTGGGAGAACGGCCCCGATACCTACAGCCTCGAAATCCATTTTGCCGACGGGCATAAAATCCTGTGCGGAGATTTTTCGTCGCGCCAGGAAGCCGAAAATATTCAAACCCAAATTCACTGGCAATAAAGGAGTCAAACCATGCCTGCCAATCAAATTTCCGTCCCCCGCTGGATTCTCTGGTACGTCGGCTTTCTGACCCTGTTGAGTCTCAGCACTTCCGTGATGGGCTATTTCGCCCCACAGTACATCTTCGCCAACCTCGGCATTGACTTTGCCAACGCGCAGCCTGTCACATTCTTTTACGCCGCGCGCAACGCCGGCATTCTTGTCCTGTGCCTGTTCGGACTGCTGACGCGCGATTCAAAAGTCCTGCTTTCCATGCTCGTCCTGCGCTTCGTCGTCGAACTGCTGGATCTGGTCGCCACGCTGACATTCGGTATTGGCGGATTCAATCCCATCGTCCTGGCCATAACGTGGATCGTCGTCTTCCTCATCCCCGAATTCTGGGCGGCGCTCACGCTGTACAAAAAAGGGTCGTGGTCAAGGTGAAGTGAAAAGACGCTTGCGTTTCTGCGGCTAACCACTTATCCAAGGCGCTCCCTGATTGCCAAATGATGAAACCCCCACTCGACCGAGAACAGATCTTTGCCCTGGCAGATGAACACACACGGGCCGTGCAGGCCTGGCTGGCCTCGCGCACTCCCCAGGGCAAACGGCTGGAATTATCGGGTGTGGTTGCAAGTTCGACAGGATTGCATGTCCAGTTCCTGAACCTGGCGTTAAGCCGCCCTTACCCGTACCATGCAAGCGCCGAAACCATCGAGGAGGAGATCGAGACTGTCAAATCGTTCTACGGGCAGCAAGGAGTTCCCTGGTATTGGGTGGTCGGTCCACGGCAAGAGCCGGCCGACATCGGCAAGCAACTGGAACGACATGGCCTGGCTTACGAGCCGCCCGACCTGCCGGCTATGGTTGCCTGCCTTCCCGCAGTCCGCGTACCAATTGACCCGGCCATCAACGTACGCCGAGCCAGTAACACGGATGATCTCAAAGCCGCAAGTTACATCCGCCGCACTTCCTTCGAATTTGCGGAAGGCGCGGCCGACCATTATTTCGAAGATATGCCGGATGACTGGCTGGACAACAAGAACGTCCGCCTTTACCTTGCAAGCATAGGAGAGAATCCACCTGCCGCCATCGGCGCGCTGATCCTCGGCGCAGGGGCGCCCGGCGTGTACGTGATGGCCACCCTGCCCGAGTGGGAACGCCGCGGGTTGGGCCGCGCGATCCTTTCACACCTGCTGTCCGACGCCTGGGAGATGAGGCACCAGCACACCATCCTGACCGCCTCCAGCAAAGGCTTTCCTCTTTACCGAAAATTCGGGTTCGAGCATGTGTTCGATTACAAGTTTTTCGCCAGCAACGCGCCAGGCCATGCCTGAAGTTCCAAACGGGTGGGTTCGTTTTACTTGAAACCGTCCCGCCCCGTCCTGCCCGGACGGGACAGGGAAGGGTGGCGAAAAAGATCGAATTTTCTCCACACAACCCTTCGCCAACTCAGGGCATCGCCTTCGGGACGTTTTTTTCTTTCAACTCACTTGAAGCGCACCCGTTCCAAGCACGCCAGGCAAAACACCTCGCCTACCCCATATTCTTCTTCATCGAAAACCGCAACACCACCTTATACACCTGCTCCAGTTTTTCGCCCAGCGCCTGGGCTTCGGGGTTGCCCGGCCCGGCCTGTTCGACCTGCGCCATCAGGCCGCCCAGGGCGCTCAACAGTTCTTCGTTGACCATAGCCGCGTTCTCGCCCAGCAGTTTTTCGATGGCGGCCGCGTCGGGCGCTTCGAGCAGGGTTTCGATGAAAGCCACTTCGGGCGGCGGGGCGCTGGCCTCTTGCAACACTTCCATCACTTTTTGCAGTTTGCCCATGCGGACGTAATCGTTCTTCTCCGAAGCCTGGCGCAGCATCTGGCTCGCCAGGTCCACGCTTTCCTGGGTAAAGCCCTCCAGGTTGTCGCGCGTCGCTTTGGCCACGTCTTCCTGCTCCAGCAGTTTCTCGATGAAAGCCTGGGATTCCTTGTAGCGCGCTTCGATCTGGCGGTCCACTTCGTTGACGTAATCGAGCAGTTTCTCGCGCACGGCTTCCAGTTGCTGTTTCTGCTCTCCTTTGGCTTTGTCAATTTTCTCGGTCAGGGTCTGGAAGAACACGTAGTCCATGCCGGCGCGCGCCAGGCTGACGTAAGCGCGGATGCGGGCGTCGTTGGGCGCCGACAGGACCAGGTCGAGCAGTTTCTCGCGCGTTAATCCCTGCCCCGCTTCTTGCAGGGACTTGGAGGCTGCTTCCAGTTCCCCGTAGGTTTCCTTCAACCCGCGGCCAAATTCCGTCTCCTCGAGCAATTGCCTCTGTAATTCGGCCATCTGCCGGGCGACGCCCTCCTGCCCGCTGGCGGCGGCGCCTTGCAGCAGGCGGCCAAACAGGGCGAAGAACTGTTCATCGAGGACGGCTTCATTTTGCTTGATGATCTCCTTGCGCGCGTCTGCGCTGGCAGCCTGCACCAGGCGCTCGATCAGCATGACGCGCTCCTGCTGGGACTTGATCATCTCAGGCGTGATGCCGTCCTTGCCCAAGATGGTCTCGACCATGGACTCATATGTCAGGTTGGCGACCGGCTTGAGCAGGTAGCCCTTGCGTTTTTCGGGCGGCAGGCGCTCCATGACCTGTTTGATGAGCGGGCCGATGGTCTTTTCCTGCTCGTTGAGCGGCATGCCCAGTTCGGGCGGGAAATAGGTAAGCAGCAGTTCTTTGTCGTTATCGTGATAGATGATGGGCGTGGCCAGGCGTCCGTGATACCCGCATACCGGGCAGTGGGCGACATTGGAAGCGCCGCCCAGCAGACGCTGTTTTGCGCCCGGGTCGTGGGTCACATCGAAGAGTTGTTCCACGTTGGCCGGGATGGGCTGGCGGCATTGGGGGCAGGAGATTTGGGTTTGGGGCATTTGGATTTCCGATTTTCGATTTTGGATTTACGATTTGTTTGACGCTTTGGAGTCAGGCTATTGTACCATTGGAGAAAAGATGATACATGGTATCTTCTCATTATTTTTGGAGGAAAAGCGCCGTCCCGCGAAGTACCCGCAGGGTGTAACGCAAGTCTCAGACTTGCGCTACAGCCAGGTTTTCGAAGAAACCTTCCCTTACAGGGCGCATCACGGCGGGACGTTTCCCCGCTTTTTGTAACTGCCTACCTCCCCTCACCCCCGGCCCCTTATCATCCCCGTAGGGGACTCCCCCTGGGAGAGGGAAAAAAACGGACGATTTTGTCGTTTCCGGCAGGAAAATCCGTTTTTCTTGTCCGTTTCCCTCTCCCTGTGGGAGAGGGTCAGGGTGAGGGTAGGTAGTTACCGCTTTTTCGAGAAGATACGTTTTTGACGTATAATTCAGGCATGGGCGAACGCGAATTCCTGATTTACCTTGATCCCGAAACGCGGCAGGTGCGTTACAGGCATTATCATGTCTGGCAGGGAGCGCAGGTTGTGGAGTTCCGAATTCAACTTGAAATTCTCGTGGCTGGAGTCTGGTATGCTGTGGTTCGTTACGATACGGCGCATGGACGGCCTCACCGCGATATTCTTCGCCCGAGCGGACATGAGACGAAAGAATGGTTCGATGAGTATTCGTTTTCGCAAGTCCTGACGTTTGGTCAAAAAGACATCATGGAGAATTGGCCTGCCTACCACGCACGATTCTTGAAGGAACTGAACTATGAATAGCATGTACCAATTGAAACACAACGATTTGTTTGTTGAATTCACGCGCTATCTGACCGCCCATCCCAAATTCAGCGAAGACATCCCCGAAGGCGCGGAAGTAGTCTTGCTGGATACCCGCGATGCGGGTTACACGCGCTTCATGCTTAAGGCCGCGCCGAAGACGGATAGGAATGTTGTGTTTGTGGATGTGGGCGAACTTGCTCCCATCCGTTCACGAGTGCGAAAACCGAAGATCGTTTCCCGCGACACGGTGAAAAAATCCGTAGCCAAACCACGTGACTTGAAATCCTAAACTAAACGGCCTTCGAGATCATGAAACTCGGAGGCCGTTCGTGTTCAGGTTCTTTATCTCGGCAACGAGAAACAGATCCTCGCGCCGGAAGCAGGCTGGGGGCGTTGCACAGAGCCTGCCTGCCTCCGTAGAGGGGCCGAAGTGTCGGCCCAGATGCGCCCGCCGTGCGCTTCCACGATGGCGCGCGCCAGGTACAGTCCCAGCCCGGCGCCTTTGGTGTTCTTGACGGCCCTGGTCGAGCGGTAGAAGCGGTCGAAGATGTGCGGCAGGTCGCGGGCGTCGATGCCGGGGCCCTGGTCGCTGACGCAAATGATGACCTGCTCGGGGCGCACCTGCCCGCTGATGCGGATCTGGCCGCCCTCGGGCGAATATTTGATGGCGTTGGAGATGAGGTTGGACAGCACCTGCGCCAGGCGGTTTTCGTCGGCCAGCAGCACGGGGCAGCCCTCCGGGAAATCGGCCAGGATGGTGTGCTTCTTGCTCTGGGTGCGGAAGCGCTCGGCCAGCCGTTCGGCCAGCGCCGGCAGGGAGACATCGGCGCGGTTCAGGCTGAGGCCGCCCGCTTGCAGGCGGGAGGCGTCCAGCAGGTCGTCGATCATCTTGGTCAGGCGGTCGGCTTCTTCTTCGATGACCGACAGGCTGTCGTTGATGACGGCGCGCTCCCATTTGGCGTCGTCGCGCCGCAGGGTGGAGGCGTAGCCCTTGATGAGCGCGACGGGCGTGCGCAGTTCGTGACTGACGATGGAGATGAAGGTGGACTTGATCTCCTCGGCGGTGCGGAAGTGGGTGATGTCGCGCACGCTGGCCAGGACGTTGCGCAATTTGCCGTCTGGGGAGAGCAGCGGGGCGTAGGTGACGCCGACCGGCAGGGGCGGCGGTTCGGGGCGCGCCAGGTCGCCTTCCACGTACAGGGTGGCGTTGGGGGTGAGCGGCCAGCCGCCGCGCTCGGCTTCTTCGAGGGTGGCGCCTTGCGGCTCGCGCGCCCAGCGGATGATCTCCGCGTGCTTCTTGCCGACCAGTTCGGCGCGCGGGCGGTCGAAGAGTTTTTCGAAGGCGGCGTTGACGCGCTCGATGGTGTGGTCGGCGTTGAGGATGAGGATGCCGTCGGCGGCGGAGTCGAGCAGGGCGTCGAGGCGCTGCTTTTCGTAGGAGACCTGCCCGTAGAGTTGGGCGTTGTACACGGCAATGGCGGCCTGGTCGGCAAAGGAAGCCAGCAGCAGGCGGTCGTTGGGCGAGAACAGGTCGGGATAATTGCGGAAGATGAAGATGACGCCGATCAACTGCCCGTGCGCGGAAAGCGGCAGCGCCACACCGTTGAGCAGTCCCTGGCTGGCGGTGTAGGCCAGGTCCTTCAACATGCGGTTGAGTTCGCGCACGTCCAGTTCGCGCACTTTTTCTTCGGCCAGCAGGGGGGTGAGATAACTCAGGAAAGCGGGAGCAATCCCATGCGCGGCGGCGACGCGCCAGCCGTCCTGCTCTTTGAGGGCGATCAGCCCGGCCTGCCCCGCCAGCATCTCGATGGAGATGCGCAGGATGCGCGCCAGCAGTGGTTCCAGGTCGAGTTCCTGGGTGAGGGCGCGGGAGATTTCGAGCAGGTAGTCGCGTTGGCGGACGCGGAAGTCGGGCAGCATGGGGAAAAGAGAATGGAGAGTAGGAAATAGAGAGTAGTGCTGGTATTGTATCATTGGCTGGTTGGAGGTGTGTAAGAGTTCTGTTATTCTTTTGTGTACAAGGTATATGACTTTTGGCCTTTCAAAATTGTATACTCCAACCGTTGACTTATTAATAAATATGGCTAAAATAAGGTAATATGTAGTACTTATTGGGGATGCGGGTGCGATGATCCAAAGCCTGGAATTGGCCGCTTTCCCTATTTGGGGTACGGGCTTTGAGGAGCAAGCAGCGAAACCGACCGCATGGTTTCGCTGCTTTTATTTTTATTAAGGATAAGCCCAATGAAACGATCAATCCGCGCCATTGTTTTTTCTTCCACCCTGTTACTGCTCCTGATCCTGACGCCGGTGATGCCGGTTTTTGCAGTGACCACGCCAGCCGAGATCAATAAATATTTTACCCCTGTTGCCATTGTTTCGGGCGGCACGTCCAGGCTGCGGGTCGAGATCTATAATCCCAACCAGAACGAACTGACCCAGGCGACCTTTACAGACAACATGCCGGTAGGGATGACGATCGCCAGCCCATTATATTTTGATACGGACTGCGGCGCCGGAACGATCACAGATGGCTCCGGCGGCGCGCTGGATGTAGGGGATACTTCTTTCCGCTTGAACAACGGCACAGTGCCGCCAGAGGTGATCCTTACCCCAGGCCAGTGCTATGTGGAAGTGGACGTCACCTCGACCACACCGGGCAACCTGATCAACAATATCCTGGATGACGGGCTGTCTGCATATACGATCGACCCGGATGCCGCCCCAGGCGACCCACCTGTCTTGATCCACAACAGCGACCCGGCCAGCGCCACGTTGAACGTGATTGCGGTGGCCTCGCCGTCCTTAACCAAAACTTTTTCCGACAACACCATCTTTGTCGGGGAGACCACTAGACTGACCCTCACCATCCGCAATAACGACGCCAGCAACCCGCTCACCATGGTGACGGTCACCGACACCCTGCCGACCGCCGGGGACGGGGACGTGATCCTGGCGGACCCGGTCAACGCCACGCTGACCAACTGCGGCGCATCCGCCGCCCTGACGGACGGGAGCGGGGGCGCCCTGGATCCCGGCGACACTGCCTTGCGCCTGATTGACGGGGAGATTGACGATAGCACCAATTGTGTCATCGAAGTGGATGTTACTTCGCTGGTGCAGGGGGCCTACACCAACACCATCCCGGCCGGGCCGGCCGGGCCCGGCAACCCCAACCCGATCCAGACCCGTGAAGGGGTGACCAATACCAGCCCGGCCAGCGCGCCGTTGAACGTGCAGGCCTTTACGCTGACCAAAGCGTTTGCAACCTCGCCCATCGCCGTCGGCCAGACCAGCCAGGTGACCATCAGTATCCAGAACCACGCGGGCTTCGACTACACCGGCGCGGCGCTGGACGATGTGCTGCCGGCCGGTCTCGAATATGTAGACGGCACACAAGCGACGACCTGTACCTCCGGGTTCCCCGGCGCGTCGGTCTCAGTTGTGACCACCACCAACACGGACGACACGCTGCGCCTGACGAACGGCACCATCCCGGCCAATTCCACCTGCACCATTACCGCCGACGCCCGGGCGCTGATGGACACGGATGCGGGAACCTATACGAATACGATCCCCGCCGGCGATTTGCAAACGACCCAGAACGCCACCAACCATGCTCCCGCCTCCGATGACCTGGATGTGCGCGGGCTTTCGGTTTTCAAGGCCTTTTGGCTGGCTACCGAACCCACGCCGCCCGCCTCACTGCCCTGGACGCCGGCTGCCGTCACCGTTGCCGCCGGGCAGACCGCCAACGTGACCATCTGGTTGAGCAACCCATCCCCAACCCCGTTCACAATAACCACAGGCGCAAGCCCAAACGGCCTGGATGACATCCTGCCGACCAGCCCGAACACCAACCTGCAATTTACCGGCGCGCCCACCACCGACTGCGTGGGGGGAACGGTCAGCATCATCACAACGACCAACCCAAACGATACGGTGCATTTGAGCGGCGGCGTCATCCCGGGCGGTTCGATCGCCAGCCCGGGACTCTGCAAGATCGTTGCCCAGGTGACCACCGATCCAAGCGACCCAGCCGCCAACAACTATGTCAACAACATCCCGGCGGACCGTGTGGAAACGGTGGAAGGCGGGACGAACGACACCGCCAGCAACAACACCACCCTCAACATTTCCCAGATTACCCTGGCGAAAACTTTCTTACCCAACTCGATCTCCTATCCAAACGCCACCCGGCTGCAAATCACGGTCAGGAACCCGGCCACTGGCGGGGCATTGACGGGCATCACCGTGACCGACAGCCTGCCGGCCGGCCTGGAAGTGGCGCCTTTCCCGCCCTCGCCGGCCCCGACCTCCACCTGTGGTGCGGGTTGGGCATTTGACGACGGCGGCGGAGGCTCACTGGACCCCGGCGATACCACCATCCGGTTGACTGGCGGCACGCTAGGCGCAGGCTTCTCCCAATGCACAATCACAGTTTACGTGCGGCCCACCGCGAGCGCATCCAGCGGCGTGTATACCAATAACCTGCCTCCCGGTTCCGTGACGACCGCCGAAGGGCCGCGAAACAGCAATAATGTAAATACGAATTTGACCGTCAACACCCTTGGGGTGGCAAAGGCTTTCCAGTACTCCGCTTTCCAGGCCGGCGGCACCGACGTGTTGACGATCACCCTCACCAATTCTACGGGCGCTGACCTGCACGTCAACGCCATCTCAGACACCCTGCCGACCAGCCCGAACAGCAACCTGTATTTCGTCGCCGGTTCAGCAGCGACCAGCTGCGCTGGCGGCGGCGTGGTCTCCCTGACCGGCGGCCCGCCCCCGCGGACGGTCGCGCTCACCAGCGGCGCGCTGACCATCCCGGCCAACGGGAGTTGCACGATCACGGCCACCGTGACCACCGATGCGAGCGCCCCGGCGGCGGACTACACCGGCGCCAATTCCAATACCATCCCCGCTAACACCGTCACCACCACGGAAGGCCCGCGCAATACCACCGCCGCAACCGCGTCGGTGAGCGTCTACCGGGAGACGACCGGCGTGACGGGTACAAAGGCGTTCAACCCGGCGACGATCAACCCTGGCCAGAACTCGCGCCTGCGCCTGACCTTTACTGCGCCGCCGGACACTGCTCCCGCCGGGCTGACCAATTTTTCCTTCATCGACGACCTGCCAACAGGCGTACGGGTCAGCAATTCCACCCCACCCTCGTATTCAGGCTGCGGCACACTGGGCGGGGCCTGGCCGCCAGCGGTTGACGCCACGACCATCGCCGCCAGCGGCGGCACGATCATCCACGGCACACCCTGCACCATTGACGTATATGTCACCAGCGACACCGGCAGCGGGCCGGGAATTGTATACACCAACGAAATCGAGCCAGGCGACATCAGCAACGATCAGATCCGCACCCTGCCGGGTCCCATCAGCGCCGGCCTGACCGTGGAGACGGTCAGCACGCTGACGATGGACAAGGAATTCTACCCTTCGACTGTCGCGCCGAATGGCCTCTCGACCCTGACCATCACCCTGGAGAACAGCAGTTCGTATGACCTGACCATCGTGTCGTTGGAAGACATCATGCCCGGCACCCTCGCCAACGGGGTGGTGATCGCGCCGGATCCCAACGAAAGCACCAACTGCACTGGCGGCGTGATCACCTTCCCAAACTCCCAGACCATCTCCATGACGGGCGGCGTCATCCCGGCGCAAGTGGGCGGCGTCAACGGTATCTGCACCATCCACGTGGACGTCCAGGGCACATCCACCAACGGCGCCAGCCCGGCTACGCATACCAACGACATCCCCACTACCAGCGTCACGGCTGAGATCGACGATGGCACTGGTTCGACCATGAACCCCCAGGCCAATGCCAGCGACGACCTGGTGGTGCGCAATCTGGGGCTGGAGGTGGTGAAACGCTTCTTCCCGACACTGGTGCATGGCGGCGCAGTATCCGAGATGAGAATTACCCTGCGCAACCCGAACCCCACAGCCGAGTTGACCGGCATCCAGTTCACCGACACAATGCCGGCGATCACGTATCCAACCGGCGATATGCTCCTGGCGGACCCGCCCAACTTCGACCCATCCGACTGCGGCCCAAGCGCAACCCTGACCGGAACGGCGGGCACCAACACTTTCTCCTTCAGCGGCGGATACCTGGCGCCAGGCGACGAATGCATCATCACGCTGGACGCGACCATGATCGTGAACGGCAACCGCACCAACACCATCCCGGTTGGCGCGGTGACCTCCTTCAACGGGGCCAGCAACCAGACTGCCACCTCGGTCTCTTTGTCCAATGTGGCGGGCGCCAGCATCAGCAAAGACTTCGATCCCAACCCGGTCCCAGCCGGGCTGGATAACTACTCGATCCTGACCATCACCATCCGCACCACCCAAACGGTGGCGATCACCAACATGGGCCTGATAGACGATCTTGTTGCCATACAGCCCGGCCTGGAGGTTGCTGATTATGCGCCTGCGGGAGTGCCCGACCCGATCACCACCTGCGGCGGCACGCTCGTGGCCAACCCCGGGGCTACCACGATCCAACTGACAGGCGGCAGCCTGCCGGTCGGGTTCCAAAGTTGCCAGTTGACGATCCCGGTCACAGGCGCTAACCCGGGCGTTTACAGGAACAGAATCCCATCCGGCGCCCTTACGAGCAACGAGGGAATTACCAACGACGAAGCGACGCAAGACGACCTGACCCTGACCCCCTACAGCCTGGGCAACCGGCTTTGGTTCGACACCGACAACGACGGCGTCTGGGACAACGCCGGTCCAACACCCGAAGTCGGCGTCCTAGGCGTGCGGGTGGAGTTATATCGCGATAATGGAACCACCCCGGGCGTTTACGACGCGGGCGATACCTATATTACTTTCGACAACACCAACGCCAGCGGTCTTTATCGCTTCGACAACCTGGGCAGCGGTGAGTATGTGGTCGTCATCCCGGCAGATAACTTCCGCGACATTGGCGCAGGCGATACGGTGCCAGGCAACCCATTGGAAGGCTACTTGAGCAGCGGCTCCAGCATCGCCTCCGACGGCAGCCTGGGCGACAGCATCGGGCCGGACGCGGACGCGGTTGTCACCGACAGCGACGACAACGGCGTGACGACCTTCTCCGGCGGGGCAGTGGACTACGTCTCCGCGCAGACGGTCACGCTTGGGCCGGGCAGCAGCGAGCCGACCGGCGAGACCGATCCCACCACCAACCCGGAAGCCGGGGAAGCCGTGGACAACCAGAGCAACCGCACGGTGGACTTTGGCTTCTACCGCCAGGAACTGGGCAACCTGGTCTTCGTGGATAACGACGTGGATGGCGCCTTCGGCGCTGGCGACGTCGGGCTGCCCAATGCCCAGGTGCAGTTGTACGCTGGAAACGGCGTGACCGAGATCCCGGTCGGCGCGGACGGCATCCTGGGTACGGCTGACGACGGCCCCGGCGGCATGTTGACCGACGCAACCGGCAACTACCAGTTCAGCGGCCTGCCGGCAGGCGCGTACGTCGTGAAGGTCAGGGCGCCGATCGCCTATAGCAGCACCGTAGACACTGCCAACCCAGGCGACACGACCACCCCGAACAACAACATCGACGATAACGACAACGGCGTGGGAGAAGCCGGCGGGCAGGTTGCCAGCAACTCCTTTACCCTGACTCCCGGCGTAAGCGGGACCAGCACGACGGTGGACAACAGCACCGGCACGACCGCCAATCCGTCGCTCGACTTCGGCTATACCATCCAGCCGTACAGCCTGGGCAACCGGGTGTGGTTCGACACCGACAACGACGGCCTGTGGGACAGCGCCGGCCCGACGCCTGAAATCGGCGTCCCGGGCGTGCGCGTGGAACTGTACCTGGATGACGGCGCGACGCCTGGCGTGTACGACGCCGGCGACACCTTTGTGGCTTTCCAGCCCACCAGCGCTGACGGATACTACCGCTTCGACAACCTGTCCCCGACGGACTACGTGGTCGTCATCCCTGCGGATAACTTCCGCGACACCGGCGCGGGCGATACCGTACCGGGCAACCCATTGGAAGGCTACCTGAGCAGCGGCGCTGCCATCACCTTAGGCGGTATTGTCAGCGACGGGATTGGCCCCGACGTAGACACGCTTCCCACCGACAGCGACGACAACGGCGTGACGACCTTCTCCGGCATGGCAGTGGATTACGTCTCCTCGCAGGCGGTCACGCTTGGGCCAGGCAGCAGCGAGCCGACCGGTGAAACAGACGCCCTGCCCAATCCTGACGCTGGAGAAGCGCAGGACGATCAAAGCAACCGCACGGTGGACTTCGGCTTCTACCGCCAGCAAGTCGGCAACCTGGTCTTCGTCGACCTGAACGGGGACGGACTGTACACCGGCGGCGCAGACAACCTCATGCCTAACGCCGTGGTGCAACTCTTCACCGGGGACGGCGCGACCGAGATCCAGGTCGGCCCGGACGGCATCCTGGGGACTTCTGACGACGCTCCTGGCGGTATGTTGACCGACGCCAGCGGCGCATACCAATTCAGCGGATTGCCGCAAGGCCAGTACGTCATCAGGGCAACGCCGACCGGCGGGAACAGCACGGTGGATACCGGCAATCCCAGCGACACGGCCGCCCCGAACAACAACATCGATAACAACGACAACGGCGTCGGGCAGGGCAGCGGCCAGGCATCCAGCAGCGCCTTCAATTTGACCCCTGGCGTACCCGGAACCAGCACAACCGTAGACAACAACACAGCCACCACCACCAACCCCTCGCTGGATTTCGGCTTTACTTCTCAATACAGCCTGGGCAACCGCGTCTGGTTCGACACCGACAACGACAACATTTGGGACAGCGGTACAGAAGTGGGCGTAACGGGTGTGCGCGTGGAATTGTTCCGCGACAACGGCGCGACCCCGGGCGTGTACGATGTGGGGGATACCTTCCTGAGTTTCCAGACCACCGACGCCGACGGACTGTACCGCTTCGACAGCCTGGATGCGGACACCTACGTAGTCGTCATCCCGGACGATAACTTCCGAAACGTTGGGGCGGGCGACAGCGTACCGGGCAACCCGCTGGCAGGCTACCTGAGCAGCGGAACGACCATTGCCGCCAATGGCGTCGCCAGCGATGGCTTCGATCCAGACCCGGATGGCACGCCGACCGACAGCGACGACAACGGTTCGACCACCTTCTCCGGCAACGCGGTAGACTTCGTCGCCTCGCGGGCGGTCACGCTCGGACCGGGCGCCAGCGAGCCGACCGGTGAGACCGACCCGGCCGCCAACCCCCTGCCCGGCGAAGCGCCGGACGGCCAGAGCAACCGCACGGTGGACTTTGGCTTCTACCGCCTGCGGCTTGGCAACCTGGTCTTCCAGGACATCGATGAAAACGGCGTCTACGACGCAGCCGCCGGCGACCTGCCTCTCTCTGGCGCCAGGGTGCTGCTGTTTGCCAGCGACGGCGTGACCGAAATCCCGGTCGGGCCGGACGGCATCCTGGGCACCGCGGATGACGCCACCGGCGGCGTGGTCACGGGTGCAGGCGGTACGTACCAATTCAGCGGTCTGCCTGAAGGAGACTATATCGTAACGGTGCAACCGACTGGCTATCCCAGCACTGTGGATACCGCCAACGCAGCTGATACTGCGAATCCGAACACCAACGCGGACAACAATGACAACGGCGTCGGCGCCGCAGGCGGGGATGTCTCCAGCAATGCGGTCGCCTTAGCGCCCGGCGATGCCGGCGCCCTGGGAAACAACCAGGTAGATAACGCAACCGGCACGACCTATAACCCGACCGTAGATTTCGGGTATGTCACCTCGCTGGCAAAGGCCATCATCCCACCCGACGATGCGACGCATACCACCCTCCCGGATGTCACCATCGGCGAGATCGTCACCTACCAGGTCTCATTCGCAGTGCCGGTTGGAGGCCTGACCGGCGTCCAACTGGTGGATACGCCGCAAGCCGGGCTGGCCTTCGTGGATTGCGTCAGCATCACCTTGCCGGCCGGTGTGACCAGCACTGAATTTGTCAGCGGCGCGTGTGATACGCTGGACGGCGTCGATCCCGCCGCGAGCAACCCGCTGATCCAGAACAATGGCGGGCTCGTCACCTTCGATTTCGGCGACGTCGGCAATACCAGCGGCAGTTCGCAAACAGTTCAGGTACGATACTCCCTGATCGTGCTGGATATCCTGGCCAACGGGGACGGTGACAGCCTGACCAACAGCGTCACATGGAACTGGACAGGCGGGTCGCGCACCACCAGCGCGCCGGTGGTCGAGATCATCGAGCCGATCATGACCATCAGCATGGACGCCACGCCTAATACCGCCGCTATCGGCGACGTCATTACGTTCACGATCAATATCAGCCATGCGGCCATCAGCACAGCAGACGCCTTCGACGCGATTGCCCATAACCCCATCCCGCCGGGATTGACCTTCGACCCGGCCAGCCTGGTCGTAGCAGGCACTGCCACGCTCACTTCCTCGAGTTACGACGCCGCTACCAATACGCTCCATTTCAACTGGGATGAATTCGGCCTGGGCGATTCCGCCATTATCACCTACCAGGCGGTCTTCAACGGGCCGGCGCCGGTGGTCAATGCTGCCAACGTGGAATGGACCAGCCATCCGATTAATGCCCTGCTGCCCGGCCCGCCGCCCGTCCCGGAACAACGCTCGCCATACAACACGGATGCGACCGAACGCTGGTACGACCCGGCTGACCCGGCGGGCGTCAACAGTTACAATGTTAGCGCCTCGGTTGCCATCAATGCTCCCGGAGGGGCGCAGGCCGAGTTGCCCGCAACGGGCTTTGCCCCCGGGCGCGTGACCGTTCTGCCGGAGCAGCCGCTGGACTACAAATACGCCCAATACGGCGACCTGTGGCTGGAGATCCCCAAACTGGGCGTGAAGACCTCCATCGTCGGCGTGCCGCGCCTGGACAGCGGCTGGGACGTGCAATGGCTGTGGGACCAGGCCGGCTGGCTGCAAGGCACCGCCTTCCCCACCTGGGAGGGCAACAGCGTCCTCACCGGCCACGTGGTCCTGCCGGACGGGCAGACAGGTCCCTTCGTTGACCTGGGTAAACTGCGCTGGGGCGACCAGGTCATCATCCATGCCTATGGGCAGCGCTTCACTTATGAAGTACGGACGAACCACATCATCAAGCCTAACGCCATCTCGCCGTTCAAGCATGAAGAAAAAGCCTGGCTGACGTTACTAACTTGTGTGGGTTACGAGGAAAGCAGCAACACGTACAAGAACCGCATCGAGACCCGGGCAGTGTTGATAAAAGTCGAAAGCGAGTAAGAGACTTCTCGAAAAGCGAACGTCCCGAAGGTTGAAAAACCCTCGGGACGTTCTACTTTTAGCAATATCCAGGCAGGCGACCGGCGGCGCCCGGAGACGCCTCCTTACCGTTGCTGCCTCTCGGCCCTGGCGGGGTTCGGATGGTTCCGCCGCGCCGGGCCTGCCCGGACAGGCGCAAGCATACCCGAAGAGGGGGAGGCTGTCAATCACGAAGGGCGCTAGGCCAGGCCGGCTTCCTGCTCGGCCAGGGCAATGGCCTCCGCGAAAATAGCCAGGCCCTCGTCTATCTCGCCTTTGGAAATGCTCAACGGCGGGGCAATGCGGATGACGGACTTGCCGCAGGACAGCATCAGCAGGCCGCGCTCGAAGGCCAGGTCTACCACGCGCTCGGTCAGGTGTTTGGCCGGTTCCCTGGTCTGGCGGTCCTGGACGAATTCGACGCCGATCATCAGGCCCCTGCCGCGCACATCGCCGATGCTGGGATGGCGGGCTTGTAGTTCGTGCAGGGCGTCCAGCGCGTATTCGCCGACCGTCGCAGCGTTCTGCAAATACTCTTTTTCGATCAAGTCTATGGTTGCCAGCGAAGCGGCGCAGGCGATGGGGTTGCCGCCGTAGGTGTTGCCGTGCGCGCCGCGTTCCCAGTCCATGACCGACTTGCGCGCCACGCAGGCCCCCAGCGGCATGCCCGAAGCGATGCCTTTGGCGGCGGTCAGCATGTCTGGTTCGACGCCGAAATGCTCGATGGCCCACCATTTGCCGGTGCGCCCCATCCCTGATTGGACCTCGTCCACGATCAGCAGGATGCCGTGCTGGTCGCACAACTTTCGCAGCGCCGGGTAGAAACCCTCCGGCGGGACGATGTAACCGCCCTCGCCCTGGATGCTTTCGACCAGGATGCCAGCCACTTCATCGGGCGGCAGGATGGGGCCAAGGATCTGCTCTCCGATGTAGCGCACCACCGTCTCGCCGTAGTCTTCGCCAAACTTGCGCTCCAGCACCGGGCGGTAGGGATTGGGATAGGGCGCATGGACGACGCCGCTCATCAACGGATAGAAGCCGCTGTGGTAGGTGGGCTTGCTGGCGGTGAACGTCACCGCGCCCATGGTGCGCCCGTGGAAGGCGCCGGTGAAGCCGATGAAATTCATGCGGCCGGTATGGTAACGCGCCAGTTTGATGGCGGTTTCCACCGCCTCGGTGCCGGAATTGGTCATGAACGAGACCGCCTGTTCCTCGAAAGGCGCGATCTCATCCAGTTTTTCGGCCAGCCTGATCCAGTTTTCGTGATAGAAATCGGACGAGATATGGATGAACTTCTCCGCCTGTTCCTGGATGGCTTTGACGACCTCCGGGTGGGCGTGACCGGTGGAGACCACGGCGATCCCGCCCATGAAATCCAGGAAGCGATTGCCGTCCACGTCCCATACTTCGCTGCCCTTGCCGTGATCCATGACGAAGGGATACCCGCGCGGGTAGGAAGGGGAGATGACGGCATGATCGCGCTCGATCATCGCCTGGGCTTTCGGCCCGGGTAACTGCATGGCTTTCATATATTACGAAACTCCTTTTTGGTATGTCCTACGAACTAGATGGATATTGTACCCTCGCGCGGCGCGCTGCCGCGCAGGTCATTCTTGCGCGCGCTGGATATTTGCCCCCAGTGCGCGTAGTTTTTCGTCTACCCGCTCATAGCCGCGGTCGATCTGGCGGATGTTGCGGATGGTGGATTGCCCTTTGGCCGACAGGGTGGCCAGCAGCAAGGCCATTCCGGCGCGGATGTCGGGGCTTTCGAGGTTTTCCCCGTACAACGTGTTGGGGCCCTGCACGATGCAGCGATAGGGGTCGCACAGGATGATGCGCGCGCCCATGCCAACCAGTTTGTCGGTGAAATACATGCGCCCGGAGAACATCCAGTCGTGGAACAGGATGGTGCCGGAGGCCTGCGTGGCGACCGTGATGGCAATGCTGATCAGGTCGGTGGGAAAGGCCGGCCAGACGTTGGTCTTGACCTCCGGCACCGCGCCGTCCATATCGGAGACCACTTGCAGCGATTGTTCTTCCGGCACGAGCAGGTCGTTCCCATCCGCTTCCCAGGTCACGCCCATGCGCCGGAAGACCTGCGAGACCATTTCCAGGTGACTGGCGCCCGCGTTGCGGATGCGCACCTGCCCGCGCGTGACGGCCGCCGCGCCGATGAAACTGACCACTTCCAGCAGGTCGGGGCCGATGGTGTACTCCGCGCCGTGCAGGCGCGCGACGCCCTGGATGTGGATGGTGTTCGAGCCGATGTCGCGAATATCCGCGCCCATGCTGTTCAGGAAATGGCATAGTTCCTGTACGTGCGGCTCGGAGGCGGCGTTGCGGATGGTGGTCTGGCCTTTTGCCAGCACGGCCGCCATGATGGCATTTTCCGTGGCTGTGACGCTGGCCTCATCCAGGAGAATATCCGCGCCAGACAGGGCGTCAGCCTTGAATTCCAGGATGCGGTCGTAATTGACCCGCGCGCCCAGCGCCTGGAGCGCCAGGAAGTGCGTATCCAGCCGGCGGCGCCCGATCACGTCCCCGCCGGGGGGCGGCAGGTGGATCTCCCCGGCGCGCGCCAGCATGGGCCCGGCCAGCAGGATGGAGGCGCGGATGCGGCGGCACAGTTCCGCATCCAGGTCGGCGGCCTGCACGCGCCGGGCGGTGATGCGCCAGGTATTCGCGTCCAACGCTTCCACAGACGCTCCCAGGCTCGACAACAGGTCGCGCATATTGAGCACATCCTTGATCTGTGGTAGGTTATGCAAGGTCACCGCTTCGTCTGTCAACAGGCAGGCTGCCAGGATCGGCAGGCTGGCGTTCTTGTTGCCGGAAGGAGTCACTTCCCCGCGCAGTGGGATGCCGCCTTCGACGATGAATTTTTCCATGGGGTTCTCCTGTAAAGGAGCGTTCGGTAACTCAGGATAACCACAGATCCCCAAAGGGGACACTGTGAACACAGATGAACCCAGGGTTGGATAAACCCAACCTGTCTGTCCGAAAATCTGGCCGACCAGGGTAATTTTTCTATGTTTATCGAACCAAATCCAATTTATCCGCGTTTATCTGTGGTTAAAGAACGAGCGTCCGAATGCTCCTGTAAATAAAAATGATTGTAAGGCAGATTGATGGATTCGCCAAGAACATTACAATCCGCTTACACTCCTGATGGGTGATTCCCACTCCGGCGCGAATATGCTATGATACTCCTATGAATATTTCCATCCTTATTCCCATTGCGCTAGGATGGTTGGCCGGCTACCTGGTCAACTACCTGTCCGACGTGCTGCCCGTCACCCGCCGTTTCAGCCAGCCGGCCTGCCCGAAGTGCAACCAGCCCCTGCCGTGGAAAGACTACCTGTTGCTGCGCGGTTGCCCGGCTTGCGGGGAGGCGCGCGGCAAACGCACGTATATCACCCAGGCCGTCATGCTGGGCGGGACGATCTATCTCTGGCTGGCCCCGCCCGCCAGGTTGGATTTCCCGCTGGCGTTGCTGCTGCTGGCCTGGCTGGGGGTCGTCTTCGTGATAGACCTGGAACACCGCCTGATCCTGCACCCGGTCAGCATCGTGGGCGCGCTGCTGGGATTTGGGATCGGGCTGGCCGCGCACGGGCTGGTCCCCACGTTGGTCGGCGGCGCGTTCGGCTTTGGGGTGATGCTGGTCTTCTATTTCCTGGGGGAGGTCTTTGCCCGCTATATGTCGAAACGGCGCGGGGAGGAGATCGAAGAAGTGGCGCTCGGCTTCGGGGATGTCAACCTGTGCGGCGTCACCGGGTTGCTGCTGGGCTGGCCGGTCATCCTGGCCGGGTTGTTGTTCACCATCTTCGCGGGCGGGATCGCCAGCCTGCTGGTGATCGCGGTCCTGTTGCTGCGCAAACGCTACCAGGCCTTTACCCCCATCCCCTACGCCCCGTTCCTGATCCTGTCGATCTTGTTCTACCTCTTCCGCTAAGAAAGCAATTGGAAAGCCTGGGGACGCCACAGATCAACACAGATGAACAAAATAATGGACGAATCTGGCCTTTGCTTACAGTCCATCTAAACAACCTTTCATCTGAGTTTATCTGTGGTTAGCGGGCCGGTGCCAAGCCGGTAGCCAAAGCCGCGCACGGTCAGGATGTGCTGCGGGTCGGACGGGTCTACCTCGATCTTCTTCCGCAGCATCATGATGTAGCGCCTGACCAGGGCGGTATCCTGTGAGCGGGAGCGGCCCCACACTTCCTGCACCAGTTCGGCCTCCGAAGCGACCTTGCCCATGCGCCGCACCAGCGCTTCCAGCAGGCGGTATTCCGTGGGGGTCAGATCCAGCGCCCTGCCGTCGAAAAAGGCCTGGTATTTTTCCGTATCCAGCGTGACGCCGCCAAAAACCGCATAGCCGGACTTCGCGCCGCTGGCCGCCGTGCGCGCCAGCACGGCCTGGACGCGCGCTGCCAGTTCGGCAAAACTGAACGGCTTGGTGACGTAATCGTCCACCCCCAGGCGGAAGCCGCGCAGTTTGTCGGCTTCGGTGGTCTTGGCGGTCAGCATGATGACCGGCGTATCGCTCATCTCGCGCAGGCGCGCGCACACCTCCCAGCCGTCCATGCCGGGCAGCATCACATCCAGCAGGATCAGGTCGGGGTGTTCATTGAACGCCAGCCGCAGCCCGGCCGGCCCGCTGGCCGCGCCGCTGACCTCGAACTCGCCGTCCCGCAGGAATTCGCCCAGCAGGTGCAGCAAGGCCTGGTCGTCGTCGATCAAAAGGATTTTTTTCATTTCGGCGCCGCCTTCAAATCAAAGGTAAAACGCGCCCCGCCATCCGGCGGCGGGTCGAAAGAAAGGTCGCTGCCCATAGCCTGCAACAAGCGTTTCGAAAGGTACAACCCCAGCCCGTGCCCGTAGATGGTCTGGGAATCGCTCGCGTCCAGGCGCTGGAAGCGCTCGAAGAGTAGTCCCTGCTTGTCGTTTGGGATGCCAGGCCCAAAGTCCCGCACTGCGATGCGCACGCGCCGCCCGCGCTTTTCCGCCGAAACCTGCACCTGTCCCTCCGGCGCGTATTTCAGGGCGTTGTCCAGCAGGTGCCCCAAGACGCTTTCCAGCGCGCCCTGCTCTGCCAGCACGCGCGGCAGTCCCGGCGGAAGGAGCGCCTGCAAGCGCCCGTCCTTGTCCTGCGGCCCCAGGTTCCTGGCGACGCGCTCCAGGCTGGACTCCAGCGACAGCGGCGTACAGCGCAGCGCCAGGCGGCCGGCCTCGATGGCGGACACGTTCAGGATGTTCTCGACGAAGCGCGTCAGCCGCCGGACTTCGGCCTGCATCAGCGCCAATGTGTCTTGATCCCCGCCCTGGCCCTTGCGCCGCTCGACCAGCAACTCCAGCCCGCCCCCCAGGTTGTTGAGCGGGTTGCGTAACTCGTGCGAGACCATGGAAACGAAGTCGCTTTTGAGTTGGTCGAGCGCCTGCAACGCCCGGTTCTGGTCTTCCAGGCGGCGATAGGCCTCCTGGAGGTTGGCCGTGCGCTGTTCGACGACCTGCTCCAGGCTGGCGTTCAACTCCTCCAACTGCTTGTGGAGCGCCTGCAACTCGTCATACGCGGACTGGATGGCGTCGCGCTGCCGCTTCTGTTCGCTCAGGTTATAGGCCACGCCGGCCGCCAGGTCCCGCCGGCCTTCGGTTGCCACCCGGCTCAAGGACAGCAGGTACGGCGTGCGGGAATCTTGCAGCGTCACCTCGATCTTCACGTCGCCGCCCTGCTTGCCGTCCAGCAGCGAGCGCAGCCCGCCAGAAGGCAGCCCGGCGAAGACCGCCGGGAGGGATTGCCCCGCTTCGGGCGCGACGCCCAACTGTTCGAAAGCGGGGTTGCCCAGGATGACTTTCCCGTTCAGGTCGCAAATGAAGGCCGGGTCGGCCAGGTTCTTGAACAATTGCCAGTAGCGCTGCAATTCCACCTCGCCCGCCCGGATGCCCAGGCGCACGACCAGCATGATGCCCAGCGCCAGGCTCATCCACACCCCGAAGGGCGAGAAGGTTCCGCGCAATTGCCAGTCGGCCAGCACGTACCAGAACAGCACCAGCGCCAGCGCCAGCGGCAGCACCTTTTGCACCTGGACGCCCAGGCCGGGCTGTTCCCAGGCAGAGACGGGCGCAGGCTCCCCCCGGGCGCGCTCGAACACCGCCCCCAGCCCCATCAGCAGCGCGCCGCCCACCCATCCCAGGCTGATCAACGTGCCGGAACGGGCGGCGCCCAGCAAGGCCAGCGAACTGTAGGCGTAATCCGAGAAGGCAAAGGCGGCCAGCCCCGCCCCCAGGAAAGCGGCCGTCGCGCGCGGCATCAAACTGGTCAGCGACACGTTCGACAGCACCATCAACAGCACCAGGTCTGCCAGCGGGTAAGCCGCCAGCGCCAGCACGGTCAGGCGCGAGAGCGAGGAGCCCAGCGCCGGGCGCGCCAGCAGGAACCAGCCCAGCGTGACCACCACCCCGGAGGAGATGACCGCGTCCAGGATGAAGCGGAAGCGCGTAGGGGCGTAGCGGCCCTCGGACGGGTATCCCAACAGCGCCAGCGCCGCAAAGAGATAGGCGGACAGGTTGAACACGTCCACCAGCGAGAAGAAGGGCTGTTCGCCCCCTGGCAGGAACAGGTAGAAGGTCCTGGCGAGGTCGGCCGCCAGCCAGGCCAGCAGCGCCAGCGCCAGCAGCAGCCAGGCCGGGCGGGCGGCGGGGGCCAGCCCCGGCAGCGAGAAGAAAATGAGCAGCGCGCCCGTCAGCGAGGAGGCCAGCACGGCCAGGTTCTCCACCAGCGGGCGGGCGGGCGCGTCCGGCGCGAGCAGCAGCAACGCGGCCACGTACAGGCCCACGAACAGCAGCGACTCGACCAGGATGCCCCTGCGCTTGACCTGCCGGATACGGTTCAACACGGATCGCATCTTCCTTTTTCCTGTATGAATCCGATTATAACCATTTCTCCTCCCCGGCGGAAAATTTACCGCGTCTCCCTGGCCTGTCGGCCAGGAAAATCTGTGGCGAGAAATCCGGGTTTTCCACGCAACCTGTATCCAAAAACAGCAGGGCATACAATCCCGGATCAAGCGGCTTGATCCGGGAATCGAGCGGCTTAATC
>JBMOMO010000003.1:25673-30517 GCA_049324135.1 Chloroflexota bacterium
ATCCGGGAATCGAGCGGCTTAATCATCAGAGTCAAGCGGCTTAATCATCAGAATCGAGCGGCTTAATCCGGGAATCGAGCGGCTTAATTCCTGAATCAAGCGGCTTAATTTTGGAATCTCGCTGCGCGATATAGAATTGCTCTGCGAAAACGACGTCAACCGCGAAGATTCTTGTAAAACCTTACCACGAAGTCACGGAGACACACAGTTTTTATCTCGGTGTCTCCGTAGCGCGGAATTCATCCCCATACTGGGGACTTTTCCGCAACCATAAGATGAGCATCGCGCAAAATCTTTGCGATTGGCATAGTTTTCACAGGGCAATACTGTATCGCAGTGGTTAGCCTTGAGGTTCTATATCAGGGTCGCTTGCCAGGCGCTAAGGAACGGGAATTAAATAACTTGTCCATGCGGCTCGCCCTGGATTGCCAAATCCGCCCAGAGCAATGGGGACAGTTATTTAATCCACGATCCTAAACAATACGGGGACCACCATACTGCGGTGGTCCCCGTATTCGTTCTGTTCCAGATGACTGGCGGATTTACCCGCCGCCGATGGTCGGGGTCTTGGAAGGCGTGCCCGAAGGCGTGGGCGTATGGGTCGAGGTAGCCGGCACGGTGTTCGTGCGCGTCGGCGTGTTCGTGCCGGTCGCGGTGCGCGTTGGGGTGCGCGTGACGGTCGGCGAGAGCGTGCGCGTGGGCGAACTGGTAGGCGAACCCGTGCGCGTAGGCGTGCGCGTGATAGTGGGCGAACCCGTGCGCGTTGGGGTGCGCGTGATGGTGGGCGAGAGCGTGCGCGTAGGCGTGCGCGTGATGGTGGGCGAGAGCGTGCGCGTGGGCGTGCGCGTGGGCGTGCGCGTGAGGGTTGCCGTAGGCGTGTACCGGTCGGTGGAGGCGGCGGGCAGCACGCAGTCGCCCCAATCCGGGAAGGTGAAGGTCAACACGACGCTGTAACTGCCGTGCAGCGGCTGGCCCATCAGGTCGAAGTCGGCCGACCATATCCTTTGCGTGCCGCCATACAGCGGCTCGGGCGAACCGCCGTCGGCAGTCTCCCACTCGACCGGCGAGGTATAGACGCTCCCGGTCGGGTTGTAATAGGTGCGCCCGAACGAGAACAGGTTGAAGTACAAGGGCGGCGCATACGGCGAACTCCAGGTCATATTCGATTCGGTCAGGTAGGCGGTGGCTACGTTGTCATTGCGGACGCGCACCTGGAAATCGTCGTTGTACAAGCGCGTCAGGTTGACGTAGATATTCGTACAACTGGGCGTGGGCGTAGCGGTGAAGGTGCGCGTGGCCGTGGGCGTGGGCGTGGGCGGGAAGTTGATAATGAAGGTCTTCGAGACGGTTACCGAGACGCGCCCGTCCACGCCGGTGGCCTGCGCGTACATGGTATATTCGCCGTTCACCAGCGTGGTGTAATCCATCACCGACGAAATATAGTTGCACGGGCCGTTGCCGCTGAAGGCGCAATACCTGAGTACCCCCTCGGTGCGGGCGGGGATGCTGGACGGGCCGCTGAACCAGAAGCGGATGCTTTGGATGCCGTCGCCGTTGTCCGTGCCGTAGGGCGGGTTGTAGGCGATGGCCTCGAAGGGCGTCTGGTTCACGTTCGTGATGACCTGCCCGCTGGGATCGGGGCTGACGATCTCGATGTAGATCGGCAGGGCCGTGGAAGTCAGTGTGGCGGTGGCGGTGTTGGTGGGCGTGGCGCTGGGCGGCGGGGTGTTGGAAGCCGTGGATGTGGGCAGCCCGACCAGCGGCGGCAGCGCGATGACGCGCGGCACGCGGAACATCTCCACGATGCCCTGGCGGTAAGCGGACAGGTGGATATACGGCCAGGCCTTGTTCAGGAAGGGCGTCAGCAGCGGGTGGTTGTAGTCCACCGCGATGATGACGCGGTCGCCCGGGTCGCCGGGGTCCTCGGTCGGCGTGCAGCGGGCGTACTCCAGGCGGTTGGGCGCGTAGAAGGTAAAGTCATCCGTATGGTCGCCGTTCCCGTTCGCGTCGCGGCTGGAACACACGGTTACGTCCAGGTACCCGATCTGGCCTTGATCGGTAATATTGGCATCGTGGAAGAACAAGCCAACCGACTGCCGGTAGGCGTAACCGTTTGGGTTGTCGATAAGCGTTTGCAGGCGGGCGGCGTTCTGCTCGGGGATGTAGTTTTCGCCCGCGCAGGCGTCCAGGTCGGCGTCATCCGGGGTATCCACGCAATAGGCGGTGTCGTACTGCCCGGTGACGGCGTAACGCACCGACTGGCGGGCGATGTTCTCCACCGTCAGCCAGGCCTGGAAGAGCATGGCCGTGTCCATGATGCCGAAGATCAGCATCAACAGCAGCGGCAGCACCAGGGCGAATTCCAACAGGGCCTGCGAGCGCTGGCCGGGAAGGGAAGTGGGGCGTCGGTTCATACGGGGTTCCATCCTTATTGCGTCAGGCGGGTGGCCAGTTTGTCGGCGATGTCGAGGAAGATCTGGCGCAGGTCGTTGCCATCCGGCGCATAATAATACTCGCCGCCAAAGGGAGTCTCGTCGCCGTCCGGGTCAGCAGCGTATTGCAAAAACTTCTCGCCATTATCAGCGCGTTCACAATCGGTCGGGTTGTAATCGGGGCTACCCGGATCGCAGGCAAATTCCACGCCCTGTTTGCGCAGCACGTCCGGCCCCAGCCCAATGGTGAAGATGAGCGCCTGCTGGTCGTCGAAGATGAAATCGGCCATATCTTTGGCAAAGTCGTTGACATCGTATGCATCCAGGTCGAACACGCCGCCGCGCGCCAGGCAGGTCACGTCGCCGGCCGAGGCGCAATGGCGGGTATCGGCCCACTTGTCGCGGCAGATCGGGTTTTCGTCGCTGACGCAGTAATCCTCGATGCCGTAGGACGAGTTGGCCGCGCCGTCGCTCAACAGGATGACCGCCCACAGCGATTCGGTGCGGATGGTGATGGGCGGGTTGGGCGGCGGGTTGGCGGTGGTGGCGCCGGCGAACTCGTTTCCGGCGTAGCGCAGCCCGGCGCCGATGTTGGTGGAGCCGCAGGGATGGGCGTTGTCATTGGCCGGGTATGAGGCGCCATAACCGCTCAACTCGGGACAGCGGAAGTCCAGGTAGGTGTCGCCGATGCCGTCCGCTGGGCTTTCATCTATGATGAGCTCATCAGACCAATCGCCGTCGCCGTCGCCATGCCCATCTCCATCAAGGGGATCGTCTGTGTAGCGCTCGTACTCCCGGCAGGGGCCGCCGCCGGCCGCCACGCACGTCTCCGGCGAAAAGACGGTCAGGTCCTGGATTTTGCCCTTGATGTAGGTAGCATTGTTCTTGAGCGGATCGTCGCTGAAGTGCAATACATAGCGGGCGGTCTGGTCGAAGGTGACGATGGAGACGCGGTCATACGGGAAGAACAACTGGTCCACGAAGGCCTTGGCGGCTTCTTTCACATCCCGGAAAGGTTGGCAGTCGTTGCCCGGGTTGCACTGGTAGGGGTCGCGCTGCCAGGTGAGAGGCTCTGCGTCCCAGGTCATGGATTCGGAGGTATCGATGGCCAGCACCACGTCCAGCGAGGCGGCCTCCGAGACCGCCTGCGCGCGCAGCGGCACTTCCTGGATGCCGATGACCTTCAGGAAGGAGGTCTCCATCGTGGTCGAGGCTTCTACCCATACCAATTTACGTTTGGTCGGACCGTCGCAATTAAGGATATCTTTTACCGCTTCATCGCCGGCAGCCTCCGCCGACACGCAGGTCTCCACCCGGGGGGTGTACGGGCGGTCTTCATCGTCGGGGTCGTAACCGTTCAATTTCAGGAATTCCCGCGCTGCATTTTCCAAGTTGAGATGTCCTGTCGGGTAAGTGTATCCTTTGCGGAACTCCGAGGAGGCGGCCAGCGCGGCCGCGTCCACCGCGCGCCGCAATTTGCCATGCTCGATATACAACAGTCCCACGTCTGCCGTCAGGCCGACGAAAGCCACCAGCACCAGCATGGCAATGGTCACCACTACCAGCACCTGCCCGCGCTCCGAGCGGCTGGCGGCCTTCCAGGAGCGCAACTTGCGCCCCAGGGTGTTCTTGGTACGGGAAAAGAGTTTTTTCATAGTTTCTCAAGGAACAGGAGTATCTTCCGGCTTGGCTGCCGCCAATGGCATCATCGCATAAGCGTATACCGGGATGGGATCGGGGATCAACTCGGTGAACAACGGCAGTTGTAATCGTTGGTGATAGTGATAGAAGATCTCCACCAGCAGCACACCGGCCGGCTGGGCGCCGGTTTGCAGGCGTTCTTGAATCATGGCATCCGTGAACTGGGAGGTCTGCGTGGAAGACCAGCGGTAGCCGGTGGTGTTCGGGTAGCGGATATAGATACCATCCCCCACCGTAAAAAATGAGACGATGATGTCATCGCCCTCTTCAGAGTCGAGCGTCAGCGGGGCCAGCACTTCGTGGGTCAATTGGATGGTGTCCTGGTAGAATTGCGGGTTTTCCTCCCATTCACCTTCCATGCCCGCAAAGGGGTCGAAACTGGAAGAGTAGCGCACGGCTTCGCGCGAGGCGTCCACCAGGTTGAGGTAATCGTTCAACAGGGTGCCGTACTCGGCGATGCCCGCCACCAGGATCATCAGCAGGATCGCCACCAGGGAAAATTCCACCAGTCCCTGGCCTTTTTCGCTGCGCTTCATGCGCTTACATGAGTGATACGTCATAGCATTCATCCTATCTATAGACTCTCGCATCCTAATCATACCGGAAGGAAAGGGCAAGGACAATGACTGCAATGCAATTGTATGCCATTTTCCACGCATTTTTCACGCAATTCGGACATTTGCCGTGTGTTTGCCTGCAAGCGAAGGCTTT
>JBMOMO010000003.1:30617-33756 GCA_049324135.1 Chloroflexota bacterium
ATCTGTGGTCGAAATCGGGTATAATCGCGCTCGCTTGTATTATGAAAGGAGGCGCGCGACATATTTCCCGGGAAAGACAGCGCATGGACTCATTGGCCTGATGGTCGGATAGTCGAATCGTCCGATAGCCGCTCCAGTGAGTTGACGAGGATGAGGGTTCCCCACTGCGAGGTGGGGCTAATCTCCCCTCACCCCTATCCCCTCTCCCAAGGGGAGAGGGGGAGAGGAGAAAAAATCGAACGATCAGCGGAAGCCCTCCGGGTGCGCCACCACCCGTCCATCTTTCCCTCCAGTTACGATTTACAATCCTGCGCCCAACGCTCAAGGGCAACCGGCGAGACAAATGCGCAGGAAGCGGCAGTAGAGAATAGAAATAAAACCTGGAGGAACCCATGTGTGGAATCGTAGGCTATATCGGCCCGCGCGATGCGACGCCGATCATACTCAATGGACTCAAACGGCTGGAATATCGCGGCTATGACTCGGCCGGGCTGGCCGTCTATAACGGCAGGGGCATCGAGGTGCGGCGCGATGCGGGCAAACTGGCGCGGCTGGCAGAACTGGTCAATGGGTCGCCTGTGGCGGGCGCGCCCGGCATTGGTCATACCCGCTGGGCTACGCACGGCGCGCCCTCGGCGCGCAACGCCCACCCGCACCTCGGCGGGTCGGGACGGGTGGTAGTGGTGCATAACGGCATCGTCGAAAATTTTCTGGAACTGAAGGACGAGTTGAGCGCCGAAGGCGCGCAGTTCAACTCGGATACCGATACCGAGACCATCGTCCACCTGGTAGAGCGTCACCAGGCGGCCGGCAAGGACCTGGCCGAGGCCGCCCGCAGTACGTTCCAGCACATTCAGGGCGCGCACGGCGTGGTGCTGCTGTCGGCCGACGAGCCGGACAAGATGGTGTGCGCGCGCATTGGCAACGCCGGCGGCGTGGTGATCGGGCTGGGCGAGGGCGAGAACTTCATCGCTTCGGACATCCCGGCCATCCTGGAGCATACCCGCCGGGTGATCTTCCTGGAGTCGCGCCAGATGGCTATCGTGACCCGCGAGGGCGTGCGCGTGGAGACGCTGGAGGGCCAACCGCTGCAACCCGAAGTGCATACCATCGCCTGGGACGCGGTCTCGGCCGAGAAGGGCGAGTTCCGCCACTTCATGCAGAAGGAGATCCACGAGCAGGTGCGTTCGCTGACCGACACCCTGGCCGGGCGCGTGGACTTCAACGCCGGGCGGGTACGCCTGCCGGAATTGAACCTGACCCCCGAACTGGCAAAACGCATCCAGCGCATCTACATCACCGCCTGCGGCACGGCGGCTTACGCGGGCATGGTGGGCAAGACGCTGATCGAGACCATCGCCCGCGCGCCGGTGGAAGTGGTGATCGGCTCGGAGTTCCGTTACAGCGACCCGATCATCGACGGGAACACGGCCGTGCTGGCGATCTCACAATCCGGCGAGACGGCTGACACGCTGGCCGCCATGGAGGAAGGCCGCAAGAAGGGTGCGACCGTTTGGAGCATCGTCAACGCCATCGGCTCACAGGCCATGCGCGTCGCGGACGGCTACATTTCGATGCAGACCGGCCCGGAGATCGGCGTGGCCTCCACCAAGGCCTTCACCGCCCCGCTGGTGGACCAGTACATGCTGGCCATCCTGCTGGCCGACCTGCGCGGCGCAATCGACGAGAAGACCCGCCGCGCGCTGGTGGCCGACCTGCGCCTGATCCCCGACCTGGCCGGGCGCGTCCTGGACAGCGAACCGGAGATCGAGAAAGTGGCGCATACCCTCAAAGACATCCGCGACTGCCTGTACCTGGGACGCGGCATCAACATGCCCATCGCCTACGAGGGCGCGCTGAAACTCAAGGAGATCTCCTACATCCACGCCGAGGGCTACCCGGCCGGCGAGATGAAACACGGCCCCATCGCCTTGATCGACGAGAACATGCCTGTCCTGTGCCTGGCGCCCAAAGACCCCTGGCACGAGAAGATGATCTCGCAGATCCAGCAGGCCAAGGCGCGCGGCGGCGTGGTCATCGCGGTCGCTACCGAGGGCGACGAACTGGTGCAGGGCATGGCCGACCATGTGCTGTGGGTGCCGGAAGCGCCGTGGATGCTCTCCCCGGTCGTCACGGTCATCCCGCTACAGATGCTGGCCTATCACATTGCCGCCATCCGCGGCCTGGATGTGGACCAGCCCCGCAACCTGGCAAAGAGCGTGACGGTAGAATAGAAAAAACTCCCGAAGGTTTATGGGCGACCCTTCGGGAGTTTTATTCAGAAATCTCCTGCTTACAGTTTTCCCGCAGCCAACGGGTCATTTCCTCCACGCTGATCGTAGAAGTCGCAACCCGGAGCGCGAAGGATTCCACTTCCTGGTTGCTGGCTGTCAAACGCCAGCCGCAAGTTCGCAGAAAGATGCCCGCACAGGCAATGCCCGTACGTTTGTTCCCATCCACAAAAGGATGGTTGTTCACCAATGAATGCAGCAAAACAGTGGCTTTCGAAAAGACATCCACATAGAGTTCATTGCCATCGAAAGTGGCCTGCGGGCGCGCCAGGGCAGACAACAACATCCCCAGGTCGCGTACCCCATGCGCGCCGCCGGTCTCTTCCACCAGGCGGGCGTGGATGAACAACACCTGCTCAGGCGTAAGAACCTTCATCGCCTCGACAGGGACTCCAACGCCGGGCGATACGCTGCAATGAACTCGCTTACCTGACGCGCAAATTCCTGGTCGATCCCGGCGCCGGCAACAGGCAACTCCACTGGGCGGATGACGATCTGCCCCTTCTCGCGATCCAATTCCACGCTGACCTCCGCGCCCTCGGCCAGCCCGATCGGCTCGAACACGTCCCTGGGCAGGGAAACGACCATGCTGTTGCCCGTTCGAAACACCTTGCGTAACATGCGGACTCCTTATTTGTAAGTACAACGTAAGTATATCATGGCCTGTAGCGGCGAAATCCCATTCCTATATCAATCACTTGATGGCGTAGCGCGGGATTCATCCCCATACTGGGGACTTTCCCCATACTGGGGACTTTCCCCATACTGGGGACTTTCCCCATACTGGGGACTTTCCCCATACTGGGGACTTTTCCGCCTGTCTGCCGACAGGCAGGCAACCAAAAGCG
>JBMOMO010000004.1:0-4442 GCA_049324135.1 Chloroflexota bacterium
CCAGGCCTGCTCCCCCACGCCCACCCCCACGCCCTTCCTGGCCCCCAAGGCTGCCCCGCCGACCGGGCCCGCCATCCTGGGGCAGCAGCCCGTCATCCCCACCTTCACCCCGCCCCCCGAACCGACCGTCGTCCCCACCTCCACCCCGCCCTGCACCGACGGGCTGGCCTTCCTCGAAGACCTGACCATCCCCGACGGCAGCGTCGTCTCGCCTGGCGCCAGCATAGACAAGCAATGGCTGGTGCAGAACAACGGCTCCTGCAACTGGGACGCGCGCTACCGCCTGAAATTTGCCGGCGGCGAGCCGCTGGGCGCAACGGCCGAGCAGGCGCTCTATCCCGCCCGCGCTGCGATGCAAACCGTCATCCGCATCACCTTCACCGCGCCCACAGCGCCGGGCACTTACAAGTCCGCGTGGCAGGCCTTCGGCCCGGACGGCGAGGCGTTCGGCGACGCGCTGTTCATGGAAATCGTGGTGGCGCAATAATACTTGTTGGAGTCTCCTATGCAAACCGAACTAACCCAACCCGGCCCCCTGCTCCAGCCAGACGGCTCTCTCGCCCAGGTCGGTTGGGCGCGCCAGCCCGTGCTGGACTGCAACCTCGAGTCCGCCCGCTTCTACGCACTGCGCCCGCTGCAACGCTTCCGCGTCAAACGCTGGGACTACTACGCCGTCTTCAGCCCGCGCCGCTTCTTCTCCGCCACCATCGCCGACCTGGGCTACGCCGGAAACATCTTCGTCTACACCCTGGACTTCGAGACCGGCGACCTGCACGAAGAGGGACTGGTCATCCCGCTCGGCAAAAGCATCGAACTGCCGCGCAACTCCACCCAGGGCGACAGCCATTTCGAAGACGCGCGCGTCAGACTCCACTTCGGCCTGCATCCTGACCATCGGCATTTGTCCGTCTCCTGGCCTGGCTTCCACGGCGGACGCGGCATCCAGGCCGAGATCGATCTGCAGACGCCGTCCGGCTACGAGTCGATGAACATCGTCATCCCCATCGGGGAGAAACGCTTCTACTGGAACCGCAAGGTCAACTGCCTGCCCGCCAGCGGCCACGTCGAATATGGCGACCTGACCGAGAGGCTCGATCCCGCCACTTGCCTCGGCTCGCTCGACTGGGGGCGCGGCGTGTGGGAATACCAGTCTTTCTGGAATTGGGCCAGCGCCTCCGGCTTCCTTGCAGACGGTCGCACCCTCGGCCTGAACCTGGGCTGCGGCTTTGGCGACCTATCTGCCGCCAGCGAGAATGCCATTGTCCTGGACAACCGCATCCACAAACTCGACCAGGTCAAGTTCGATTACGTCCCCGGCGACTACATGAAACCCTGGCATTTTACCGATAACCAGGGCCGCCTCGACCTGACCTTCACCCCCTTCAAGGACCGCACCGCTACGACCAACCTGGCCGTTGTCGCCAGCGAAGTCCACCAGATGTTCGGGCGCTACAACGGACAGGTCGTCGCCGATGACGGGCAGCAGGTCGCGGTCAAGGACCTGATCGGCTTTGCCGAGGAACACCACGCCAGGTGGTAAACAATCACACGGAGGAACTATGTCGAAGATCATCGTCATCGGCGCCGGCATTGCCGGGCTGACAGCCGCCTACCGCCTGCAAAAGGCCGGGCATGAGATCATCGTCCTCGAAGCCGCCGAGCACGTCGGCGGGCGTATGATCACCATCCACTGGAACGGCTGGAGCATAGACCCCGGCGCCAAGTTCGTCACCGGCGGCGACAAATACCTGCTGGAGATGGCGGGCGAACTCGGCCTGCAAGACCAACTCTACCAGATGTTCAGCGACGGCGTCCCGACCGTCGTCCTGCGGGACGGGAAACTGCACGCGGTCAACTTCGTCTCCATCGGCTCGTACCTGCGCTGGACGGGCGTCTCGTTCCAGGCGCGCCTGGCCATGCTGAAACTCATCCCGCACTTCCTGGCAGTTGCCCCAAAGGTGAAGAATATGTACCGCATGGAGCAGGCGCCGGGGCCGGACGATGACACGTTGGAGGAGTTCTTCTACAAACGCATCAGCCCGGAGATGTACGAATACTGGGCCTTCCCGACCTTCGAGACCTATTGCAGTTACGGCGGCGGAGATCTTTCGCGCAAGGCTTTCCTGGCTTTGATGACAAGTTACCTGAACACCAAAAGCCTGGGGCTGCGCGCCGGGATCGGGTCGCTGCCCCAGGCAATCGGAAGCAGGCTGGAGGTGCGGCTCGAAGCGCGCGTCGAACGCATCGAAGTGAATCCGGATGGACGCTCCGTCACGGTGACTTTCCAGCAGGGAGGCCGTCAGCAGGTTATCGAAGCCGAGCGCGCGGTGGTCGCCGTGCAGGGCAACCGCGCCCTGGGGCTCTTCCCGCAGCCGCGCCCGGCCTGGCAGGCCTTCTTCCCCAACGTCCACTACGCCTTCACGGCCTCCATCTTCCAGGAAGTGAACGGACATTTCGACCCCGGCGTGCCGGGCGTGATGATCCCGCGCCGCGAGGACATGTACATCTGCTCGGTGGGCATCGACCAGCGCCAGGGCGACAAGACCCTGCTGCTGGTGGATACGGCTGTGGCGCGCTACGACCCGGACGAAGCGGACGAATCCATCATCGCCAAATCGCGTGCGGATACCTTGAAGATTCACCCTGAACTGAACGGACGGCTGGGTGAGACGCTGGTCTACCGCTGGCCGGAGAAGGTACCGACCTTCCGCCCCGGCTACCTGACCGCGCTGGCCGCCTTCCGCCGCGACATGCAGGAGAAGCCGGTCTACTTCTGCGGCGATTACCTTGCAGGGCCTTCCACCGGCGGCGCGCTCTACGCCGGCTGGGATTGCGCTGAACGGGTGATGGCTGAGATGTGATTGATTTTTTACAAAGGACGGCTATACTTGGGATAGAGTTGTATATGATCCTTCAGGAGGCTTGCAATGAAAGGTCGCGCCCATAAAACCATCCACCTGCTGGCAGCCGCCCTGCTGCTGGCATTTGCCCTGCCGACGCCCGCCCTGGCGCAGGGCATCGTCTACGGCGATACCATCCCAGGCGGGACGGTTGTTGATTACGACGTCGTCCTGGTCGGGCAGAACGTCTCCATCGAAGGGACGGTGAACGGCAACGTCTTCATCCTCGGCAACCAGGTGACGGTCAACGGCGAGGTAAACGGCAGCCTGCTCATGATCGGCCAGAACCTGATGCTGGGCGGGACGGTCACGGGCGGCGTCTACGCGCTCGGCCTGACGACCGAACTGACCCCCAGCGCCAGCCTGGAACGCGACTTGTACGCGCTCAGTGTGGGTATCGCCAGCCAGAAGGATGCCTCCATCCGGCGCGACCTGTTCGCCCTGGCATTGGACGCCAGCCTGAACGGGAGCGTGGGGCGCGACCTGCACACCGCCATCGGGCCGCTCCAACTCTACAACGGGCTGATGCGCCTGCTGGGCTTCGAGGAATTGACCGTCAAACTGCACTTCGAACTCCCCAAACCTGCGCCGGAAGCGACGCCCTCCAGCCGCACCCTGCCCATCTCCCGCGCGCGCCTGCGCGCCCAGGCGCAAAGTGGGGAAACTCCGTTCGACTGGGCCGCCTGGGGCATAGACGTGACCCGAGAATGGACCGTGCTCTCCCTGTTCGGACTGCTGGCCTTCTGGCTGGCGCGCCGCCCGCTGGAAGCGGGCAACGTTCCCTTCCGCGCCCGGCCCTGGCGCACAACCGGGATCGGCCTGCTGGCGCTGGTCATCGGCTTCAACCTGTTCGCCGTGGGCGCACTGCTGGGCGCGCTGGTCTTCTCGTTCGGGCTGGCGCTCAACTATCTCGGCCTGTGGCAACTGAGCATCGCCTTGTGGATCGCGGCTTATTCCCTGCTGGCGCTAGCATTGACCGCGCTATGGTTCTTCATTACCTACGGCACCAAGATCGTCCTGGTTTACGCGCTTTTCACCTGGCTGTCCGACAAATTCGATACTGCCGCATGGGTGAAAATCGTAGCCATCCTGCTCGGCGCGGCGATCTATATCCTGCTGCGCTCCGTCCCTTACGTCGGCTGGATCTTCGGCGTGCTGGTCACTGCCGCCGGGACAGGCGCGGCCTGGCTGGCCTGGCGCGCTTCCCGGCAAAAGCCTGCCGAGGTCGAAGAAGCGCCCAAAAGAAGGCGGAAAGCCCCCAAGAGCCAACCGGATACCACAGGAGGATGAGGCTCTTTGCGAGGCGCAAGCATCCTGTACGCGGATGAAACGGATTTCACGGAGCCACACGGAAAGAGCCTTAAAAAAATCGTTAGCGCGCCAAACTGATGGGGCGCTTTTACCAGCCTGGAAAAGAATCCGCTAATCTAGTTTCTGGTGCAAAAGAAGGGAGTTGACAAGGAAGTAGCCCCTCTGATAAAAATTGAGGTGCGAGGCACAACTTTTATCAAAGGAGGCTGCCCCAATGTTACGCGATAGTTA
>JBMOMO010000005.1:0-33673 GCA_049324135.1 Chloroflexota bacterium
GATATTGGCGATGAGTGGATAGCGGAAGGGCGCAAGCGGTGGGAAAGTGATTGGAAGCGTGAACAAACAAACTGAATTGCTGTTCGATACGACCGCCCTGATCGATATTTATCGCGGGCTTGCAATCATCAAACCCAGATTCGATGCAATTTTGAATGGCGATGTGACGCCTTATCTCTCTGTCATCACGGAAGCAGAACTATGGCGCGGCCTGAGGGTGGATGAAGTAGAGCGGCATAATGCAATCCTTGCCCGGTTTGTGGCGCTGCCGCTTGATTCGAATGCAGCGCGATTGGCGGGTTCCTGGATGCAAAAGTATGCCGCCGCTGGCCTGGGCTGGATGGATGCGTTGATCGCTGCCAGTGGAAAGGTAGCCGGGCTTCCCCTCCTCACGCGCGATAGCAGGCTGGCGCGCGTTTTGTCGGTCGAGGTGGAATTCGAGTTGTATGCGCTTTAGCCGTGCGTAAGGCGGGGCATAGCGGCTGGTTTCCCCTAAACGATTTTTCGCCTTTGTCTCATTGCCATGGCCCTGGCGATTTGCGCCGCCAGGCTAGCGTTGTTCAGCAGCAGGGCCAGGTTGGCTTGCAGCGTCCGTCCGTTGGAGAGTTCGTTGAGGCGCTGCAACTGGAAGGGGGTCAGTTCCTGACCGTGGACCTTCTTTTCGACCGCCTCTTGCGAGGCCTGGACGATGAGCGGATCCATCGTCTCCTTGGGGATTTCGTAATCCGCCTGGATGGGTTGTGTCACCAACACGGCGCTGCGCATCCCGATCTCCCAATGCGCTTGCGCAAATTCGACCACCTCTTCCGGGGATGCCAGCGTTGCGCTGACCTTCAATCCGCTTTTGCGCGAGTAGAAAGCCGGGAAATCCTCGGTCTGGTATCCCACCACCGGCACGGCCATCGTTTCCAGGTATTCGAGCGTGGCAGGCAGGTCGAGGATGGCCTTGGCCCCCGCGCAGACCACGAGCATAGGGATGGAAGCCAGCGCCTGCAGGTCGGTGGAAACGTCGAAGCGCGCTTCCTTGTGGACGCCGCCGATGCCGCCGGTGGCAAAGACCCTGACGCCTGCGGCGTGCGCGGCGAACATCGTACCGGCGACGGTGGTGCCGCCGCTGGCGCCCTGGGCGATGGCAGTTGCAAAATCGCGCTGGCTGATCTTGAGCGCGTCGCCGGCGCCGGCGAGTTGGTCTAACTCGGCTTCGTTCAACCCGACGCGGACGACGCCTTCCAGCACGGCGATGGTGGCCGGCACGGCGCCTTCCTCGCGCACCCTGCTTTCCATATCGCGCGCCAACGACAGGTTTTGCGGGCGCGGTAATCCGTGCGTGATGACGGTCGATTCGAGCGCCACGATGGGCAGGGACAGGTTCAGCGCGCGGCTGATCTCACGGGAAAGGGTAAAGTAGGAGGGGAGCATATCAAACCAGGAGTTGGTCGTAAAGCGCCTCGAGCGACAGGCCGGGGTACACGCTGCCGGGATGGCGCAGCGTCAGCGAGGCGGCCGAGACGCCCAGCCGGATGGCGTCGTCGAGGGGAATATCGTTGAGCAGGCCGAAGAGCACGGCGGCTGTCAGCGCGTCGCCCGCGCCGGTCGGGTCGCCGATGCGGGTGCGGATGGCCGGGATGTGCCCGGTCGTCTCGGCGGTAGCGTACACCACGCCGAACTCGGCCAGCGCCACCAGCGCGATCTTCACGCCCTGCCCCACCAGCATCCGGGCAGCCTCTCGGGCGGCTTCCCGCGCGGCTTTGCGCTCCGAAGCGTCCCAACTCAGGCCGGTCAGCACGCCGGCTTCTTTGCCGTTGGGCGTCACCAGGAACAGTTTGGGAAGCAGGGGCGTCAACTTCACGGCCAGCGCGGTGGAGGTGGGGTCGGCGCAGATGGGAATCCTGGCGCGCTTTGCCAGGTTGACGGCCGCGCGTAAGGTTTTGACAGGCAGGTTGGCGTCTACGAACACCAGGCTGGACGATTTGAACAACGTTTCCTGTTCTTGCAAGTAGTGGGGCGTCATTTCGTCCAACAGGCGCATATCGTCTACCGCAAATTGCAGCGCGCCGCCGCCGCCTACGACCCCCATATAAAATCCGGTCGGATAGTCCCGGGTACGGATGACGGCAGATACATCCACGCCTGCTTCGGCGGTGTGCGCCAACAGTTCCTGCCCGGCGTCGTCTTCGCCGATGACCGTCAGCAGGCGCGCAGGCTGCCCCAGCCGCGCCAGGTTCTCGGCCACGTTGCGCGCCACGCCGCCGTACGAGCGGCGGATGCGCGCCGGGTTCGAGGTGGCAGGCTTGAGGTCCGCTTCGAGTCGCCCGATCACGTCTATGCCGGCCCCGCCGAGCACCAGCACAGGCAGGTCAGCGTCCACAGGGGGGAGGAAGTCCGTCATACCTTGTTTATACCACTTTCGCGGCGCTCTACCAGAAACTTCACTGGTTGTCCCTGTTCCAGCGTTGGATGGCGCGGCGGAGGCATTCTATACGGTCGGCGTGAGGGGCGCGTTTTTGTTCGTATGCGATCAGGCGCTCGACCTGCTCCACATCGCCCCTGGCCTTCGACAGCAGGTCGCGGTACAGGTCTTCTTCTTCCGGCGAGATGGCCGGTGTGGACGGCACGCCGGTGGTAGAACCGGGTTTGGGACGGGCGGATCGAGAACGTGTGGCTGGCGGCGGCGAACCGCCTCCCACCGCGCCGGGCCCGGACGATGGGCCTGCTGCCCCGACCCAATGTTTGATCCCCAGGACGATCTCGATATGCTTAATTGCAGCCGGCAGCGAGGAGGGGATTGGCTTGCGGCTTTTCCTGAGCAGTTCGATGGTTTCGATGAGTTGTTCACGATAGCCGATCAGCATATCCTGGACGACGTCCTTGTGGTCTTTTCCCCCGTTTTGTTGGAAACGGGCCAGGGGGATGTTTTGGATCAGGCGCAGGGTTTGCTGGAGATTGGCATCTTGTCGGACGCCGTTCATAGCATCCTTGCTGCCGCGCGCCAGGTTTTCCCGGCTCAAGCGCCAGGCTTCGAGATGTCTTTCCGGCACGATCTCGCTGGGCGTCTTCCAGGTGCCCACGCCGATCCAGTGCAGTTCCACACCGCGCTTGCTGGCTTTATCCGTAAAGCCCTGGGCAAACTGGTTGAACAGACTACTGAGCATGTGGCGGGGCTTGAACGTTGGCGGCGGCGGAATCTTATGAGGCTCGAGCGCATCCTCCTCGGCCAGGACGGTCCTGCCTATGGATACAATTTCGTCCTCGCGCTGCTTTGCCTGTTGCGTCTCCGGCAGGCCAATGCTGGCCAGGTATTCGACCAGGCGGTGTTTGCTCATAAAACCGCCCAGTTCACCGCGGATCAGACCCTGGATGGCCCCGGTCCAGGAGATAGCAGGTTCGGACGGATGCGGCCCATCTATAATGACCTTGGAAGTTTGGTCGTAGACAAGCGTCTTGACCGCCTCCTCGCTAAACGGGTGCGGACTTTCCGCGGTTGGCGATTTGCCCTCCCGCCAGATGCTGTACACCAGGCGCACGTCCTTGGTGCTGATCGGAATGCCGTCCAGGCTGCGGCTTTTCACGTCCATCGGGTCTTGCGGGTCGGTATACTGGTCGCGCAGGTCGAGCGCCTGCCGGAAGCGTTCGAAGCCTTCCAGCGTAGCCTTGCCTTTCACGGTCGGGCCGATGACGTGCGGGCGGCCGTTCGGTCGTTCGAACAAGGCCACCGTGTCCAACTCGACCACTACCTTGCCCGGCCCCCCGATGAGATAGATAGGCGAGTCTTTATGTTCCTCCGCGACTTCCCCGCCGCCGATGCGGATGTGCTGGTGGTTGCCGGTCAGCGCCACTTGCATGATAAAGTCGCGCGCAATGCCCACCTGTTTGAGTTCGAAAATATCCGCCAGGTAAATGGCTGCGGTTTGCAGGGCAAACAAGAACGGCAAGAGAAGGGCCGGCAGGTAGCGCAGCGTCTGCGGTGTGAAAAAAGTTCCCAATACGAAGTTCACAAAGAGGACAGGCGTATCTCGCGCGGCCTGGGCGTAGGCAGGATTGAGCAGGTATTGCATCAGGCGGCTGAACTCTTCCCTCCAATCCGAAAGCGGGTGCGAACGCAGGCTGATAAAGAAGCCCAGCGCGAGGAAAGCAACCAACAGCATCCGGCTGCGTCGCTGCGAACCTTTGGCCGTCAGGTCGAAGGTCTTGTTGAGCAGGCAGTTGAACAAGCGCCTGACCTGCTCGCTGAAAATGCGGATTTCTTTTTGCAAGGCGGTTTCGGGCTTGCGCGGGGCGGGCGGGGTTGTCACAATCCGTTCCTCTCCACCCACTGGATGATCTCTTCCAGTTCTTCGCGTTCCATACTGGCGCGGCGGTGCAGGCGGTCATTCTTGACCAGTTCATCGCGCGAGCGCAGCAACAGGGTCTTCAAGGTATCTTTGGGGTCGGTTGGATCGTGTTTGAGCAGGTTATCGCTGATCGATTTGGCGTAAGCGCCTACCGCTTCTACCTGTCCATCCAGTTCCACGTATCCGCGTTGCCGTTCGATGCGGTTGCGCTCGGCCTTGGCGTTGTCCAGCCAGGTGGCGCTCCACTGTTTGAGCAATTGCTCTTCTATGTCCGGTGGAAAACGCAGACTGCTGGCGCCAGCCGACAAGACTTTGATGCCGCGCCGCTTGAGCAGGTCGAACTCCGGGCTGCGGATCATGCCTTCCCCGGGCCTGCCGCTGTCATCCAGGACATCCACCTCGGCCTCGGTCATGCGCGCCTTGATCATGCGGTTGATGGTTTCCAGCGCCGTTTCTTTCTTGCCATCATCTTTCCCTGGCGTTTTATCGGCCGGTTTGGCAACTTCGCTGACCACCTTGACAGGTTCTTTTTCACGGCGCTCGCATTTGTCAGCCACCAGCGCCAGTATTCTATTCACTTCGCGCAGCATCCCCGCCAGGGACGCCCCGAACGCGCCGCCGCTGACCAGCGAAGGTTGGTAGAGCGCCTGCGTCTCGGCCGGGATGGGAGCAGGCTGCAAAGCGGGCTGGGCTGGCGCGACCTGGGCCGCTTCGAAAAGTTGCGCCAGCGTGAACTTGGAGAGATATTCGCGCCACAGGTCGGCCGCGATCAGGGCCGGCAACTGGTTCCAGGCCACGCGGCGGCGGGCTGCGTCCGAAGGCGCATTCGGGCTGATTCCCTCCCCGGTGACGGCCTTGCGCACAGCCTCCGCGTCGAAGCCGAAGCGTGAGCCGGGCAAATGCTTTTCCTTGACCGGTTCAGCGTCGATCTTGAAGGAAACGCTGATGTTCGGGACAACCTCGATGCCATCCCGCGTCCAGGCTGAGACTTGATCGCGGCGTTTCTGGATTTGGTCGTACTCTTCCTGGCTTTGGTCGTCTTTTTTGGCTTCGAAGGGCTTCTCCTTTTCCCCTGGTCCAAGCGATTGGGACTGGGTGTGCAGGTCCACGGTGCTGGCGATAGTCTCACCCTTCTCGGTGAAATGGACGCCGGGGCCGAGCGTCTGCTTGAAGGAGGTGGCCGTGCGCGTAACGGCGGCGCTGGCCGAGTCCAACCACAGCACGCCGGGGCCTTTTTTGCTTTTCTCCTCGTGGCTGATGCGGAGCCGTCCATTCTCGATGAAGATGGCCGGTCCGTGGCCGCCCCCGATGTACGTCAGGAGCCGGTCGAAGATTTTCTGGCGCTCACGGAAAGTGCGCACCGGCAGCACGAACTGGGCAAAGAAAGCCAGCCAGACCAGCAGCCCCAACAGGAACAGGAAAACGTCGAGGGCAACCATGAGGTAGATTGTCTCGATGGTTATCTCATTCGCTTTGTAAATCTGCCAGATCTGCCAGGCGTAAATGCCCCCCCAGAATACTGACCAGGAGACATAGTAGAACCAGGGTTTTTGATAGAAGCGCGGCTCGTCCATGTTGGTATGATTGTATAACAAAAATCCACAAAATGACAACGGTCGTTTGTGTTTCGAGAATCAATTGGCTTCTTATACAAACATGACCCAGGTCGGGTCAACGAGTGTTTGTTTGTATTTCTTAACTTGTTCAATAAACCAGGCTAACTTTTCGATATCTTTCCCTTTGGTATGTCCATCAATGATCGTAAACACCAAAAACAGGTTCCAGTCGGAGATTGTGTCCAGCAGGTGTTGAAACCATTTGCCATCATAGTGGCCGGCGCTTTGGAATTGCTTCCACAAGGTGTAATTCTCATCGTGGAATTGAAGAATGTTGAGCAGATCGGGGTCATCTGTAAACTCACTGGCAAATTTCCTCGCCAATGACTCGTGACTGCGCGGGTGGAGCGCCGGTACGCTTTCCTTGATCTCATCGGCCTTGAAGGTGTCGTGGACGTGGATCAGGAACTTTAGTTTCCAGTAGAATTCTTCATTCGGCAGCCGGGGTTTCAGTCGCTCCAGGTTGGCTTCCAATTCGGCAATATGGTACTTGACTTTCCCTTCCGGGTGGCCTGACAACGGACGGTCATATTCGAACTCGATGTTTTCCTGGTAGCGTTTGTCGGCCAGGACCTGTTCGGTCAATTTTTGATAGTCCATTTTGCCATCAAGCAGGTTAGGATTTGCCTTGCAGGTATTTTTCGAAGATGGGGCTGAACACTTCAGGATACTGATCCTTTTTTTGCAAAAGCCCTTTGGCCGTGATGAGTTTGAACACGTGCTGCGGAATGCGGTCGAACGTGCCATGAACAACTTCGAGAAGCGCCGTCCGTTCTTCAGGAGAGAGACTCTCCCATATCTTGTTACACTCATCTTGGATGAATTCTTGCCTGATTAGCCAATCTAAATTACCCATCCGTTCTTTCTCGATGGATGCGTTGATATGCAGGCTCAACAAGGCTTGCATCAAACCAGCATGGCCTCCGCCGGCTCGGACAAAGGCATCCCGCATTTCTGGCCCCAAGCGGAATTCCCGCCGTTCTTCCATTTGCCGCAAGACCGCAGTTGCATCATCATAACTATAGGGGCCCAAACCGATCATGCGATGGGACAATAACTCATAAAAACTTTCGTTTTCTGAGGGAGGACGTAACCTTTCCGGCAGGTCGCGCAGGAACAAACCGTAGCACACCTGGTTCTTATTGGCATCGCGCACCGCCCGCAATTGGGCAAAAATTTCTTTCGGCATGGTGCGGTACATCTCATCGAATTCATCTAATAGGAAACAGATATTGAGGTCATGATTTTTGCAAAGCATATGGACCCCGAATTCGAAGAGGCGCAAGGCTCGCAGGTAATCGCGGCTCTCCATGACTTGCCGGTCTAAATCCGCAAGTTGATCGAAAAGTTCATCTGTATTCCTGTATTGACTACACCCCAACATCATCGAACTGATCAAGAGTTCGTAAAAAATCCAGTCTTCACCCGGATGATGCCGGTTCAGGTCCGCGCGGATCAGCCAGGTTGTTTGCGCTTGCTGCTCCAGGTAATGTTGTTGGACGTTCTCGCGCATGATGAAATCCAGCAAGCGTGTTTTCCCGGCGCTTGCGCCTCCAATGACGAAAAAAGAATCGGCGCTTTTGATGAAACCGAATAACCGTTGCAGGGCCTCTTTTCGATAGGAAAGGGAATGTTCTGGTCCAATTTCTTTCATCGCTCACCTTCTTTCGTGATATTTTTCCACTCTTCCGGCGGCCAGGGGTCGTTCCAATGATCCAGGCGATGACAAATGATGCTGGCAAGCATGAGGGCGCGATATTGGCTCATTGTTCGTGCTGATGCGCTGATGATTGTAGCACGAAAGAGCGTGTTGAATAAGAGTCCCAGCAAATATTGTCGCGCGTCTGAGATGCCGGTAGTTTCTTGCGCCAATTGCCGCAGGAGCGATATGGTTTGCATGGATTTTTTCACATCCGCATCGTCAAATCTATCAAGGTTCTCCAAATTCTTGAGTTCGGTACTTTGGGTCACATCTACACATAGTCGATAGAACGAGGGCAGGTTTTCTCGCGCGCTCATCAGGCGATTGATGATGTCGCTCTCAAGTTCAACGAAATCTTGTAAAACGTGGCCCTCTCCACTGCGCTCGAAATCAATGACCCAGGCATTGCGATGTTCGTCAATTAAAAGATTATCTCCATGAAGGTCACCATGTGTTACGGCCAGGGCGGTTCTATCCGTGATACTTCGATCTTCCCCTGCGGCATGCCCCATTTTTTCTTGCAGCCAAGTAATAGGATCAATCAGCAAAATTTCCTTTGGAAGTTTGTTTTGCATTAATTCTCGCGGATCTGGAACATGAAACTTGCAGACTCGCTCATACCATTCCTTCCCCCAAACTTTGCAGTACTTTTCAAATAGGGAAACATCGTTGTACTTTTTTGCTTCTGCGTATAATGGAGACCACGTCTCACAAAAAAAGTGTCTCAGGCTATATTCGATGTCGGCAAACGATGCTTCGTTATAAAACTGTGAGAAAGTGTGACTGTCTGTGCTTCCTAGTGATGTATAGATTGCTCCACCAATATCCCATAAGATTATTGGATTCGATATCAAAGGATGGAAATATCCTTTTAGACGACCATAAATATAATTTTGAAAGCGATCTGCTTCAACGGACATTTTTTGCGCTCGCGCTAACTTCACAATTACAGGCTGTTTGTTATCTTCGTAAACTTTCAAGATTACGGATTTTGGACGAGGCACTGTTGAATAAGTTGATGCTATTGAGCCAGTCCCTAACCTTTCCAGCTGCAGGTTCTTTGCATTTGGAAACAAGCGAACAAAAATATCTGTGATCTGATCGGTGCAATCAACAGGAATAGAGTCAAACATTATGCTTACGATATGATTAAGAATATCATCTGGCCCAATGGAACAGTCTTTCCAGGATGCACATATCTTCTTTGCCTCTCGTTCCAATTTTTCCCTTAAGATCTTTGGTTTTTCCCCTTTCCCCACATAACTTGCTGCGCCGATTTCATCGCTCAAGCGGATGTTTTCGATATCGACACTAGCACTTACAATGATGGACACAGTGGGTTTGATTTCAGGGACAAGTTTCAATCCACTGACATCTTCTTCGTCCAGGTCATCCACGAGTCGCAAATCAACCAACGCCAATTGGCAGCGGTTTTCCCTGGCTTTGCATCTAGCATCATCTAGCAGGCCATTTCCAATCCCATGTGCAAGGATTGGCTCGAATCCCCAATGGGCAATGAGTTCCTTATACATATTTTTGACGCGTTCATTATTATCTACAATGAGAACGCGCGGTTTTGCTTCTAGAAAACTTTTGCTGTTCATATCTCAACTCTCTTTATTCCAAGGCTATATCATCGAATTTTGTGACAGGGAGTTTGATAGAAAACGTTGCCCCCTTGCCAGGCGCGGACGGAAGTAAACGAATAGTCCCACCCATATCTTCCACAAATTGGCGTGTTAGCAACAAGCCATACCCGCCGGACTGTTTTGTGGTTACACTCTTTTGAAAAATGGAGCGATAAACTTCTTCTGGCACACCAGGCCCATAGTCTCTGAACAGTATCTCCACTTCATTACCCACCTTGTGTGTAATAATGGCAATCTTCTTTTTTCCCATCCCGCGCATGGCTTTATCAGCATTCCGGGTAAGATGTTGGAGCACCCGGCGAAAATCTGCCGGGTTGACAAAGATATGATCTTCATTAGCATCCAGGAAAAATCTGATCTGTATATCTCGCTGGTGCGCAAGAGGTTCCCCAAATTTACGAATTGCTTGATTGAGGGGAATTACTTGTTTCCCTTGTGTGCTTTTGGGACCCGCTTCAAACAAACGTTGTGCGCTTTCTTCGATTTTGCTCGCATAATTTACGAGTTGTTCATTATCTTGTACAAGTTCTTTAATCAAATACGTATACCCTTGAATTTCTCCTGCCTCATTGTTGATGTCATGAGCAATGTCTGCAGCCCATGACGTCAACGCCGCTACCGTTGTTTTGAAACTTAATTGTTCATTTTGATGGGTACGTTCCATCCCCAGGCTTAATTGACTGGCAACCGTTTCTACAAGCGCTTGATCGTCGTCACTAAAGCCAAGAGTGGTGGCTCGTTCCATTGCCAGTATCCCTAACAGTTCATGGTTGCTTCCCATCAGGCTGATACATAGTTCAGACCGGTTTTGGGGAATCAGTTTCAAATACTCTGGGTAAAACGAAACATCTGGAACGTTGATAACGATACTGTGTTTTTTTTCAAGCGCCTCACGGGCTGTCTTACACGCAATGGAGGGACCATTGAGCGGAAAGATACGTTTCTCGGATATTTTTGACTTAGGAATTGGATAATACTTCAATGTTGCCGGAATAAACCTCAGGGCATTCTCATTATTGTCATAAGACAAAATACACATCGAAGTTTCTGGAAATATTTTATTCAAGTTCCCTAGAACACTGTCGAGTATTTCATCTTGGGTGACTCCAGTATTGATAATTTGCGCCGCTTCCAGGGCCACTTTCAGGCGTTCCTGGTGCCGTTGTTCCCCATATCGCCTGGAATTTGCGATTGCTACTGCGGCCAGGCTGGCAAATGAGCGGGCATGATGGATTTCCTGTTCGGTAAAATTGCAGGCTTTACGGTAATCGAGATATAGAACGCCAAGATTCTGATCTGTTAGAACATCTCGGATGGCAATTCCAATCAGGGATTTGACCCCTTCTTGTTGGATAAAGTGATGATTAGCAAGACGATTTGTCCCAATTACAGATTCCTCACGGTCAATATCTTTGATGACAAGTTCACCTTCTGACAACACATGCGCAGATACTCCCTTTTTTCTTCGTTTTTCTTTTACCACATTCTCAAGTGGAATTTTTATATTGCCTGCATAACTGATTTTCTGGATATCAAAAACCTCTGTTCCTTCTACTAGGGGATAAACAATAACCCAATCTGCTTCTGTAATGGCTTGCGCTGTTTCACAAATTTCCTGGAGCGTTGTTTTCAATTGATCTGGCGTGGCGCCGCTTAGAATAGTATAGTTTGCACTCAAGAGCCTGTTGCTCTTTTTTTGCTGCCGCAGTGTTTCCCAGACCAACCCGGTATAGTTCAACAAAGTTTGCAGGTGATTGAGCATTTTCTCGCTGAGCGGGCGGCCATTGTGTTTGTTATCTACGATCGCAACTCCGATGATATGGTCGCCAGATGGAATGGGCAAAACAGCGCACTCGCCAAGTTCAACCCTGTCAGTGATTTCCCTGGGCAAACATTCCTCGACTTTATCTTGTCGCACGATCTTTTGCTGACCGTCTTGCATGGATTGGTAAATGATGGAATTTGGTCGGGCGGGTTGGAATACCATATCGTGCGCCAGGGTGTGCAAATCGGTAAAATGGATTTTCTTCTGCCTGAGTTCAGCCAGGAAGTCATCGAATTGATATCCACGTTTTCTGTCATTTTCCCAATCGCATTGGGCTTTTCCCGGATCGTTCGCGCCAATGCCTGCCCTGCCGGTCAGTAGAGTATGGTCATCATTTTCCAGGAACAACAGGGCCCGGTTGAAGCCCGTCCCGAAGTGGGCCGTCGCAAAGGTCAGGGCGGTCAACCACAGGTCGTCCTCGTTCTCTTGCGCAATGCGCAACATTTCCATCATTGCCCGGCGCAACACCTCCAGCCGGGCGGCGTCTCGTTTCTCGACTTCGTTGGTATGGATGAGTTGGATGGCACCGGCGATTTGATTGGCTACCGCTAAGAGTAATTCATGCTCACGCTTGGTGAATCCTTCTTTGCCTTCATACCGCCTGACAGTGATCCCACCGACGATCTTCTCGCCCACTTGCAATCGCACCCCAATGCAACTAACGGGCGTCTCTCCTTCCAAGTAGATCCGGTTTTCTCGTAGACGTTCTTGTACGCCGGATTTCCAGAAAATATCAATGGCTTCCTGCCCTAACAAAAAACGCTCGATGACCATGCTCGATGGATGCGGCAGGTCTTTGCAGCGTAGTCCCCTTTCGTACAATAAACGCAAGTCTATCTCATTGCTTTCTGAGTCCAGCAGGAAAAAAGCAAAATTGGACACATCCATGAGGAGATCGATCTGGTCATGTACCTCATCGAGCAATTCTGACAGGTTGATTTCATCAATCGCTTTTGCCATCACCTGGCGACTGATATGGTTGACGATAGCCGTATCTTGGGCCAGAAGTTTCTCGCGGTTGATCAGGTTGACGTTTTCCAAGACGACCGCTACCTGTCGGGCAAACAAGCCTAGAAGCGAGTATTCATGCTTGCTTAGTTTCTTTTCATACTGGCCATGGTCGAGCATTAATTCCCCCAGCAGCCGATTAGTTCCCCATAGCGGCAGGAAGGCAATTTCTCCTTTGGGCCAGCGATATCCTATCGCTTCGGCCTGTTGCTGGACATTGCCTGCTTTGCCTGGTTCAAAAAAGATCACTTCGTTGGCTTGTTTCGACTGGCTCAGGTTGAACCACTGTTTCATTGGATATAGTTTTGGGTTCGCATTGGATGTAGAAAAATTGGGGATGCAGCCCTTCCCGGCGCACGTAATCCCAATCATCCTGTTCTCGGGATTAGCGTCTTTCTGAGCGGGCACCCAGAACAGATGTGCTCGTGAAAAGCCTAATTTCAACGCATACTTGACGGTGACATTTGCCACTTCCAAGAACGTAGTTTTGCGCAGGGCTTCTTCCATCATGCCAGTAAATAGTCTTTGCCAGTCATGCTCCTGTTCTTCTTTTCGTTTTTGCTTTACGGCTTTCAGGAGATACAGCAACTCTTCATTTTCGAACGGTTTGTATAAATAACGGAAAGCGCCGGCTTCATAAGCCCGGACTCCATGTGCACTATCTTCCAAACCCGTAAAGATAATCGCATCTGTATCGGGGCTGGCAGCCCGAAGTTCCTGCATGAACTCGATACCATCTTTCCCCGGCCCGAGGCGTAGATCAATCAGAAAGACATCGTAAGGTTTGTTGGGTTTGAGCGATTGCTGGACCAGTTCCCGCGCATCATTATAGGTAGTCGCATAATCAGCCTGCGCTTCCCCGGCGTCTTCCAGGATAAGTTTGATGGTTTCTGCAGAGAACTCTTCATCGTCTATGATCAAAACCCTACACATGTTGCCTCCCTCATACCCGATAAGGGATTTGTAAGGCGAAGGTCGTTCCGCCTAAGATATAACTTTCCTGCACCAAGAGTTGTCCTCCAAGTTTTTCTTCTGCAAGGCTTTTCGAAATATACAGCCCGATCCCGCTGCCATCCTGTCGCGTGCTGTAGCCGGGTTCGAAAACGGTCTCCCACAGGCTGGCATGGATACCTGGCCCGTTATCCTTGACCAGGATGCGGATGATGCTGTTCGAGTTTGAGGTTGAATCTGTTTCCAGGGTAACCTGGACCACCCCTCCATGCTGGGAGCGGAACTCTGCAATTTGCTGGATCGCATTGAGCAGCAGGTTCAGCAGGATCTGCTGCAAGGAGGCTGATTGGCTGCGGACCAGGAGCAACTTTTCGGGCGGCGTGAACGAAAGCGTCACATGCTCCCGGTCAGCGGTATCCCGCATCAAGTACATAGTCTCATTGATAATTTCATCCAAGCGCAGAACCTCGTTTTTATTTTTCGTGATGATGCGCCCAAACATACGTGTGGTGGTAACGATCTTGTGAATTGTCTGTTGGATTTCATCCAATTCGCTTGTGAGTAAGGCAGCCTTCTCGTCTGGGATGTCGCCCTTTTTGAAGCCTTCCAGTTTTTTCTTGAATATTCCCAAACGGTTGTTCAGCGGTCCCATCAAGTTGTTGATTTCGTGTACCATCGCGCGCGTAAGTTGGCCGATCAGGGCAGAACGTTGGATGATAGTGGACCTCTCGCGGAACAAGTTCTGTTCCAGTTGGGATGCAATCACCAAAGCAACCGCTTCCGCATAGATTTGGTCCTCCTCGTAAATCTCTTGGGATTGGCTGTGCAAAAAAAGCAGGGCATACTTTTGGGGCAGGTTGACGGGTATGGGAACGCCAATGCAAGCCTGCATGGGGAACAGGTCTAAAAGGTACTGAAAGCGCGCCTCATCTTCTTTCAGGCGCTCTTCCTTGACGATGATTTCTTCGTCCTCGGCAATATCACGGACAGGGCTGTAAATCAATGACGAAGCGGCGTGACTGTTCAAAGACAACTGTGTAGAGTTTTCCACAATGGACACCGTGCGACGTACCGCATCCAACTGGAACAAGATGGCTGCTTCGAATCCCAGGCGGATTCTGCTCTTTTGGAGTATTCCGTGAAGCGAACTGGCAGCGCTGGTTCGGAAATCGAATACAGCGTCTTGTGCTGGAATTTCATCTTTTACAGGTGTTCGCTCAACGTGATTTCCGTTTTTCTTGAGGAAATCCAGCATATCGTCAGGGATCAAGGGCTTGGGCAAAAAATCAACGCCGCGTTCTTGAAGGCTGTCTAACTCTTTGCTTTTTTCGTCCGCGCTTGCGTATTCGGTGGTGACCACCAGCCGTACATGAGGATATTCTTCCAGCAACTGGTTGGCAAGCGTGATGCCATCCATCCCCGGCAAACCTACATCTACAAAGACAATGTCGGGCTTATATTTTGCCATAACGGCCAGGGCCTCTTCAGCGCGACCAACAATGTCCACTTTTTGCCCTACACGTTTGAGCCAATTGGAAACCGACTTCGACTGCCTGGGGTCATCTTCGACGATCAAGATCCGTTTCCTGTTGGTTTTATCCTTGATCAGCGCCTCTATCTCGGCTCGTCTTTGCATCTTGTGTGGGTCAGCGTTGAATTGCGGGCCGGCAGATATCAATATCTTCTCGGCCGGCAGCCCCAACCCCAAACGCCTTCTTTTTGCATCTATTTGTTCTATGACTACGCGGACACGGTCGCCGGGCCAGAAGAGTTCCAGCGGCGATTTCTGCACCCAGGTGGGGAATTTGGATTGATGCACTAAACCGGTTATGCCCGAAGCCAATTCTACGAAAACGCCATATCCCATCACGCCTGTGACCACGCCTTCATAAACTTCATTTTTGCTGAAATAACTTGCGATATTTGCCCAGGGATCATTTTCGGTCAAGCGCAGGCTTAACTCGATTGCCTGCCCTGCCTCACTTTGAATAGGGACAGCCCACGCCTCTGCATTGACCGGGTAGAGTTGTCTCCAGTTGAGGCGTTTCTCCTGATCCCAGGAAATTTCCCTTACGCGGATGATGCCTTTTTGGCCGTTATTCAGTTCCACAGAAAGGCCCAATGGTAGGTGTTTTACAACCTTAACTAATGTGCGTTTGTTAGAGGTGTACGACCCCATGAAATATCTTTATTCCTCCAAAAAGTTAATATCTGGCAAACCTGGCTCAGGCGGGTAGGGGAGACGGAAGACTGCATGGACTTCGTCTATGCTGGCCAATTCGCTTAACCTGGGTAACAATAAATTGTTGGTTGTTCGAACCATATCAAGGCATTCAAGATGTCCGATCCATCCAATCGCTTCACTCTTGTTCATCGGTCGAAGCACTTGAAAGCCGGCGGCAGATCGCTCTGGGTTGTCACGCGTAATTGAAGAACCGATGCTGCGAAACAGATACTCATCAATTGCCCAGCGAGAAACCAAGTGTATTTGTAAATTGAAAAATTTATTCCAGGGGGAGATGTAGCGGTTGATGAAGGGGTCTATCCATGCATCGTAATTCTGTAGATAAGGTTCTTCTGAGGGTGAACTTTCGGGCGTTTTAAGCGATTGCCGCATTTCTAGAAGGGCCCGCCTTTCTCCTTCGTACAAAGTGGTCGGGCTTATCGAGATATTAAGTAGAATATTTTGCGGATAATGCGCCAAAGCGCGCCAAATTTGCTCATCCGATCTCTTTCCCGTCTGCCAGATCCCCACCACACGGCACACTCCCTGGGATGTCTGCAACGGGCTCTCGAAGCGCCGGATGCAGGCTATCGAGGCTGGATCGGTGCAGTTTCTGAGAATTTCCCTGCCCGTTATGCGCTCGAATGCCTCCTGGGATGTTGCCGACCGAATGGTGTAATCATATGGGAAAATGGCCTCTATTTCCCGGAGGTAATTCGAGGCGAATGACCAGGCCTTGTCTTGTGTTTCCGCCAGAACCTTGCCAATCAGCCCTAAGAGGAGGCCTTTCTTTGGTGCGCAAATACACCGCAGTGCTAAAGTCCGTTGCTCTATTGGATTATCGATTGGATTGTTAAGTAATTGTGATTCCAGAAACAATCGCTGCCGGTCAAGGGCTTCTTCTAAAAGAACAGCCGCATTGAAGCCCCATTTCAGCTGTACTCTTTCCTCAAAAGAACGAATCCCAATCTGGCAGGCAAACATCGCCTGCCATGAGTAATTCTGCATACCTATGGGATGTTGAGACAACTGCTTTGTCTCAATCCATGGCGTTGGGTTATCTGGCACTTCTTGCTCCAAACCTCATTTGCCCTTATTCTTTTTTGGGGAAACCAGGTTTATGATCGTGGATTTCAATTCATTCGCAGGCCTGGTATGCTCTGGCGGTATCTGAGGCAGGTTTTTCGAACTTTCTGCCAGGGTGCCCAAGACATTTTGTATTAGCTGCCTATCGTCCGTATCCCTGGGGAAACCGGCAATGGTTTGCGCACGGATCAGCGCCTCAAGCGCCTTTTCGAGAACATCCAGTCTTCTCATGGCTTGAGCGTTTTGCCACTCAGGAAGTTTTGGCAAAGTTTCCAGTTCCACACTCAGACGACGCGCTTCTTCTAGAATTTCGCTCCGGTTGGCTTCGCCTGTTGCTTGCGATTCTTGAAGCAGGCGCGCTGTTTCTGCTTCTATAAGCGCCAGCGTTTGTTGTTCTTCCGCAATTTCTTGCTGTTGGCGGAGACCTTCCCGCTCTATAGCGCTCTTTTTTTCCTGCACGAGATCCTCATGTTTCAGCGTGCTGATGGTTGGGTCCCCGTATCTTTCTTTGATGACGACATCCATGAGCCAAAAAGCCCTGCAAGCCTGGTTGTTGGCAACCTGGTCTTTGATGGACCTGGCGATTTCATCATCGGAGATGACCTGCTCATTGTCAGGCTCGCCTATGATTTGATGATAACGATGCGTAGTGATGAACTTCCTGACAGCGGCTTCACAAGCGGCAAACAAGGCATCCAACGGTTTTGCAACGTTGGTAATTTCGAAAAAGTCGCTGACTTTATAATTGATTGAGACGTTCAGTGATACTTTGGGGCCATCGCGCGTGGTATCAGTAACCATAAAAGTCAAAGTGCGGTCACGTAAATCAACATATTGGATGGTGTATACGCCGTTTGGCAAGTCAATAAAGCCCCCCTCATTAAAAAACTTTTTTTGCCCGTTGGGATAGGTAATGATGGCAACCGTCATGGCCCGTAAGGGCAAGTAACAGCCTCCCAATAGTCCCACATCAAAGTTGGCTGGTTTCGTCAAGATGGAGGTCTCATCGAATTCAATGAGCGGGGGTTCGGTTTGCCGCCCCCAAAACTCTATCCACTTTTGTCTTAGCGAACGATTATCTTCTTGCGTCATGGGATGGCCTCCTCAACTGATAGTTCTGCTCTCTATCATGGATTGTCGTCCTGACATCTGGTTAGTGAATTTCTCACCCATAGGCATATAATTTAGTGTATAACATTTCTTCGTGAAAGGCAATAGCGTGTTCAAAGTCGAATTCCACTGCCATACCATTTATTCCAAAGACTCCCTCACCCGCCCCGCAGACCTGGTGGCCGCCTGCCGACGCAAGGGCATCGACCGGGTGGTGGTGACCGATCACAACACGATTGCGGGCGCGCGCGCGGCGCAGCGCCTGGACCCGGAACGGGTCATCGTGGGGGAGGAGATCATGACCACCGGCGGGGAATTGTTGGCCGCGTATGTGACCGAGGAAGTGCCGCCCGGTCTCTCGCCGGGAGAGGCGCTCCGGCGCTTGCAGGAGCAGGGCGCTTTCATCAGCGTATCGCACCCATTCGACCTGTATCGGAGCGGGCATTGGAAGGAGGAGGATTTGCTGGCCATCCTGCCGGAGGTGGATGCTATCGAGGTGTTCAACGCGCGCTGCTGGTCGCCGGCGTTCAACCGCCAGGCGCAGGAATTTGCGCGCGTCCATGACGTGGCAGGCACGGTCGGCTCGGACGCGCACGCGGCGCTGGAGTTGGGGCGCGCCGTCCTTTTGCTGGAGCAGTTCGAGGGCGCGGAGGAGATGCGGGCGGTCGTCCGGCGGGGCGTTCCCCAGGCGCGTTGGTCGCCGCCCTGGTTCCATTTGATCTCGCGCTATGCGGCCTGGCGGAAGAAGTGGAGGGCGGCAAAAGTTTCTGCCGGGGCAGAGCAGGGATAGTCCCCTCGTCCCTGTCCCCTATCCTCAGGCGCTCCGCCTCACCTCGAACGAACTGAACTCGCCCGTAGCCGCCTCCCACTCCTCGCGCGTCGCCTCCACCAGCGACATGCGCGGGCCGCGCTTCATGGCTTGCAGGAAGCGATCCACCTTGTCCCGTTCCCCTTCGGCCAGCGCCTCGACGGTGTTGTAGCCCACGTTGCGCACCCAGCCGGCCACGCCGATCAGCATGGCGGTCTGCTGGACGAAGGCGCGGAAGCCGACGCCCTGCACCCGTCCAGCAACCCAGATGTGCGCGCGCACGGTTTCAATTGCCGGATTCATTTTTCGGCCTCCTTTGCAAGACGCCGATCAGCGGCAGGAAGAGCAGCAAGCCCAGCAAGGCCAGGTAGGGCAGCATGTTGCGCAGGAAGACGCCCGCCGCGTTCTCGCCCAACGCGGTCTCGCGCCAACGCGCTTCCAGTTGCGCCAGCGGGACGCCCAGCGCGCGCACTGCGCCCTGGTTGCAGCCCAGCCCGTCGGCGTAGGCGGCGGTCAACGCGAACAACGCCGGGCTGCCGTAGGTATCGCGCAGGTAGCGGACAAACGATTGGGATTGGGCATAAGCCAGGAAAGCGGAAGCAGCATCCGGGGGGAAGGAGGCGCACAGGTCCTCCATCGGCAGCAGCCTCCCCTCCCGGCTGGCCGTCTCCAGCGCCAGCGCGTAATCGGGGTTGGGGTACAGTTCGGCCAGCGAGGCCACGCCCTCGCCCAGCCACACCGGCAGGCGCGCGTAGCCTTCGCCCACGCTGCGGTAGAGCAGCACGTGCGCCAGTTCGTGCGGTAGAAGCGTTTCCATTTCAATGCCCTGCGTGGGGCCCGGCGCCACCACCGCCATCACCACGTTCAGTTTCGGGTTGGCGTGCCCGCCTGTCCAGGTTTCGCCGCCCAGGAACAGCGCGCCCTGCAGGTCGGGCGCGGTTGCGTACACGTACACGTCCACCGGGGCGAGGTTGGCGGAGGAGACCAGCGTCGCGGCCTGGTTCATGCCGCGGCTGGCCGCGTCCAACAGCGCCGCCCCAAAGGCCGGGTCGCCTTCGTACCAGTGCACCCTCAACAGGCCGTTCGAGGCCTCCTGCCACGGGAAGCGGTTGTCCAGGTAACGCGCCTGGTACTCGGCGCTGCGGGCGGTCTGGCCGCCCTGCAAGGTGAATTCGAACCAATACGTCAGGGTGGTGAACGGGCGCAGGACGTTCTGCGTCACATCGTAGCGGCTCCAGGCCAGCCCATCGGGCTCCAGTTGCAACGGTTGGACGCGCGTGATGCCGTCGAAATCGTCGCGGAAGTAAAGCGATCCCCCCAGGACGGGGGACTGGACGCGCGCCCGGAAGGTGACCCCCACGCCGAACTCGGCCTCCACCCCCACCTCGGTCAACGTCACGCTTCCCGACTGCGCCCGGGCCTGCTGAGGCGCTCCCAGGAGTAGTGCGGCCATCACGAACAACAACGCAAGTCGGCGCATCGGCTTACCTCCCCAAATACACCAGCAAGGGCGTCAAGGTCAACGGGCTGAGCAGGGTGCTGGCAAAGACCACCGCCGTCACCAGCGAGGGTTCCAAGCGGTATTCGCCGGCCAGCACGGTGGTGGTGACAGCCGTAGGCATGGACGTTTGGACGATGACAGCCTGCCTGGCTGCCCCCTGCAAGCCGAACGGGACCGCCAGCAGCAAGCCCACCAATGGCGCAACCAGCAAGCGCAGCGTCATGCTGGCGGCAATGGCCGTCCGCGAGTTGCCCCATTGCACGCGCGCCAGTTCCAGCCCCAGCAGCACCAGCATGAGCGGGATGGCGCCGTCGGCGGCCAGTTGCGTCGTCCGTTCGAGCGCCAGCGGCAGCGCAACGTGGAAGCGGTTCAACAGCGCCGCCAGCAGCGCCGCGTACACGGTCGGGATTTTGAACAGGCCCAGCAGGGCGGTCTTGAAGTCCATGTGTCCGAGCGAGGCCACCAGCACGCCCACCGTGTTGAACAGCAGCGAACTGGTAACGTAATACAGGCTGGCGTGCGCCAGCGCGTCCTGTCCGAAAGCAAACGCCGCCAGCGGCAGGCCGTAATTGCCGGTGTTGCCGAACAGCGCCGTCAACAGCAACGCCATCGACAGCGGGCGCGACAGGCGCATGGCGCGCGCGGTCAACAACGCCAGGCAGCCCATTGTCAGATATGCAGCCAGCGCAAAGCCCATCGTCCCGGCAATCGCATCCAGCGGCAGCGTGTTCTTCAGCAGCAAGTTGAACACCAGGATCGGGCTGAAGACATAGAAAATGATCCTGCCCAGGCTGCGCGAATCCACCTGCAAGAACTTTGCCAACAGGAACCCAACCCCGCCGATCAGGATGATCGGCAACAGGTTGTTCGTAAAGGTTGCGATGAGGTCTGCAAATGACATACCGGCCGGCCGGGCGTTCAGGCTTCCAACATATCTTCATCGTCCGCGTCGTACGCCATCAGGTCGAATTGCGCCAGGTCTTCGGTGAAGGCCAGGTTGTCGAGCGCCTCTTCGAGGAAGGCGATCTCGTCGTCCTCTTCGGCGGCGTCCAGCAGGCTTTCGAGGTAGATGCGCACGTCCTCGCCGCCGATCTGCGAAAGCGACCAGATGGCGGCTTCGGTCACGGCGCTGTCGTCCTCTTCCTCCAGCAGGCGCAGCAGCAACAGGCGCGCGCCGGGCAGCCCCAATTCGCCGGCCGCCTTCACCGCCGCCGCGCGCACGATCAGGTTCTCGGCGAGCAGCATGGACAGCACCTGCTCCGCCCAACGCTCGTCGCTGGAGCGCCCCATGGCGAACAGGGCGCTGGCCTTCCAATCCGGGTTCTGGCGTTTGAAGGAGGCCTCGATCAGCACCGGCGCTTCCGGGCGGGACGAGTATCCCAGCGCTTCCAACGCGCGGCGGCGCACGACCGCTGGTGTATCTTCGCTGTTGAAGGCTTCGAGCAGGGCGTCTTCCACCTGGCGGTGGGCTTCGGCGGGGATGTCTTCGAACTCGCCCAACTGGACGAACATGCCCAGCGTGGAGGCGGCTTCGGCGCGCGCGGAAACGTCTTCGTCACTGCTCAGGATGCGCAGGTAGGCCGGGATGAGGCGGTGGTCTTCGCATTCGTCCAGCAGGCGCATGGCGCGCACGCGCACCTGGGCTTCGGGATCAGTCAGCAGGGCGCGCCCCAGGTCGTCGAAGGAGACCAGGGTATCCTCGTCAGCCAGGGCGTCCAGCCGGTCGAGCAGGAGCAGTTTGCGGTTGGGGGCGATGCGCGGCCAGGCCTCCAGCAAGGAGGCGAGCGCAGCGGGTTCGATATCCGAAAATTCGACCAGGTAGCGCGAAGGCAGCGGCTTGCCCTCGTCGAGCAGCGCGTCCAGCACTTTTTGGAAGGGAGGGTGGGAGGCGCTCATCGTTCTACGGCAGGTTGATCTGGACCGGGTTGACGAAGTCCATGACGTTGATGTACAGCATGAACAGGATCAGGAACGCAAAACCGGCCGCGTGCACCCAGTTTTCGAATTCGTGCGGCACGCGCCGCCGCAGGATGAGTTCGGGCAGCACGAAGATGATGCGCCCGCCGTCCAGCGCCGGGAAGGGCAGCAGATTGAAGATGCCCAGCGTGAGGGTCAGCGAGGCGATGATCTGGAGCGTGAAGTTGGTCGGCGTGACAGGGGCGGCGTCGGGCGGCGCGGCGGCGGCCTGCTCGCGGCTTTCCACGTCCCGGCTGACGGCCTGCCCGAACAGGTCGTAGATGCCCTTCAAGCCTACGAAGCGCCCCTCTTCGGGCGACAGGCTGCCGCGCAGCAGTTTGGCCGGGAAGGACAGGATCTGGACGACCTGGTTGTAGGTGTATGTCGCGCCGTAGGGAATGGTCTGGAAGAAGGACGCAGCCGGCACCAGCGGCGGGCCGGGCAGGATGCCCAGCGAGCCTTGCTCGGCGGTGCGGCTGCTGAGCGGCATGGCGGTGACTTCCAGCCTCTCATCGCCGCGCTGGACGGTGATGCGCATGGGCTGGTCGAGGTGCGAACGGATCGAGGCGCGGAATTGCTCCTCGCCGCCCACCGGTTCGCCATCCACCGCCAGGATGAAATCCTCGGCCTGTAAGCCGGCCTGCGCGGCGGGAGAATCGGCGACCACTTCGTAGAGCATCACCTGTTCCATATCCGGGATGCCCACCTGCATGAACAACATGCTGTTGACCAGCACGCCCGCCAGCAGGTTCATCAGCGGCCCGGCGAACAGCACGCCCAGCCGCACCCACGGGCTGGAGGCGGCCAGCCCGCCCGGTATGTTGGGGTCGTTCTCGCCTTTGGGGCGCACAAAGCCGCCCAGCGGCAGCCAATTGAGCGTAAAATCGGTCTCTTTCCACCGGAAGAGTTTGAGCGCGCGCGGCGGCAGGCCGACGCCGAACTCTTCCACTTCCACTTTCATGAGACGCGCAGCCAGGAAGTGCCCGAATTCGTGGATGAGCACCAGCCCGGCAAAAACAGCAATGAAGATCAGTAGTTGCACTTGAAATTCCTTTTCGATATACAGATAAATCAAAACGCGCCTGTTCGGCGCGCTCATTATATCCTGAATTGAAAACGAGAAATAAGAGGGACTTAAGAGACTATTCTGGCCGGGCCGCCCGCCCCCGCAACCAGCACCTCCTGCACCCCCGGCAGTTCCCGCGCGCGTCTTGCCACGACTTCGGCCTGCTCCCGCGCACAAAGGATGTGGATGTTCGGCCCGGCGTCCACCGTGTACAGGACGGGCAGTCCGCCGGCCCGCCAGGCGCGCACCGCTTCCATCACTGCCACCGAAGCGGGCTGCCAGTAGAACAGCGCCGGATTGGAGGTCATCATCACCGCGTGCATCATGTCCGAATCCAACTCGACCACCGCCGCCAGCGCGTCGAAGTCGCGCGCCAGGATGGCGCGGCGGCACAGGTCCAGGCGGCGCGGCGTATCCGCCACGCGCGCGGACTGCAAGGGACTGGTCGGCGCCAGCGCATGGCCCTCGGTGGAACCGGTCTTCTTGTGCCCCGCGCTGACGACCGCCACGCAGTCGGCCAGGGCCCAGTGTTCGGGCGGGGCAATCGAAAAAGCGAACGAGTCCTCGTCCGATGCGCCCGCCTGCCACTCCACGAACCCGCCGGGGATGGAGCGGCAGGCCGAGCCGGACCCGCGCCGCGCCAGCCGCGAGAGGCGCGCTTCCGGCAGGTCGAGTCCCGCCGCGCTGGAAGCCGCCAGCGCCAGCGCCGCAAAGGCCGCCGCCGAGGAAGCGATGCCTGCGCCGGAGGGGAAGTTGTTCTCGCTCATCACTTCCGCGTTCATCTGGAAGCCTGCCATCTCGCGCACCAGGTCGAGCAGGAACGAAACGCGCTCCAGCCCCTTACCGGTCACTTCATGGCCGTTGATGACCAACTCATCGAACGGCAAGGAGGGCTGGAAACTGACCGTTGTGCGCGTGAACAACCCGTCCAGGTTCATGGAGATCGAACCGTTGGCGGGAATGCGCAGGGACTGGTCATGGTTGCCCCAGTATTTGATAAAGGCGATATTTGGATTCGCTTGGGCTGTAGAAGAATGGGGTTTCATGGTATTTTTCCGTATCCAGAGTTTACCACGTCGTAACGCGGGCGTTCCCGGTCATTTCCCTTTCAGGAAGGCGTGCATTTGTTTGAGCAGCCCCCGCCATTCGAACTCGGCGTCCATCTTGCGCTGTATCTCGGCGGCGCGGGTCGCCATGATGCCCATGACGCGCGCGTCTTCCCCCGCGTCCAGCCAGAAGCCGTGCTGCTCCGGGCAGAATTCGAGTTTCAGGTCATACAGGCGGTACTGGAACTCTTGCAGCGGGGATTGGCAGCGCGGGCAGGGATAGGCCGTGCCGGTCTGCCGGTGCAGCAGCGAGCCTTTGCGGTCGTCCTGGTCGAAGGCCACGTCTTCCAGGCGGTCGAGTTCCTCGAAGTCCAGCCATATGCCGCGACAGTTGGGGCATGAGTCCACTTCCATCATGCCTTTGTAGAATTTCTTGGTCAGAATGGATGAGCATTTGGGACAGTTCATGGGATTTTCGATTTACGATTGACGATTTGCGATTTGGGATTTGCGATTTACGATTTGCGATTGGCGACTCAGCCGGCGGTAGAGATGACCTGTTCGATGCAATCTTCGAGGGCGCACGGCTCGGCCGTTTGCCCCAGCCAGGCCAGGAATTCGAGGTTGCCTTTCGGGCCCTGGATGGGCGAGCGGATCAGGCCCCTGACGCCAAAACCTTGCTGCGCCGCAAAAGCCAACACCTCCAGCAGCACCTGGCGGTGAACCTGCGGGCTGCGGATGACGCCCTGGCCGCGCGAAACATCCTTGCGCCCGGCCTCGAACTGGGGTTTGATGAGGGCAACTACGCAACCCTCACCCCCAGCCCCTCTCCCACAGGGAGAGGGGAGTTGGCTCTCACCTCCAGCCACTCTCCCCCAGGGAGAGGGGAGTTGGCTCTCACCCCCAGCCCCTCTCCCCCAGGGAGAGGGGGGAAGCCAGGCCTTTACCACCGGCAGCAAGACTTTCAACGAAATGAAGGATGCGTCTATGGTCACGAGATCGACCCGCTCCGGCAAGGACTCGACGTAACGGGCATTGGTCTCTTCCATGACGATCACGCGCGGGTCGTTGCGCAGTTTCCAGTGCAGGATGCCCCTGCCCACATCGATGGCGTAGACCCTGACCGCGCCGCGCTGCAACAGGCAATCGGTGAAGCCGCCCGTGGAGGCGCCCACATCGGCGCAGGTCAAGCCGTCCACGGCCAGGCCGAAGGCCTCCAGCGCGGCGTCCAGTTTTTCGCCGCCGCGCGAGACGAAGCGCGGGCCGGGATCGACCGTCAGCGTGGAGTCGGCCAAAACAGCGGTAGCAGGCTTGAGCGCGACCTGACCGTCCACCCGCACCTGCCCGGCCATGACCAACGCCTGGGCTTTGGCGCGCGACTCCGCCAGTCCACGTTCCACCAGCAATAAATCCAGGCGCGCTTTTGCCATCTGTAATCCTGCGTCACTGCATGAATTCGTCGAGACCGGCAGGCGTGACAACGCGATACCGGCTGTCGGCATATACTGAGGTGAACTCGCTGGCCGCTTTCCGGTTTGCGTCCGCTTCCTTCCACTTGAATTCGTAGGCCCACAGTTCCCCTTGCCGTTCCTCGACCAGGTCGATTTCCTTCTGGTCGTAGGTGCGCCAGAAATAAAAGTTGGCATAACGTCTCTGGTGGGAGAACCATTTCATGCGCTCGATGACGGCGTAGTTCTCGAAGAGCGCGCCAACATCTGGGCGGATGGCAAGCGGGTTGAAATTGCGGATGAGCGCATTGCGAAAGCCCAGGTCTACGAAATAGTATTTGGATGTTTTCGAGATTTCCTTGCGCAGGTTGCGGCTGAACCCGCGCAAGTTGACGATGACGAACATTTTTTCGAGCAGGTCGAGATATTTTTCGACCACGCTCTTGGAGATCGAAAGGTTGGACGCCAGTTCAGCAGTGGACACCTCGGCGCCAATTTGCAGGGCCAGGAGCGCAAGCAGGTCGATTACTTTTTTCGGTTTTCGCACCTGTTCGAAGGTAAGGATATCGCGGTACAGGTAATTGTTGATCAGGTCGTACAGGTAGTTTTCTTTTTCATCCTGCGATGCGAGGGTAATGACTTTTGGATACATCCCGAAACGCAGGAATTCCTCCAGGCGCTCGCTGTTGGAGACGGTGGGGGGGTGTATGGGAATCTCATTGTAAGAGAAGGGGTACAAGGTAAAGGTGGTTGCGCGCCCGGTAAGCGGTTCGTTGACCTTGTTCGCCAGGTCGAAGGAGGCCGAACCGCTGGCGATGATGTGGATGGGATCGTGGTCGAAGATCAGTTTGAGCGCCAACCCGATATTTTCGATACGTTGCGCTTCGTCGATGACCAGCAGCCTGCTCCCGCCGACCACCGTTTTCAACCTGTCGAGATCGGCGCGCCCGAACAGTTCCTGGGTGCGCAGGTCATCGCCGTTGAATTGGATGGCAGGCAGGCCTGCATTTTCCAGCAATTCCTGGATGAGGGTGGTTTTCCCGGCCTGGCGTGGGCCGTACAACAGGATGATTTTCGGCTCGGAGCGCAGTTCTTTTTGAATATAGTTCAATAAACTTCTCTTAATTCTCATAAATTGAGTATAGTATACTTTACTCAATTTGTCAAAACATCACTTCTCTTTCTGCAATTCCCTGGCCTGTATCGAGACGCCGATCGCAGCCAACAGGACAAAGAGCAGGAAGCCCAGTCCCCGGTGCAGGTCGAAGGCCTGGACGATGAGCGACGCGCCAGCCAGGGAAGACAAGATGACCAGCGCCCAGTCCAGGAATGCGCCGACCAGGGCTGCGCCGATCACCCCGCCGAGCAGGAAGGCCAGCCAGGGCAGCCAGCCATGATCCAGGTTCAGCAGGGGCAGGAACTGCATGACAATGTATCCGCCCGCCAGGAAACCGGCCAACCCGATGGCAAAGTGCTGCGCGAAGACGGCCAGCAATGCCGCCAGGAATCCGACTCCCAGCCCGATCAACAGGGTCAGCCAGTCCGGGCCGCGCACCAGGCGGGAGGCCAGGGAAAGCCCCGCGACAAAGCCCGCGCCCGCAACGAACAACCAGAAGACTTTGCGCCCGGCCAGCAGCAGGGCCGCGCCGATGAGGGTGTTCAAGATGGACATTACGCCTCCTTCGCGGCAGATCGGCAGTTTTTTACATGCCGACCATCGCCAATGCGCAGAAAATGATGATCACGATAGCAGCGCCCAGGATGACATCCCGCGCTTCACGCTGGTCCTCCAGGTGGAAGTTGGGGAACAGTCCCGCTACGCTCCAGCGCGGACCGGCAAACCAGGCAAAGATCAAGCCGCCCAGCAAGCCGCCGATGTGTCCCCAATTGTCGATGCCGGGGGAAAGCCCCAAGAAGAGGTTGACGAGCACAATGACGATGATGTTGTTGAGCGCCGGTTTGACCTGGTTGCCGAACAATTGGCGGTTCTGGTACAGGAATATCCCTTCGGCGCCGATCAGCCCGAAAATAGCGCCGGATGCGCCGAGCGCATGGCTTTCGGTAAGCAGGAAGGAAAAGACGCTGCCAGCAAAGCCGCTCAACAGGTAGAGCAGCAGGAAGCGTCCATGCCGGTAATGACGCTCGAGGCCGGCGCCAAATGAGAGCAGGGCGTACATGTTGAAGCCAACGTGCATGATCGAGCCGTGCAGCAGCATGGGCGTGAAGAAGCGCCACCACTGACCGGCGCGGATGGCTTCGTTGGCCTTGACGCCCAGCGCTACCGGCAAGTCGTAGCCGAAGACGAACTGGCTGAGGAGTTGCAGCAGGTAGACCGCCACCGTCAGGCCGAGGATGGTGTAGGTGACGCGCGGGACGGAAACCGGCAACGAAACGGAGGCCATTTGCGGCTGGGGTCGAGGCGGGGCGTAGGGTTCTTCGGGGGGCAGGTTCATAAGTCCACCTTGCGGTGCTGGACGCGGTGATGTTCGGCTGCGATGATGGCGCGGACGGTGTCGACCGTCTCTTCCAGGCGCTCATCCTGGTTGACGACCACGTAGTCGAAGGCCTGCACGCGCTGGAGTTCCTTGCGGGCGGTGGCGATGCGCAACGCCAGTTCGTCGGGCGTTTCGGTCTGGCGCATTTGCAGGCGGCTGACCAGTTCCTGCTCGCTTTGGGTAGTGATGAAGATCAACAACGCCTCGGCAGCCAACTTTCGGACGGTCTCGGCGCCCTGCACGTCCAGCCGCATGACCACGTCCTTGCCGCTGGCAAGCGCTGCGCGCACCTGCTGTTTGGGAATGCCCTTGTAGTCGCTGTACACGATGGCGTATTCGATCAGTTCGTTGTTCTCGATCATGTGGGCAAATTCTTCTTTGGAGACGAAGAAGTAATCCTTGCCATGCGTCTCGTTCTCGCGCTTTGGGCGGGTGGTGGCGGTAATGACAAAGTGGAAGGGCAGCCCGCATTCCTTCATGCGCTGCACGACCGAGTCTTTGCCTGCGCCGGACGGCCCGGAGATGACGATGAGCAGGGGCTGGGGGTGGAGGAGGGAGAATTCAGGGTCAGAAGCCATGCGCGTATTGTAACCCAAACCCCGAACAAATCCCTTGAAGTCCGCGCAGGGATTGTGTAAAATCTGGATATGCCGACTTATGATTTTACCTGCCTGGATTGCCGCAAGCGTTTCGATGTCTTCCTGACCTATAGCGAGTACGGGGCGCGACCGGTGGCCTGCTCCCATTGCGGGAGCGAAAACACGCGCCGACGCATGACCCGCGTACGCATCGCCAAATCAGAGGAGAGCCGCCTGGAGAGCATGGAAGGTTTTGCCGATCCGTCTGCCCTGGAGGGGCTGGAAGACAATCCGCGTGAATTGGGGCGCATGATGCGCAAGATGGGCCGCGAACTGGGCGAGGACCTGCCCCCCGAATTCGACGAAGTGGTAGACCGGCTGGAAAAAGGCCAGTCGCCGGAGGAGATCGAGTCCGCGCTGCCGGACATGGCGGAACTGGGCGGCGGCGACGAGGAGTGACCGTCACGTCCCGAAGGTTTTCGACCTTCGGGACGTTCGCTGTTACTTCCCGTTGCGGATCATCTCTTTGAGCGTCAATCCCAGGCGGGTAATGCCTTCGCGGATGACCTCTGGCCTGGAATAAGAGAAATTCAAGCGCATGGTATTGTCGCCGCCGCCGTTGGGATGGAAGGCGAAGCCCGGCACGAAAGCGACCTTTTTCTCGATAGCGGCCTTGAGCACCTCGGCTGCGTCCATGCCTTCGGGCAGGATGCCCCACAGGAACATGCCGCCCTGGGTGTGCATCCAACTGACGCCTGGCGGAAAGACCTCTGCCATGGTTTCGAGCATGGCGTCGCGGCGTTCCTTGTACGTGGCGCGGATGACTTTGACGTGTTCGTCTAGGAAACCGCCTTTGCCCACCTCATAGGCTACGATCTGGTTGAAGGTGGAGGTATGCAGGTCGGCGGCCTGCTTGGACATGACCAGTTTGCGGATCACTTCCGGCGGCGCAATCACCCAGGCCAGGCGGATGCCGGGCGCGAGCAGTTTCGAGAAGGTGCTGAGGTAGATGACGTTGCCGCTGTAAGTTCCTCCATTGGGACCGCGGAACTGGCTGTCGAGTTGGACAACCGAGGGGATGTGCTCCCCCTCGTAGCGCAACTGGCCGTAGGGGTCGTCTTCCACGATGGGGACGCCATACTTGTCAGCCAGTTCGACCAATCGCTTGCGGCGCTCCAGGCTGAGGGTCGAGCCGGACGGGTTCTGGAAGTTGGGCAGGATGTAGATGAATTTGGGGCCGACGCGCAGGGCCTTCTCCAGTTCGTCCACGATCATGCCGTTTTCGTCCGAGGGCACGGCCACGTATTGCGCGCCGTACGCATTCCAGGCTTGCAGCGCGCCCAGGTAGGTGGGGGATTCGACCACAATGGTATCGCCCCGGTTGATGAACAGGCGTCCGATGAAGTCCAGCGCCTGCTGCGAGCCGGAGGTGATCAGGATGTTTTCGGGGGTGACTTCGACGGAATAACGGGCAGTGTGGCGGGCGATCATCTCCCGCAACGGACGGTAGCCCTCGGTGGTTCCGTACTGTAAAGCCTGCGCGCCCTGTTCGTTCAGGACCTTGTTACAGGCTTCCTGGAATTGCTGGACGGGAAAGACCTCCGGGGCGGGCAGGCCTCCAGCAAAAGAGAGGATGTCGGGTCGTTCGGTCAGTTTGAGCAATTCGCGGATGACCGAACTGCCCATGCGAGACGTACGGTGGGCGTAACGATATTCCCAGGGTGTCTGCATTCTTTCTCCTTGTGTGGATTTTATTTTTCCATGAACAGGGACAAAAAAAGCCTGAGCAGGTATACTTCACCCGTCAGGCTGGTCAGGCCGCCTTGGCAAGCAAAACGCCGCTAAGGTCCCAAAACAATCTCTGTATCATGGCATCTTTATCTTACACTGTTTTTGGCCGGGATGCAACAGACAGATTCCAAATTCCACCGATTCCACCGGCTCGCGCCGCCTGGAAGCGATCCTGCCGCCGCGCCGGTGGAGGCCCACCCGATTGCGACTTCCACGCTGGCGGTCTTGGGTCACGCCTGGAAAAGCCGGCAGCAAGTCTTCCTCTGACCGAATTCGGCCGGGAAAAACGTCCCGAAGGTTGGATGCGAACCATTTGCAACTTCCAACCAATCAACGGGTCTGAACTGACAAGGATCATTTCTTCAGTAATCGCCTGCGCTACCAGCAAGCGGTCTATGAAGGCGCAACTTCCCCAATTGGAATTTGATCTGTATTTCCCAAATGCTGGCAAGGCTTAAAAAGAGGGCGTTCTCTGGATTCTTGCACATCTCCAAAACGTAGCGCGGAATTCATTCCGCAACCAAAATGAATCTGGCAAGGGATCGTCAAAGTCAGGGCTGATCCAAATCTTTCCTTTGCTGAGACCAGGCACGCGCGGCTTCTTGGCCTTGCGCGGCGCCGGCGCAACGCGCGCTACAGGCGACTTATCCTCCGTCAACACCACGTCCAATCCATTGGCGACAAGTTCAAGCAACTTCTTCAAAGACACATTTTCTTTTTTTACGTCAATCAACTTCGTTTCCATGAAACGCTCCTTGCTCATCCCGATTCTAGCACATTCGACATGATTTTTACCGGGTATAATCTGGCTGTAACGCAGTCCTTCCTTTTATTCGTCCTCTTTGTTATGTCTCGCCCTCTCCGTGTCTTTCTCTGCCACTCATCTGTGGACAAACCCGCCGCGCGCGAGTTGTACCAAAAACTCCGCGCCGAGCCGTGAGGGTATAATTCCAGTATGGTAAAGATAAAAATCCCGCGCAGAAAATTGACGGCGTTTTGCCGCAAATATCGCATCCAGAAACTGGCGTTTTTTGGATCGGTTCTGCGCGAGGATTTCAAACCTACAAGCGATGTGGATGTGATTGTGGAATTTGAAAAAGGCTACACCCCTGGGCTTGCTTTCTACGCCATGCCAGAGGAATTGAAAGAAATACTTGGTCGAGAAGTGGATTTGCTCACATACCAAGGAATAAAGTCCAGCAGAAATCCCATCCGCCGCAAGGCAATTTTGGAATCGGCACAGGTATATTATGTTGCGTGATGACGCTTATTTGTACGACATTCTGGAATCCTCTCGCGCCGCGCTCGAATATACACGCGGCAAAACCTGGGATGAATTTTCTAAAGACCCTCTTGTGCAGGATGCCGTCGTCCGCCGTTTGGAAATTATTGGCGAAGCATCCGGCAGGGTTTCAAAGGAAACACAAAAGAAATATCCTCAACTTCCCTGGCAAGCCATGAAGGGGACCCGCAACAGGGTTATTCACGAATACGACTCCATTGAACTCGATATCATCTGGGACATCATCACACAAGATTTGCCATATCTAGTCAGCGAGTTGGAAAAAATAATTTTCTAACCCCATTCATCATTCTGCATTCTGACTTCATCATTCCATGAACCGCCCTCTCCGCGTTTTCCCTTCGACGGGCTCAGGACAGGCCTCTGCCACTCCAGCAATGACCAACCCGCCGCGCGCGAGTTGTATCAAAAACTCCGCGCTGAAGCGTGGATTGATCCCTGGCTGGATGAAGAAGAACTCTACATGATTATTCAATGTAATTTCTAGTTAGATTTGGAGATTAGTACAGATGCCCCGGAAAATTGCATACAAGTTATTAATAGCCCTGGGTATTGTATTGTTTCTCGCTTCAATCATGTATTGGCTGGACATAAAAACATCAGAAAAACCTGTTGGATTGGGTCAAAACATATTGGGTTGGGCGGCCATTGTTTCAGATGTTCTAACGTGGATTGCAGTCTATCGAGTAAACAAGAAGAATAATTCTGACACCCATGAAGTAAGACCTTCGATTTACTTTAACGGAGATGTTATTAACTCAAACCTAAATATAGGAGATGACAATCAGATTATCATTTCTAAAGATGAAAATGGGAACACTGATTATCGCAAATCCATCTCAAATGCCTATAAATACTTAGATGCAATAAAAACCGAGATTGACAGAGAAAATGCGCTCTTTGCAATAAGATCGTCGGAAAATGTCAGAGATATTATTTTGGGGTTGAGAGATGAAGATTTATCCCTTGAATACGAAATTTTGGAGTGTAGGTGTTTACAAAAAATCGAGAAAATCGATGAGGCCAGAGAAAAATACAGGGATATTGCAACAAGATACCCTTGCGATCCACGTCCGCTTCTTTATCTAGCAGAGATTTGTCTGAGCGAAAATGACTTGGATGGGAATAAAGCGTTCCTTGTAAAAGCCGAAGCGATTGACGGCAATTCCTGGCTGTTAAAGTTACAGCAAATTCTCAGAAAGCAACATCTCGGGGAAAAGATTGATATTCAGTCAATCGATGAAAAAACATTTCCAGATGACCCCAAAATAAAATCAAATTTCTATCGTTTGTACGGATGGCTTCTTGAAAACTCCGGTGATCAGGTCAACGCTGATAGCTATATCGCAAGGGCTATTCACCTCAACCCAGATAGATTTAGCGCTTATCTCGACGAATCATCTCTTATTGAAAGACGAATGTTTACAAGTGAAAATGATTCGCAAAGATTGCAGTTATCCCAGACTTTGCTGGATGAAATTGAAAAAATTGCGAGTCGCTTTGCCGTGTATGGGGATATCGGCGCACGGAACAAAGTGTATCTGGCTGTAAAGAAATTTAATGCACTTCTTGTTCAAGAAAATGTTCGCGAACTTGAAAACGTGGCAAAAGATATATTTCACTCTGCATTAGCCTGCTACTTTGACCGACGCATGGAATACATTATCGCTGAAGTATTCAAGTTTGTGTCATTGCCAGACAATGAACTGAATCAGTTGTTGGAGTATATAAAGGTCTCAAAAAAGAAGATTTCCGATAATCTGTCAGAAGTGTTAATTTTTCAATTCATCTTGCGAAACGCTTTGTATACCAAGGGAAAAAACTTTTTTAAAGAAGTAGAGAACCAGAAGTATCTTGACTTTATTCACTATCTTGAGAGCGAAAATCACGAGCGAGTATTAGCTGTTTTGAAAGAAAACGTTCCATTTGCTTTAGCCTTGGCAAATACTCTAACAAATTCATTGGCGTTGAGAAGAAAAATAATAGAAAATTTGCCCGATGAAAAAAACATTCAGAAGAATAAGCTGGAATTATTGCTTAATTTTGACAAAAAGGATTTTGACGAAGCTTTTCAAATCCTAAGACAACTTGACATTTCAAGCTTGAGTTATTTTGAATGTGCACCACTGCTCCAAGTTGCTCGAAAAAAAGAAGCTTGGGATTTTGAACTCCTGTTTTT
>JBMOMO010000006.1:0-4422 GCA_049324135.1 Chloroflexota bacterium
CCAGGGTATCCGCCAGCACGCCGTCGAAATCGAAGAGGATGAGGGACATAACGACGCCAAGTATACAGGCATATCCCTGCCCCGGACAAGCCGGAAAAGAGTGAACGAATCCACTGATCCCCATTAACCCGATGGAAGAGTTATCAAGGGAACTTGACAGCCATAACGCTGTGCGTTATTATCTGATCAATGATCAAAACCTTCGCCAACAAAGAGACCGAAAAACTGTTCCAGCGCGAAGCCTCCCGCCTGCTGCCGACGGGAATTCAACACAAGGCGCGGCAGAAGTTGGAGATTCTCGACGCGGCGGAAAAGTTGGACGATCTCAAGGTCCCGCCTGGAAACCGCTTGGAGAAATTAAGCGGCGACCGCGAAGGTCGACACAGTATTCGGATCAACCAGCAATGGCGAATCTGTTTTCGATGGAAAGACGGTGATTGCTACGATGTGGAAATCGTAGACTATCACTGAGGAGATAGATATGGCAAAAAAACTACCACCCATTCACCCAGGCGAAATCTTACTGGAAGAATTCCTTGAGCCGATGGGGATCAGTCAATACCGGCTGGCCAAGGACATCAACGTGCCTCCGCGCCGAATCAATGAGATCGTGTTGGGCAAGCGTTCCGTCACGCCCGATACGGCCCTGCGGCTGTCCGTCTACTTCGGCCTCTCTGAGCGATTTTGGATGAACCTGCAAACACGTTACGATATCGAGGTAGAAAAGGACAGGCTCGAAAACAGGCTCGAAAAGGAAGTGCGCGTTTACGAAATGGCATGAACAAAACTGGCGGCGCAACAGCCGCCTTTTTGTTTGTGTTTCTTCGATGGGGCGCGCTATTGTCCCGCGTAATATTCCCCATCAGCGTTTATAATTGCCCCAGCCAATCGCAAATCCAAAATCGTAAATCCCATGTCCCAACTCATCGAATGTATCCCCAATTTCTCCGAAGCGCGCCGGCCGGAAGTGATAGACCAGATCGCCGCCGCCATCCGATCGGTCAGCGAGGCCAAACTGCTCGACCGCTCGTCCGACCTGGACCACAACCGCACCGTGCTGACCTTTGCCGGGCCGCCCGCAGCGGTGGAAGAAGCCGCCTTCCGCGCCATCCAGACCGCCGCCGAACTGATCGATCTCGATCAGCACACCGGCGCGCACCCGCGCATCGGCGCGACGGACGTATGTCCCTTCGTGCCGTTGAGCGGCGTCAGCATGGAAGATTGCGTTGCCCTCGCCAAACGGGTGGGGGGACGCGTCGGTAACGAACTCAGCCTCCCGGTCTATTTATACGAAGCGGCGGCCACCCGTCCCGAACGGACGAACCTCGAAAACATCCGCCGCGGCCAGTACCAGGGGCTGAAAGTCGAGATCGAAACCAATCCCGACCGCCAGCCCGATTTCGGCCCCAGCAAACTGCCCAAGGCCGGCGCCACCGTCATCGGCGCGCGCAATCCCCTGATCGCCTTCAACGTCTACCTGGCCACCCCCGAAGTGGAAGTCGCCAGGAAGATCGCCAGGGCCATCCGCCACTCGACCGGCGGCTACCGCCACATCAAGGCGCTGGGGCTGCTAGTGGAAGGCCGCGCCCAGGTCTCGATGAACTTCACGAACTTCCACGAAACGCCCCTGCACCGCGTCATCGAAACCATCCGGCGCGAAGCGGAACGCTACGGCGTGGGCATCCATCACAGCGAACTGGTCGGGCTGATCCCGCAGCAGGCGCTGGTGGACGCGGCCGTCTGGTACACCCAACTGGACGGCTTCGACGCCGGCCAGATTCTCGAATCCCGACTTTATTCCGACGCTCCCGCCGCTTCGACCCCAGCCGGGAACTGCCCCTCGTTCATCGAGGAACTGGCCGCCCCCACGCCCACGCCCGGCGGCGGTTCGGCCGGCGCCTACGCGGGCGCAATGGGCGCGGCGCTGGTCGCCATGGTGGCAGGCCTGACCATCGGCAAGAAGAAATACGCCGAAGTCGAAGCCGAAATGCAGGCAATCCGCGTGATGGCCGAAAGTTTGCGCAAGGAACTGACCCAGGCCGTAGACGACGACGCCTCGGCGTTCGAGGCCCTGATGGGCGCCTTCAAACTGCCCAAAGACAGCCCAGAACAACAGACCGCGCGCAATGCGGCCATCATCAACGCCACCCTGAACGCCGCCCACATCCCGCTGCACGTGGCCGAAGACGCCGTCAAAGTGATGGAACTGGCGCTCAAATGCGCCCGGAATGGCAACCTGAACGCCATCAGCGATTCTATGTCCGGCTTTGCCATGGCGCGGGCTGCATTGACCGCCGCCGGTTACAACGTCAAGATCAACCTCCACACGCTGGAGGACAAATCTGCGGGCAGGAAGATGCTGGCCGAAGCAGCCGAACTGGAAAAAGAAGCCAACCGGCTGGAGAAGGAAATCCGCGCAGTAATGAAAGAGCGCGGAGGGATTTAAATATGGGACTCAAACCTGACCATTGGATCCGCAAAATGGCGCTCGAACACAAGATGATCGAGCCGTTCGTAGAAAGCCAGGTGCGCGACCACGTCATTTCGTACGGCGTCTCCTCTTACGGCTATGACATCCGCGTCGCCGACGAATTCATGATCTTTACCAACGTCCATTCGGCCATCGTGGACCCCAAGAACTTCGACCCGAAATCCATGTTCGAATTCAAGGGCGAGGTGTGCGTCATCCCGCCCAACTCGTTCGCGCTGGCGCGCACCCTGGAATACTTCCGCATCCCGCGCAAGGTACTCACGATCTGCCTGGGAAAATCAACATACGCGCGTTGCGGCATCATCATCAACGTCACACCCTTCGAACCGGAATGGGAAGGCTTCGTCACACTCGAAATCTCCAATACTACCCCGCTGCCCGCCAAAATCTACGCCAACGAGGGCATCGCCCAGGTGCTCTTCTTCGAGGCCGATGAGGAATGTGAGGTCTCCTACGCCGACAAGAAGGGCAAGTACCAGGGACAGAAAACCATCGTATTGCCAAAGTTGTGAAACCTCTTGACACATCCCACATCCCTATGATATAAACCGCGAAACCCCTTGCCAAAGGCAATGGGATCGAAAAACCAAATAGAGTACGTGCTCTTATCCAGAGAGGCGGAGGGACCGGCCCTGCGAAGCCTCGGCAACCAGACCAAAGTCAAGGTGCCAAATCCGGCAGTAGGGGTAATCCTTGCGATTACCCGAATTCTGGAAGATGAGAGGAATGATGTTCGATCAATGACCTCTTCTTTCAGGAGAGGTTTCTTTTTTATGAACCTCCTCTGGGTAATGCGCATATACCCACAGGAGGTTCTTCTTATCTGTAAGAAATCCTTAGCACGCATGTAATCCACGCCATCCGTGTACAAAAAATCACCAGGAGAATCATCATGTCCATCCGTAAATTCGGCTTCACCACCCGCCAACTGCATACCGGTTACACCCCCGAACCCACCACCGGTTCGCGCGCCGTGCCTATATACCAAACGACTGCTTATCAGTTCGAAAGCACCGAACACGCCGCGCGTCTTTTTGCGCTCGAAGAGAAAGGCAATATCTACACCCGCATCAGCAACCCCACCAGCAACGTGTTCGAAGCCCGCATGGCCGACCTGGAAGGCGGCGCAGGCGCGCTAGAAGTCAGTTCGGGACACGCCGCGCAGGCGACTGCCATCTTCGCCATCTGCCAGGCGGGCGACCACATCGTCTCATCGTCCACGTTATACGGCGGCACGGTCAGCCAGTTCCGCTTCACCTTCCCGCGCCTGGGCATCGAAGTGACGCTGGTTGACCCGACCGACCCCGAAAACTTCCGCCGCGCCATCCGCCCCAACACCAAACTACTCTACGGCGAGACCATCGGCAATCCCAACGTCAACATCTTCCCCTTCGAGGAAGTCGCCCAGGTTGCGCAGGACTTCCACCTGCCGCTCATGATCGACAATACCCTGGCCAGCCCCTACCTGTTCCGTCCGCTGGAATGGGGCGCCAACATCGTCGTCCACTCCACCACCAAGTACATCGGCGGGCACGGCACCTCCATCGGCGGCGTCATCATAGACGGCGGCAACTTCGACTGGCGTCACGAACGCTTCCCCAACTACACCGCGCCCGACCCCAGTTACCACGGCGTCGTCTTCGCCGACCTGGGCGAACTGGCCTTCATCAGCAAAGCCCGCGCGGGCATCCTGCGCGACATCGGCGCTTGCCAGTCCCCCTTCAACTCCTGGCTCTTCCTGCAAGGACTGGAAACCCTCAGCCTGCGGATGGATCGCCACGTTGCCAACGCCCAAGCCGTAGCAGACTTCCTCGCCTCGCACCCAGCCGTGGCCTGGGTCCGTTACCCCGGCCTTCCCAGCCACCCCGACTTCGAGCGCGCTGGCAGGTACCTGCCCAAAGGCAAGGGCGCCATGCTGGGATTTGGCGTCA
>JBMOMO010000007.1:0-33387 GCA_049324135.1 Chloroflexota bacterium
TGGCCGTCTACAGCGAAGGCGAACTGGGCTCGGCCTCACAGGCCCAACTCGACCAGGCCATCCGCAGCGACCAGTTGCTCACTGTGCGCTCCCTCAGCGCCGGCTTCTCCGAAGTGCCGGACAGGGCCTACCTCTCCTACAGCCAGTCTTACAGCATCGTCAAATTCCTGATCGAGACCTACGGCCAGGAAAAGATGAACGCCCTGCTCGCCGCCCTGCGCGACGGGACGACCATCGACGACGCCCTGCGCGACATTTACGGCTTCGACGTGGAAGGGCTGGAAGACGCCTGGCGGAGCGCGATCGGGGCCGCTCCCCGGCCTGCTTCCGCGCAAGCGACCGCCCAGCCCACCCCAACCTTTGTCCCCACCTACATCCCTTACGCAGGCGCGCCGCTGGCGGTCACGCCCACGCCTTATTTCGTTCCCACCTCCTCGGTTTCGAACACCACACCCACGCGGGCAGGAGAAAGCCCGCCGGTCATCTTGACCATTTTGCTGGCGGTCTTCTGCTGCTTGTTGTTCCTGTTCTTTGTCGTCATCGTCCTGGGATTTGTGCTGGCCGCGCAAAAGCAGAAGGGAGGCAGCCATGCAACGAAATAGATTGTCGACCCGATTGGCCCTGGCAGCGACGTTCCTGCTCTTGCTGGCCTCCTTTGCTGGGGGCGCGCAAAAAGCCTCAGCCGGGGAAACCCTGCAAGGATCGCTGGGGCAGGCCCTGGTCCTGGCGGGAGGCGAATCCACCAATCCGCGCGAATATGATCCGGCCACCACACACGGCTCCGGCGACAAGCGCGTCTTCAGCGGGTTGGTGTCCTTCGACCCGCGCCTGAACCTGACCCCCGACCTGGCCGAGACCTGGGACGTCAGCCCGGATGGCCTCGTCTACACCTTCCACCTGCGGGAAAACGCAAGATTCCATGATGGGCGTCCGGTCACAGCCGGGGATGTCGCCTACTCGTGGGAACGCGCCCTCAGCCCGGCCCTGGCCTCCGACACGGCGCTCACTTACCTGGGCGACATCCTGGGCGCGCGCGAGATGGCCGCCGGGCAGGCCGAGCGCGTTTCCGGGTTGCAGGCGCTGGACGACCATACCCTGCAAGTGACGATTGACGCGCCCAAGCCGTACTTCCTGCTCAAACTGACCTACCCGACCGCCTTTGTGGTGGACAAGGCCAACGTGGAATCGGGCGCGGAGTGGTTCCGCGCGCCCAACGGCGCGGGGCCTTACAAACTAACCGAGTGGAAGCGTTTCGAGCAGATCACCTACCAGGCCAATCCCGATTTCTACCTGGGCGCGCCGTCTATCCCATCCATTGTGGTGAAGTTGTACGCGGGCGACAGCCAGCGTATGTACGAATCGGGGGAGGTGGACATGTCCAGCGTATATTCGGTGGAACGCTTTCTCGACCCGACCGAGCCGCTGCACCGCGAATTATTGACCGGCGTGAGCCTTTGCACCGGCTATGTGGTCTTCGATACCACCCAGCCGCCCTTCGACGATGTGAACGTGCGCCAGGCATTCTCGATGGCGTTCGACCGCCAGAAATACATCGATGTGGCGCTGGGCGGGCGCGCCTTACCTGCCATCGGCATCTTCCCGCCCGGCCTGCCCGGCTTCAACATTTCCCTGCAAGGCCTGCCCTACGACCCCGAAAAGGCGCGGGGGCTGTTAGCCGCGTCGAAGTACGGCGGCGCGCAGGGGCTTCCCCCCATCGTCTACACGGACGCCGGCATCGGCTCCTACGTCAGCGCGGACGTGGCGGCGCTGACGCAAATGTGGCAGCAGGCGCTGGGCGTGCAGATCACGGTCGAAAACCTGGAGCCAAATTTCTACTATGACCAGATCCACGCCGGGCGGCACGGCCAGGTCTTCGGCGGCGGCTGGTGCGCCGATTACCCCGACCCGGAGAACTTCGCCGATGTTCTCTTCCACACCGGTTCATCCCAAAATAACGGCGGCTACTCCAATGTGGAATTGGACGCCCTGCTCGAAGCCGCGCGCGTGGAACAGGACGTCGCCAGGCGCATCGCCGTGTACCAACAGGCCGAGCAGGTGATCGTGAACGATGCGCCGGTGCTGTTTACCGTGCATTGGCTGTCCTATCAACTGGTGAAACCATATGTGAAAGGGTACGTCTTTACCCCGATTGATATTCCGATCGAGCGGTATATGTGGCTGGAGGGGAAGTAGACAGTAAGGATACGACCATCACCAAATCACTTCGACCTCGTATGCCCGTATGTCTGCATCCACAGAAATGATCGGCATGGACTCGATCTGGCTTTGGGCGATGAGCAAGCGGTCGAATGGATCGGTATGGTGTAGGGGCAACTGGTAGACATGCGCGGCGTGATGGATGTATACGGGCAGGGCTTGAAATCCGTGCAGGTTCATACGCGTGGAAATATAGCGCGCAGGCGCTTCCGGCAGGGCGAGTCGCCCGCGCGCTGCCTTGATGGCAATTTCCCATGCGGTAGCCGCGCTGAGAAAGATTTCGTGGCCGCCGTCCGCGATCAGATCCCTTGCCAGGGGGGACAATTGCGCATCATCCAGGTTCCACCACAGGAACGTGTGCGTATCGAGTAAATACCTCATAGCGCAAATTCTTCCAGCGGATCATCGAAGTCAGGCTGGATGATGACCTTGCCCCTGTCGATACCGGGAACTCGCCGGGAGACCTCCTTGACGACCGGCGACAGGCGCGCCACCGGCTTGCCCGCTTTTGCAATGACCACTTCCTCGCCATTCAAAACCCGCTCGAGCAATTTGGAAAAGTGGGTTTTTGCTTCATGGACATTGTAGACCGTCATCTTGCGCCTCCAAGAGTATTGTAGACTAACCAGTGGACTAAGTCAAGGCCTGGCCTCTACCACGAACTCCACCCGCTCGATCTCGCCCCCGGCGCTGGCTACCAGGAAATCGAACGGCAGTTCCCCGCCTGGCGCCAGCCCGTCGACGGATTCCCAGCGCCGCACGCCGACGGCTTGCCCGGCGCGGTCATACGCCGTCGCTGCCACCCACACCAGGCGGGCAGGCTGGGACTCCGCTGGCAGGCGCACCGTCCCGCTGACCTGGGCGCTGCGCCCGGACCCATCTACCTGGACGAGCGTGTTCTGCACAAAGGCGGGCAGGTAGCGCGCGTCGTCCGCGGACAGGAGGATGCCGGTCAGCAGTTGCGCCTGGGGGCGGATGTCCGCCGGGAGGGGCGGGGGGAAGAAGACCGCCAGCGGCAGGGACGCGCCCGGCGGCAGGATATCGAGCGGGGGGAGCGCCAGCGCGGTGGCCAGCGTTTCCCCGTCTGCGCCAAGCAGCGTCACTTGCGCGGAGAGATTTTCGAGCGGCGCGGCCAGGGCGTTGGAGACCAGCACGAAGCACCAGGCGCCTGAATCGGCTGTGGGGCGGCAGGCGATCCCTTTGACGGAAGCAGGCGCAGGCGTGGGGGTCGAAGCGGCGCTCGTTCTGGCCGAGGGCGCTGGCACCTTGAGTTCCGTCCCAATCGACATGCTGTTCGGGGAAACGTCCGGGTTGAGCGCCATCAGTTCGTCCAGCGACACGCCAAATTTATGCGCGATGCCGCTCAACGTGTCGCCGGATTGGACTTCGTACACGGACGGCGTGGGCGAGGGCAAGGGCGTTTCGAAAGATACGACCAGGCCCTCGGGCCGTTCAGGCGTGGGACTGGGGATGCGCGTCGCATAGGGAAGTAAGTCCACAGGGGAGGAGGGCGTCTGGCCGGCGGACGGCGGCGCACAGGCTGTGAGCAGGAAGATGAATACCAGGAAGGCGCGTTTCATGCCCAGATTATACTTGCGGCGAGCGGTATAATTGCTGCAAAGAAAGAACGCCCCGTTGCGAAGCGCCCTGTAAGGGAAGGTTGAACCCTTTGGGACGGTTGTCCAACCATTGCATTGATTTTTTGACAGGAGGTCACATGAAGTACCGTCATTTAGGAAAAGCAGGCATCCAGGTCAGCGAACTGTCGTTCGGTTCGTGGGTCACGTTCCATACCCAAGCGGGTGTGGACCTGGCAGTCGAAATGATGTCCGCCGCATATGAGGCCGGCGTGAATTTCTTCGATAACGCCGAAGTGTACGCTGGCGGGAAGTCGGAAGAAATCATGGGCGCGGCGCTCAAGAAATTGGGCTGGCGGCGCGGCAGTTACCTGGTCTCGACCAAATTGTTCTGGGGATTGCACGAGTCCCCCAACGAGCAGAACACCCTCAACCGCAAATACCTGGTGGAGGGCGTCAACGGCTCGCTCGAACGCCTGGGCCTGGACTACGTGGACCTGGTCTTTTGCCACCGCCCCGACCCGACCACGCCCATCGAAGAGACCGTCTGGGCCATGCACAACCTGGTCGAATGGGGCAAGGCGTTGTACTGGGGCACGTCCGAATGGGCGGCGGCGGAGATCGCGGCCGCCATCGAGATCGCCGAGCGCCACCACCTGCACAAGCCGGTCATGGAACAGCCGGTGTATAACCTGTTCCAGCGGGAGCGCTTCAGCCCTGAATACCAGCGCGTCTACAAGGATTACGGCTACGGCAGCACCACCTGGAGTCCGCTGGCTTCGGGCTTGCTAACCGGCAAATACCAGGGCGGCATCCCCAAAGACAGCCGCGGCGCGCTACAGGGCTACGAGTGGTTGGGCAAATACCTGACCGACCAGGAAAGCCTCGCCAAAGTGGCCGCGCTGGAACCGATTGCCAGGGAAATGGGCGCGTCGCTGGCGCAGTTCAGCCTGGCGTGGTGCCTGCAAAATCCCTACGTCAGCACCGTCATCACCGGCGCCAGCCGCGTGGAGCAGGTACACGAAAACATGAAAGCCATGGACTTCGTGGACAAATTCACGCCCGACGTGATGGCAAAAATCGATGAAGTGTGCGGGGTGGAGAAAGACGACGAGGAATAGGAACTTTCTTTCTTCTTTCCCCTTTCTTTCGCCGGAAGAGGAAAGAAGAAAGATGCTCATGACAAACCCGAAAAAAATTCCCTTTCCAGCGCCTGCCAGGGTTCGTCCGGCAGGCGCATATATTTCGCCAGCAGCGGATGGACGCGCGCAACCTCCTCGTACACGCGCTGCGCCACCCGTCGGATCGAAAAATGCGCATTGGCCGCCGCCCGCAACTGGCAGAAAGCGTAGGCCTCCCGCAGGTTGAACGTTGCCAGCACGCGGCGGTTGAAGCCATTCGGGACGACGTACTGCGCGACGTGCGGATCGAAGTCATTCAATTTTCCCCACATTTTTTGCGCCGCCTGCATGGCCGCCTCATACCTGGACCCGAAGCCTGCTTCCGTTATAAGAAGCGGGGTCGCGTACCCCAGCGCCGCCGTCTGGGTTTGCGGCGTCTGCGACATCATACGGTGGCGTTTGAACTCGGCGTACGCGCCCTGATCCATGACCAGGTCAAAGGTGTAGTGGCAATGTTCCAGTTCGCGCAGCGGGACATCGTAACGGCCCAGGTTTCCCAGCAGGGCTCCGGCCAGTTGCTCGCGCTGTGACGGGTCGCTGGCCTGCTGCATCGCCTCCGCAAAAGACATGTTCCCGAAACGATACAAGGCGGCGGCCAGAACTTTGTTTTCGCCATCCGCATCGAAATCTACCAGCGTACACCAGTCGCCCCCCTCTGTCTCTCCCCCCATTTTCATAGAAAGTGGAGCAAGCCGCAGGGGGGTCTCCACCAAATATTCCACCTTCTCCGCATACTTCACCAGCGTGGGAATCTCGCGCCGCGCTACCTCCTTGACCGCCTCGCCGATCTCGCGCACTTCCGCCAACGGATGCGACAGCCACTTGCGGATGGCGTTCTCGATCACGCGCCCGTTGGCGGTCATGCCCACGTTAGCCAGCGAAGCGGCCGGCAGGATGAAGCGGCAGGCGTCCACGTAGCGCGAACGGATGCGGCGGTCGTAGGCCTCCTCCGATTCGTTTTCGCGGCGCGGGGATTGTCTCGCTGCCAGCGCCTTGACCGGTTCCAGTGAAGCGGCGTATGTCTCGAACAGGGTTCGGACAACGGCGGTATATTCCTCGCGCAAGGGATGGTTTTCCAATTCGGCTGGCGTGTGGAAAGACTCTGCGTCCCATTTCTGGTAGCGGGTGGATTTTTCCGTATAAGAGGCCAGCCGGTTGCTCTCGATGGCCTCCATTGCCACGCGCGAGGCGTTCTCGATGGCAAGATGCAGCACGGCATGTTCCGCCACCGAAGCATGCCCGTATCCCACCACCCACTTCTCGTGGAACTGCGCCGATTTCTCGTCAGTCAGTTCGGCGGCGATGTCGCGGAAAGAATCGGGGAAGCGGGAGGTCTTGGCAAAGGCCACCGCAATGGTTTCAGGGGACAGGTCTTTGGAAGATAACAGGTAGATATCTCGTTTGGGCGCGGGCATGGGGACTCCTCTGGCAGGTTGCACAAATTATACTTTGCCGCGAGGAAAAAACACACAACGTATGTTCGATATATGACATTCGCCCGCAGTTGGACTGCGGGCGAAACAGGTCTTGGTCACAGGATAGAACGGGTACGGCGCAATTAATTTTCCAGCGCGCCCTGGTTGACCCAATCCGTAAACAACTGTACCTGGGGAGGGGTGAGTTTGGCGCCGCGCTTGGGCATCTTCTGGCTGGCGATCAGTTCCACGAACAGGCTGTTGGCGGCGTCGCCGGGGACGACCACCGCGCCGTTGTCCGAGCCGGCCATCAGGTCGGCGTAGGTCTTGACGCTCAGGCCTTCCCGTGTGCTGTCGCCGCCGTGACAGTTGAGGCAGCGGCTTTCGAGGATGGGATACACGTCATTGGCGAAACTGACCGTTGCCGAGCCTGCGGCTGGCGCGGGGGCGGGGGATTCCATCATTTCGGGGGAGGCCGCTTCGGTAACGGGGGCAGGCTCCACGTCGGCGGTAGGAGGCGCTTGGGTGGCGGCCGGTTCGGGGGCCTGGGTCGCCTGCGTCCCACAGGCCGATAAAGCCAGGACGAAGGTCAGGCTGACGATGAAGGGGACAAGGGTTCGGGTGGTTTTCATTTTTCTCCTATTTTAGAAACCGTACAAGATGACGCCGCCCAGGAAGGCCAGGAGGATGGCCAGGGCGAAACTAACGAAATAGGCTGTGACATAAGGTAGTTTTGCGCGTGTAAAAAGGTGCGGGTTTTTCCAGCGCGCCAGGGAGGTAACAGCCGTAATGACCAGGAGCGCCAGCGCCAGGACAATTTTCAGGCCAGCGTTGGGGGCCTCGCCCAGGTAGTTGACTTGGTTGTCGTACAGGCCGGTGAGGCCGGCGGCGATGGCGCCGACCGAGGCCAGGGAGAGGTTGGCAAAAGCGGCCTGTTCGAAGAATTCCTGTTTCTTCCACAGCGCCAGGATGATGAAGAATAGCGCCGCGCCCGTGAGGGCAATGGGGAAATGCACCAGCATGGGATGGATGGGGTGCGTCTCTGTCAGGGCCTGGAGGATGCGGTTGATGAAGTCCATGCAAGTTTCCTTTCTCTTGAGTTGATTTACCTGAGTATTTTCACCTTTTTGGTTAAGATTTGAATTAAGAAAAGGATCGCCCGGTACCGATGGACGATTTTTTCCCTTTCAGAGCGGCAGGTGAATGAAGACGGTCAATCCCTGCCCGGGCGCACTCTCGGCCCACATCTGACCGTCGTGCGCCTGGACGATGGACTTTGCGATGGCCAATCCCAGGCCAGAGCCGCCGTCCTCGCGCTGGCGGGAGGCGTCGGCGCGGTAGAAGCGGTCGAAGATGCGCCCTGCTTCCTCGGGCGAGACGCCGGGGCCGCTGTCGCGCACGGAGAGTTCCAGGCTGCTCCCTGCCTGCCTGGCGGCCAGGGTGACGCTTCCGCCTTTGGGGGTGTGGCGCAGGGCGTTGTCCATCACATTCGAAAGCACCTGGGTCATGCGGCCCGGGTCGAGTTCGACCATTGGCAATCCAGACGCGATGTCCAGGAGGATGCTTACCTTTTTCTGCCGGGCGCGATATTGATATGTTCCCTGCAAGTCCTCGATCAGTCTGGCGGGCGCAATTGGCTGGCGCATGATGGGCAATTCGCCAGCGTCGGCCAGCGAGAGCAGGCGCAGGTCGTCCACCAGTTTTTCGAGGCGGCCGGCTTCCTCGCGAATGATCTCGAAGTTTTCGCGTGAAGGCGGGAGAACGCCGTCATGCACCGCTTCGGCGTGGCCGAGGATCAGGCTGAGCGGGGTGCGCAGTTCGTGGGCAATATCGGCGGTCATCTGGCGGCGAGCGTTGATCGAGCGCGCCAGTTGGGCGCTCATCTTGTTGAAGGCCAGCGCCAGTTCCCCCAGTTCATCCCGCGAGCGGACGGGGACCTGCTGGGACAGATCCCCTTCCGAGACGGCGTGGGTGGCAAGCGTCAGTTCGCGCAACGGGCGGGTGAGGGTGCGCGACAAGAAGACGCCCAGCAGCAGGGCAACTGCGGTCGCCCCCAGGGCGCTGTAAAGCATCAATTGGTTCGTGCGTTGGATGAACTGGGTCTCCAGCGGATTCTCGCCGAACGGGATGCGCTCCAGGAGCAGGATGGCGACCGTTTCCCCATCCACCTGGATGGGCAAGCCGGTCTCCACGATTTCGGGGGGCGCCTGCTCTCCCAACTCGAAACCTGCGCCCGCCAGGATGACCTGTCCGGTTTCATCTACCAGCGTAAAGCGCGCGCCCGGCTTGGGTTCATCCTTATCGTGCATCGGCGGGGGCGGATCGCCGCGCCACTCTAGCGACTCGGGCAGCCCTTCCCAGGAGCCATGGGTCTGGTAATATGCTTCGATGGCGGCAACGAAGTCTTCCCCGCGGCGGTTGGCTACAAAACGGGTGAACTCTGTCTTGGTGTTCCAGCGCGCCAGCAAGACGACCAACAGGGTGCTGACCAGGCCGATGACCAGGAAACCCAATACCATTTTGAACGTGATCGAGCGCATGGTCATTCCCTCGCAAAACGATAGCCCACGCCGTACACCGTCTCGATATAACGGGGACTGCGCGGGTGGTCTTCGATCTTGGCGCGCAGGTTCTTGATGTGGGTATCGATGGTGCGTTCGTAGCCCTCGTAACGGACGCCCTGGACGACATCCAGCAGGTCGAGGCGGGAAAAGACGCGCCCCGGCGCGGACATCAGGGCGGCCAGCAGGTCGAATTCAGAGGGCGTCAGGTCTACGAAACGCTCGCCCGCTTTGACGATGCGCGCCTCACGGTCCAGGCTCAGGTCGGCGGCGCGCAGCACCTGGGGAATGGGTTCCATTTTCCCCGCGCGGCGCAGGACGGAACGCACGCGCGCCACCAGTTCGCGCGGGCGGGTGGGCTTGGTGACGTAATCGTCGGCGCCCAGTTCCAGCCCGATGATCTTTTCGTCGTCGTCCACCCTGGCGGTCAGCATGATGATGGGCGTATCTTTCTCCTGGCGGTGCTGGCGCATGAATTCGTAACCGTCCATTTGGGGCATCATGATATCGAGGATGATCAGGTCGGGGTTGGCTCTACGGGCCACTTGCAGGGCCTCGACCCCATTGTATGCAGCGACAACGTGGAAGCCTTCCTGCTTGAGATAACTTTCCAGCAGGGACACCAGGCGTTTCTCGTCGTCTACGATCAAAATCGTTTTGCTCATCATCTTTCCTTACAGTATACCAATTTGACCCTTCCACGCGCAATCAATTCGTTGCCGCCAGCCCGGTCGAGACCACCTCGCCGGCCTGCAAACCCGATTTCACTTCCGCGTACAGTTGCCCCTGCAACCCGACCTCGATCACCCGCAGCCTGAGTTTCTCCCCTTCGACCACGAAGACCGCATATTGGCCGGGCGAGGCCTCATGCAAGGCTTCGACCGGGACCAGCACCGCGTCCTGGGCCTGCGCGTGGATCACATCCACCGTCGCGCTGGCCCCGATGGGCAGGCCGAGTTCCTCCATACCGCTGTCCAGTTGCACCGTTCCCCGGATAACAGATGCGTTTCCGCTTTGGTAGAGTTCTTCATCCAACTGGATGACCGCGCCGGTGAACACCTGCTCCGGCAGGGCGTCGAATGAAACTTCCGCGCGGCTGCCTACCGAGACCAATGCCCAGTCCGCTTCATCCAGGTAGACTTCCAGGGCCAGGTTGCTCAAGTCTGCCATGACGATGGCCGTCTCCATTGTGGATTCGGTTTCATCTTCCGCTTCTTCATCGCCGCCCGCGCCTGCTTCCGTATCCGCAGCATTGCCCCCGCCGACGGTATTCCCCGTTGACACATCCACCGACAAGATCGTCCCGGAGATGGGCGCAAAGATCTGCGCGCCTTCCAGGGCGGCCTGGGCGTCCTCCAATTCCCGCTCCGCCTGCTGGAGTTGGAGGATGGCGTCGCTGTCCGCACCCTCCGGGATGGAGCCGCCGGTCAATACGTCGTATAGCGATTTGCTTTCTGCAAGTTGGTTTTGGGCCTCTTCGATCGCGGCGCGCGCCAGTAAGATGTGCAGGTCGGTTGGGGCGTCGTAAATATCCTTTTCGCCAACTTCCTTGACAATTCGAAATGTTTCGGGGATGTATTCCTCGTAATAGAGTTCCCAGGCCTCGGCCAGTTCGTCTTCGGCAAAATCGAGGTAGGCCCTGGCTTTTTCGAGCGCCTCTCCCGCCTCCTGGCTGGAGGGATTGGCTTCAAAGACAGCTTTGGCCTGTTTGCGCGCCTGCCTGGCATCCTCGACTTGCCTTTCCCAATATACGACTTGCGGGCTGATTAAATATTCCAGGTCATACCAGGCAGAGTCGAGGTCGGTCTGCGACTGCGCGACCTGTTCCTGCGCGGCGGCAATGGCGGCGGGCGAGGTCAACGCCTCGTAGTTCCGCCTGGCTTGTTCGTAATCACGCTGCGCATCCTGGCTGTCCAGTTGCGCCAGGAGCGCGCCCGCTTCCACCCAATCGCCGGGCTGGACGAAGACGCCAGTCACCAGGCCGCCGCCTTCGAAACCAAGTTCGATTTCCTCGGCAACGCTCAAGACGCCGCTCCCGCTGGCGGATACGACCAGGTCGCCCTGCCGCGCAACGGCGGTCTGCAAGGCGGGTTCCTCGGCCTCGTCCGCAGCCTGGCGCGCCTGGAACACATAGACCAACCCGCCCGCCCCGAGCAGCAAGACAAGCGCCAGCCAAGCCAGCCCCCACCGCGACATTTTCATGGAGCGTAGCCTCTTTAAGAAGACACTGGACTTGATCCGTAATAGCATCTACCATCTCTCGATCCGCAGATTGCATTGGGGAATCTGCGTAATCTGCGACATCTGCGGATTTACGAACCGGCCTTTTCTTCCAGGAATTGGATGAGCGACTCCAACAACGCCGGCGGGACGCGATTGAAGCCGCCGCCCTGCGCCCGGGCCGCCTGCGCGGTAGCGATCTGTTCTGGACTGAGGGTCTGCCCGCCGGTTCCCTGGCCGGGTTGCATACCCGGGCCGCCGCCCGGCATCCCGCTGGGGGGCATGCCGCCATCCGGCGGCCCAAAACCGCCCCCGCCCCGGTTGTCGGTGTTGCCAGTGTTGCCTGCGTCGGGGCCGCCGCCCATTGCCATGCCTTGTTCTTCCATGATGGCGCGCATATCTTCGCGCGTCAATTGCAGGGCTTGGATGGCGCTCATCTGTTCAGGGGTCATGGTCTCCTGGATCTGTTCGAGCAGGGCGTCGATCTCGGCCTGCGCCGCCGAGTCGCTTTCGCCCAGGCTCTGGTAAACCTGCCAGAGCGGCAGCAGGTTCGCGGCTTGCTCGGCGGTGATGGCCTGGTCAGTGCCTTCGAGTTCGAAACTGCCGAGCACGAGTTCCATCGAAGCGGGTAACTCCATCGCCGAGGGATCGTCCATCGGGGCCGAGCCGGTACCGGTTGGGGTCGATGCGCCGCCGCAGGCGGTCATCCCCAGCGCGGACAAAATCACAAGTAAGATGGTCAATTTTCTGATCATTTTTGCTCCTTCGAATTATTCGTAGCGCAAGGCCTCGATGGGGTCGAGTTGGGCGGCCTGGTTGGCGGGGTAGTATCCAAAGAAAGCGCCCACGATAGCCGCCGAGCCGAAGGCCAGAAAGATGGAACTGGCCAGCACGACAGTGCGCATCCCGCTGACCGCGCCGAAGATGAAAGCGCCCGCCACGCCTGCCAGCACGCCGATGACGCCGCCGATGACGCTCAACAGGAGCGCCTCGGTCAGGAATTGCAGCCGGATGTCGGCCGGGGTGGCGCCCACCGCCTGGCGGATGCCGATCTCGCGCGTGCGCTCGGTGACGCTGACCAGCATGATGTTCATAATGCCGATGCCGCCCACGATGAGTGAGACGCCCGCCACCCAGGCCAGCAGGGAACGGAAGGCGGCTGTGGTGGATTCCTGTGTGCTGATGACATCCTGCTGGGTGGTGACGCTGAAGTCGGCGGCGTCGAGCGTGACCTCGTGCCGCTTGACCAGCAGCAACTCGATCTGGGTGATGATGTCGTCCAGGTTGGCTTCCGGGTCCACCTCCACGTAGATCATGCGGATGCGGTCGCCCATGATGCGGGCGAACATGGAGGGAGTAAACTTCTGGAAGACCACCGTGATGGGCAGGTAGACGCGCGAGTCGTAATCGGTGTTGCCGACCAGCCCCTTTTCTGCGAACACCCCGATCACCGCCAGTTTGGCGCTGCCTATGGTCACATACTGGCCGATGGGGCTGGCTTCGCCGAACAGTTCCTCGGCGAGGCTGGCGCCCAGCACCGCCACTTTGCTTTTGCGCTCGATTTCTTTTTCATTGAAGTAACGGCCATCAGCAATGTCCACATCGCGCACGGAGGGGAAACCGGCCGTCGTGCCCAGGATTTCGATATCTTCGAGGATGACATCCCCGAATTTGACCGTTTCGCTGGAATTCTGTTCCACCACGACGGCCGTCACCCCGTCCACGCCTTCCTGGATGGCGGCCGCGTCGTCGAAGACCAGGCCGCCGGTGGGAGCCTGCCCCGGCCCGCCGCGCGTCATGGCGCTCTGGATGAAGACCAGGTTCGAGCCGAGACTGGTGATCTGCTCCTGGATGGTGGCCTCGGTGCCGGCGCTGATGGCGACCATGATGATGACCGCCGCCACGCCGATGATGATGCCCAGCATGGTCAGGAACGAACGGATCTTGTTCTTCAGGATCGCTTCCCAGGCGATGCGCATGGCTTCAACGGGTTTCATGGCGCGCCTCCTTGTAGGCCAAAATGCCATTTTGACTTACGTGCCCGTTGTGGATGATGTTGTCCACCACGCCGTCCACCAGGGTGATGGTGCGCTGGGTGTGGGCGGCGATCTTTGGGTCGTGCGTAACCATGACGATGGTGGTCCCCCGCTGGTGGAGGGTGTGCAGCAGGCCCATGATCTCCTCGCCGGAGCGGCTGTCCAGGTTGCCGGTCGGCTCATCGGCGATGACCAGGACGGGGTCGTTGATGAGCGCGCGGGCGATGGCAACCCGTTGCTGCTGCCCGCCGGAGAGTTCGTGCGGCTGGTGGTCGATCCGGTCCGCCAGGCCGACCAGTCCCAGCATGGCGCGCGCTTTTTCGTCGCCTTCTTCCAATGTCTTCGGGTTGGCATGGTCATACAGCAGGGGCAGGGTCACATTGCGCAGGGCGCTGGTGCGCGCCAGCAGGTTATAGGCCTGGAAGATGAAACCGATCTTGCGGTTGCGGGCGCCTGCCAGTTGCGCTTTGTCCAGGTCGCTGACATCTTCCCCGTCCAAAATGTATTGCCCGCTGGTAGGGCGCGAAAGGCAGCCCAGGATGTGCATCAACGTACTCTTGCCGGAGCCGGAAGGCCCCATGATGGCAACGAACTCGCCCTCATCAATTGTGATGCTGACGCCGTTCAGGGCCGCCACGCTGACATCGCCCATACCGTAGACTTTGGTGAGGTCGGTGGTCGCAATGATCTTGCGTTCAGCGCTCATTCGGTCTCCGTGATGCCGGTCGTGATCACATCGCCTGCTTTAAGGCCTGATTTAATCTCGGCGTACAACAAATCCTGGATTCCCACCTCGACCACGCGCAGGCGCGGCGAGCCGTCCTCCATCACAAAGACGGTATATTGTTCGCCTGCCTGGCGCAGGGCTTCTACAGGCACGAGCAGGGCGTTCTCGGCGCGCCCGCCGATGACATCCACCGAGGCGCTGGTGCCGAGCGGCAGGTTGAAGGCCTGCTCGTCAATATTGACCAGTTCGACCAGCGCCCGCACAACAGAGGAGTTGGATTCCGTGTACAGGCCGGGGTCTACCTGCATGACGGTCCCATCGAAGGTACGTTCGGGCAGGATGTCGAAGATCACTTCCGTCTCATACCCGACGCGGATATTGGGCCAGTCCGATTCGTCCAGGAAGACCTCCAGGGTGGGCTGGCTCAAGTCGGCCAGGGTCATCACGGCGCTGGAACTGACCGTATCGCCAACGCTCGTGTCAATGGACATGATTGTCCCTGAGATCGGCGCCACCAGGCGCGTGCCATCCAGGTCGGCTTGCGCCGATTCGAGCGCCAGGCGCGCCTCTTCCAACGCTTGCAGGGACGAACCGGTCGCTTCTTCTGGCGCCTCGCCGCCGGTCAGGGCTGTGTAGTAGTATTGCGCTTCCTCCAGCGCCGCCTGCGCTACCGCTACTGCCGCGCGCGCCGACAAGACCTCCGCCTCGCTGGGCTCGGCCACGTATTTCTTGCCTGTCACCCCATCCCAACGGGTGAAGTGGTCTGGCAGGTAGGTGTTTTCATAATAGTTCTGTGCGCTTGCCATGTTGGCCTCGGCGCGTTCCAGGGCGGCCTGGGCCGTTTCGAGCGCCTCTTGCGCTGCTTCATCGGAGGGAGACGCCTCGACAGCGGCCTGCGCTTCTGCCAATGCCTGTTCTGCCTCTTTCAACTCAGTTTCCCGGCGCAGGACGACCGGGCTGATCAAATAGCCCAGTGTGCTGGTCGCATCGCCCAAATCCATCTCGGCGGTCGCAATCGACTGCTGGGCGACGGCAATGACGGCTGGCGAGGTCAACTCCGCCAGGTCGCGTTTGGCCTGTGTATAGGCGATCTGGGCGTCGCTATCGTCCACTTGCGCCAGCAGGTCCCCGGCTTCCACCTTCTGCCCGACCTCGACCAAGACGCCGGTCACTTGGCCGCTGGTCTCGAAACCCAGGTCCACTTCGTTGGCAGCGATCAGCGTCCCGGTGCCGCTGGCGTAAATGACCAGGTCTCCTTGCCGCACGACAGCGGTCTGCAAGGCAGGTTCGTCGGACGCCTGACCCGGCAGGTAGGTCAGGCGGTAATAGGCGAACCCGCCCCCGCCCGTCAGCATGATTGTCGCAGCCAATATCCAGATTGCCCGTTTGGAAAGCCTCGAAAGGATGGCTGGCTTCTTGACCTTGGACAGGAAGGCGGGCATTTTGAACTTGAGGCGCATGAGACTTTCCTTTCGCTGGAAGGATGGTTATCGCCCAAAGTATAGTGAGCCGATGTAAAGGAAAAGCGGGCAAAGTGTGAAGAAATTGTGTGGATATGACCCGTAAACGTCCCGAAGGTTGCCATACATGTTCTTCATACCATTCCAAAACCTTCGGGACGTTCGGTCTCTTGCAGGCGAGATGATATACTTGCAGAAACTTTCCAAGAGGCGCATACATGGAAGATTTCCTTTGGTGGCGCGACGGCGTCATCTACCAAATCTACCCGCGTTCCTTTGCGGACGGGGACGACGACGGCCTGGGCGACCTGCCCGGCATCCTCGGCAAACTGGATTACCTGGCCGACCTGGGCGTGGACGCCATCTGGCTTTCGCCCATCTACCCCAGCCCCGACAAGGACTTTGGCTATGACGTCGCTGACTACCAGGACATAGACCCGCGCTTCGGTTCCCTCGCCGACTTCGACCTGCTCCTGTCCGAGGCGCATCGTCGCGGCCTGAGGATCATCCTCGACCTGGTGCTCAACCATACCTCCGACCAACATCCCTGGTTCCGCGAATCGCGCGCCAGCCGCGACAACCCCAAAGCCGACTGGTACATCTGGGGACCCCCCTCCGGCTCCCCCCATTTTTTTCAAAAATGGGGGGAGAGCAAGAGGGGGACGGGGGCTCCCAACGGCTGGCAATCCATCTTCGGCGGCCCGGCCTGGACCTACGTCCCCGAGCGCGACCAATACTACTACCACATGTTCGTTCCAGAACAGCCGGACGTGAACTGGCGCAACCCGCAAGTGCGCCAGGCCATGCTGGAGGTCGTCCGCTTCTGGCTGGAGCGCGGCGTAGACGGCTTCCGCCTGGATGTGTTCAACATGTACTTCAAAGACGACCGGTTGCGCGACAACCCGCCCAAACTCGGCCTGCGCGCCTTCGACCGCCAGCAGCACATCTACGACTGTGACCAGCCGGAGATGATTCCCCTGCTGCAAGAGTTACGCGGCTTGCTCGACTCCTACCCGGAGCGCTACGCCGTTGGGGAAACCTTCCTCTCGACCAGGGAAAAGATCATCCAATACTCCGGCGTAGACAAACTTCACGCCGCCTTCAACTTTGAGTTCACCTGGAGCAAGTTCGACCCGGCGCAGTATGCGAAATACATTTTGGATTGGGAAAACTTGTCCAGGGAACACGGCATCTGGCCCAACTATGTCTTGGGCAACCACGATGTCCCGCGCATGGCTACCCGCCACGCCAGGGGCGAAGACGACGCCCGCCTGAGAGTGTTGATGGCGCTGCTGCTTACCCTGCGCGGCACGCCGTTCCTCTACTATGGCGAAGAGATCGGCATGCGCGACATCCCCCTCAAGCGGGGTGAAATCCTCGATCCACCCGGCAAACGCTTCTGGCCCTTCTATAAGGGACGGGACGGCTGCCGCTCCCCCATGCAATGGTACAACCTGCCCAACGCCGGGTTTTCCTCCGCGAAACCCTGGCTGCCGGCCCATCCCAACTTCCGCGCCCGGAATGTGGCAGTCCAGCAAGCCGACCCCAACTCGCTCTTCCAATTCACCCGCCAACTGTTACACTTGCGCCGCTCCCACCCCGCCCTGGCGCGCGGCGACTTCTCCCTGCTGACCGAGCAACCCAGAGACGCCTTGGCCTACCTGCGCGAAACGCCGGAGCAGAGGATACTTGTGGCGTTGAATTTCAGGGACAGGCCGGTGCGTTTGGAAACGTTCCCCGCTGGGCGCTGGAAGGCGCTCTTGTCGACCGAGGGGAACATGGCTTCCCTCCCTGCCGCTGCCCTCGAACTCGCGCCCTACCAAGCATTGTTGTTGGAAGATTCGACCGCCGAGAATCCAGCCCCATGAGCCTCGACCTGCGTAAATTCTCCATCGCCGCCGTCATCCCCGCCTACCATGTCGCCGACCAGATCGAATCCGTGCTGCGCGGCCTGCCCGATGACCTGCGCCACATCATCGTCGTGGACGACGCCTCGCCAGACGACACGTCAGCGTTGGTGACAGCCCTTTCTAACGGTGACAGGCGCATCGTCCTGGCGCGACACGCGCACAACCAGGGCGTGGGCGGCGCCATGGTCAGCGGCTTCCGCAGGGCGCTCGAACTCGGCGCGCAGGTCATCGTCAAGGTGGACGGCGATGGGCAGATGGATCCCGCTTACATTCCGGCGCTGGTCAGGCCGCTGGTCGAGGGCCGCGCCGATTACGCCAAGGGTAACCGCTTTCGCGACCTGGAGGCCCTGCGCCACATGCCGCTTGTGCGGCGCGCCGGCAACCTGGGGTTGAGTTTCCTCACCAAAGCCGCCACCGGCTACTGGAATTGCTTCGACCCCACCAACGGCTTCTTCGCCGTCCGCGCCGAAATCCTGGCCGAACTGCCGCTGGAGCGCCTCGACCGGCGCTACTTTTTCGAGACCTCCATGCTCGCCAACCTGTACCTGCTGGACGCCTTTGTGCTGGACGTGCCGATCCCCGCGCGCTATCGCGGCGAGCGCTCCAGCCTGTCCGTCTGGCGCGTGCTGGGCGAGTTCCCGTTCAAACTGACCGCCACCTTCCTGCGCCGCATCCTGCTCAAATACTACCTGTATGATTTTTCCATGATGTCCGTGTACCTGCTCACCGGCCTGCCGCTGCTGCTCTTTGGGCTGGTCTTTGGCAGCCTCAAGTGGATCCAATACGCCCAATTGGGCGTCGCTGCTCCCACCGGCACCGTCATCCTGCCCACACTGGCGCTCATCCTGGGCATCCAGATTTTGCTCTCTGCCATCGAAATTGACATGAACGCCGCGCCCAAATCTCCCCGCTGCCAGCCATTAGAAAAACCATGAACCATTCTGAATTCAACGCCTATAAATCCGACTTCCGCGCCGTCATCCGCAAAGTGCTGGCCGAATCCGAGCCGGGCCGCCTCGACGAAGCCGGTTTCCCTGCCTACTCGCACCCCAACCCGCTCATCAACTACCTGTTCTGGCAGCGCCTGCGCAAAGCGATGGATTACCTCGAACAGGACGCGCCCTACGAGCATGTGCTGGACTTTGGCTGCGGCAGCGGCGTTATGCTGCCCTTCCTGTGCCGCATCAGCGCCCGCGTCACCGCCCTGGACGTGGACCTGCTCCCGTTCAACCAGGTCAACCGCTGCCGACCGTTTCCCGCCAACCTGCAAGTCCATGATGTGCGCGAAAAGTCATTGAAGGACCTGCCGTCGGCCTCCTTCGACCGCATCATCGCCACCGACGTACTCGAACACGTGGACGACCTGTCCGGCGCGTTGAACGACATGCAAACCCTGCTGAAGCCCGGTGGGCAGATCGTCATCTCCGGGCCCACCGAAAACCTCTTCTACCAAATCGGGCGGAAACTGGCCGGCCCCGAATACTCCGGCGACTACCACGAGCGCGGCATCCTCGAAGTGCGTGAAATACTGGCGCAGCAGGCGCGAATCATTCCCATCGCAACACTCTACTGGCCCGCGCCGCTGTTCGAGATCTTCGCTGTCTCCTTGACAACGCAGGAGAATTTGATATAATCAAATAAAATATAAACTTGTAGAGTATTTTTCCTGCGGCCTCTAACCCTCCACATAGGGAACAGGCTGTGTTGGTTTGCCTGCGCGACTGGCTTCTCGAACTTGCCTGCGCGCCCCTGATAGAGTATTGCTCTGTAAAAATTACGCCAACCGAGAAGATTCTGTAAGGCGATACTCAAATCGCCTTTGTTTGCGGAATAAATTCCGCGTTACGGAGATTCGATGTGACCGCATTGCTCAAAATCGCCTGGCGCAATGTCTGGCGGCATCGTCGTAAGACTGTTTTGATTGCCATCGCAATGGGCGTCATCATGTCTTTGCTGGTCTTCTATGACGGCCTGTTCATCGGCTTCGAACAAGCGATCTACGGGAATGCCATCCGCTTCATGGGCGGCAATATTCAGGTCCACGCCCCGGGCTACAACGTGGAAACGGGCCGTTTGCCGTTGCTCCCTTTGGAAAACCCAGACGCGGTTGTCCAGGCTGCCGAATCGCACCCGGATGTGGTCAGCGCCTCGAAACGCATCAATACCGGCGGGATGGTCTCCAACCGCGAAGGCGCCTTTTCTGTGACGTTCGTCGGCCTGGAGCCCGAAAAAGAGGCGACCATCAATCCGGTTGCGCAGAATATTTCGGCAGGCCGTTTCCTGTCCTCGGAGGATGGCGACCGGGTCGTCATCGGCCAGGGACTGGCAACGGCCATGCAGGTTGGCGTCGGCGACCGCATCGTCATGGTTGCCAACACCAAACACAAACAGACGCGGCAACGCACGGTGACGGTGATCGGCATTTACGATGTCGGCGTCCCCACGATCGAGAAAGATCGAATCTATATGTCCCTCCACGAGGCGCAGCGGCTGCTTGGCATGGACGGCCAGTCGACCGAAGTGGTTGTCACTTTGCGCCGGCTGGGCCAGGAAACAGCGGTTGTCCAAGCGCTCCATGCCAGGCAGCCGGGCTACGAAGTAGATACCTGGGTGACCGGCATGCCGGAATTCAAAAAGGCCATGGACATGGATAAATCTGTCATGGCGATATTTGGTTTCGTGATGCTCGGCATCGCCGCCATTGGAATCCTGAACCTGCTGATGATGGCTGTCTTCGAGCGCACGCGCGAGATCGGCGTATTGGGCGCGCTTGGGCTGAAACCGGCCCAGGTTATGGCCTTATTCCTGCTCGAAGGCATCCTGATCGGTGTGATGGGCGCTGCCCTCGGCGCGCTGCTGGGCACCATGCTCAACGGCCTGTTCAGTTACATCGGCATCGATTACAGCCAGTTTGCCGACATGACCGAATATACCGCCCTGATCTCTGACAAGATCTATTCCCAACTCGTCCCGCTCAAGGTGCTCCAACATGCCCTTACGGTAACCATGATCGCTGCCATTGCGTCCCTCTACCCTGCTCGGCAGGCCTCCCGGCGGGAACCGGCCGAAGCGTTGCACTATGTTTGACAACGGTACAGTCATTTTGGAGGTAAGAACGTGACCATTCTTTTGAAAATCGCCTGGCGCAACGTCTGGCGCCAGCGCCGCAGGACCCTGCTGATCGCCGCCGCAATGGGCGTCATCATGTCCCTGTTGGTGCTGTTCGATGGCGTCATCGTTGGGTTCGAGCAATCTATCTATGGGAATGCCATCCAACTGCTGGGCGGCAACATCCAGATCCATGCGCCCGGCTACAGTGAAAAAACGGGACAAAAGCCGTTGTTGCCCCTGGCAGATCCAGCCGGAATCATCCAGGCGGCGGAAGCCAATCCCCACACCGTAGCCGCCGCCCAACGCATTGTCACGGGCGGACTGGTCACCAACCGCGAGGGCGCTTTCTCGGTCTCGATCATCGGCGTCCAACCGGAGAAGGAATCCCGCATCAGCCCGGTGGCAGGGAACATTACGATCGGCCGTTACCTGCATCCTGACGATGGCGACCTGATCGTCATCGGCCAGGGGTTGGCAACTGCGATGGAGATCACGGTCGGCGACCGCATCACCATGGCCGGCGGATCCCTGCACGACCAGACGCGCCAGCGCACGATGACGGTGGTCGGGGTTTTCGACGTAGGCGTACCTTCGGTCGAAAAAGAGACCATCTACATGTCCCTGGTCGAAGCGCAGGGTTTGTTCGGGCTGGATGGACAGGTCACCGAAGTTGTGGTGTCGCTCGAGCAGATCGGACAGGAGCCGGTTGTGGTCGCCCAACTCAATAAGGAACAGCCGGCTTACGAAGTGGAAACCTGGGTCAACAGTATGCCCGAATTGAAACAAACGATGGATATGAAGACCTCCGTGATGAACATTTTCGGCACTATCATGCTCGGCATTGCCGCCATTGGCATTCTCAACCTGTTGATGATGGCCGTCTTCGAACGCACGCGCGAGATCGGCGTTATTGGCGCCCTGGGACTGAAGCCGCGTGAAATCACGCTGCTGTTCTTGCTGGAAGGCATCCTGATCGGTCTCCTGGGCGCGCTCCTCGGCGTCTTGCTGGGATTGGCGCTTACTGGCATCCTGGGCATGGTCGGCATCGACTACACCGAGTTTGCCGACCTGACCGAATACACCGCGCTCATCACCGGTAAGATCTACCCCGAATTCCTGCCGATCAAAGTGCTTGGTCGTGCTATCACACTGGCCGTCATTGCCGCCCTGGCAGCCCTCTACCCGGCCCGCGAGGCTGCCCGGCGCGAACCGGCCGAAGCCCTGCACTACGTATAGGAGCCTGTCATGCAAAATTATCTCAAAATGGCTTACCGTAACCTGGGCCGCAATCGCCGCCGCTCCCTGCTTTCGGCGCTTGCCTTATCCATTGGACTGGCGTTGTTACTGTTCATCGCCGCCTTCTACGAAGGGGAAATGCGCAGTTCGATGGAATCCACCCTGCGGCTCGATAGCGGACACATCCAGATCCGCAGCATAGATTACGACCCCGATAAACTCAGCGTCGCCTGGGAATATCTCATCGAAAACCCGGAGCAGGTCGCTCGTCAGTTGGAAGCGTTGGAGCAGGTCCAGGTCGCCACCCCGCGCCTGGTCGCCAGCGGCATCGTGTCGGTGGGGGATGAGTCCAGCGGCGTCCAGATTTTGGGCGTCGAACCGGATTCGAGCGCCAATGACCCCTATCGCCAGGGACTGGTCGAAGGGAAGTTCCTCGAAGCGGACGACCGTGAAGGGATCCTGGTCGGGCAGCCGCTGGCAAAAAACCTGGGCTTGGGCGCGGGCGACCAACTCAACCTGTTGGTGAACACCTCCGACGGCAGCGTAGATGAGCAATCGTTTATCGTGCGCGGCATTTTTACGACCGGCGTTACCACCTACGACAAGGGCATGGTGCTGCTCCCGCTGGCCAAAGCGCAAGCCTTCTCCGACGCAGAAAACCATGCCAGTTTCATCTTTGTGCTGTTGAAAGACCGTGAACAGACCGAGGCTGTGGCCGCCGCCCTGCAAAGCCCAAATTACCAGGTCGAAACCTGGCAGGAATTGAATGAGATCCTGGTGCTTATGGAAGATTTCTCGAATGCTTACCTCATGATCCTCAACCTGATCGTGATGGGCGTGACCGCCACCGTCATCGTCAATACCCTGGTGATGGCTGTGTTCGAACGCACGCGCGAGATCGGCATCCTGGCCGCCATCGGCATGAAGGGACGCCAGGTCGTCGCCCTCTTCCTGGTCGAAGCCGGCCTGCTGGCGCTGGGCGGACTGACCTTCGGCATCCTGCTCGGCTGGGGCGTTTCTGCCTACTATGGGAAGGTCGGCATGTACTTCGGCGACCTGGGCCTGAGCGGCATTTACCTGGGCGACCGCATCTACACCTACCTGACCCTCCAGGATACGATCAACCTGACCATCCTGTCCCTCGTCATTACTTTACTCGCTTCCCTCTATCCCGCCCGGCTGGCTGCCCGCATGGAGCCGGTCGAGGCCCTGCATGGCAAGAATTAAGGAGCACCTCATGGAAGTCGCAAAATTGACCGATGTGACCCGCATCTACAAGATCGGCGAAGTCGAAACCCACGCCCTGCGGGGCGTTTCCCTGGCCGTCCAAAGCGGCGAATTTACCGCCCTGGTGGGGCCCTCCGGCTCTGGCAAGACCACCCTGCTGCAACTCATCGGCTGCCTCGACCAGCCCACCTCGGGCAAGGTCGTCATCAACGACCAGGAGACCACCGGGCTCAACCGCAACCAGCGCGCCGACCTGCGCAAAGGCGCGATCGGCTTCGTCTTCCAGTTCTTTGCCCTCATCCCCACCCTCACCGCCTACGAGAACGTAGAAATGCCGCTCCTGCTCAACGCCAAAACCCCCGCCGAGCGCCGCCAGCGCGTGATGGAACTGCTCGAAGCCGTAGACATGACCAGTCACGCTCACCACCGTCCCGATCAACTCAGCGGCGGCCAGCAGCAGCGCGTAGCCGTTGCGCGCGCCCTGTCCACCCACCCGCGAATGATCCTGGCTGACGAACCCACCGCCAACCTCGACACCGAAAACGGTGAGCAGGTCATGAACATCATGCAAAAACTAAACCAGGAAACCGGCACCACCTTCGTCTTCGCCACCCACGACCCGCGCGTTATCCGCTACGCCCGGCGCGTCGTCACCCTGCGCGACGGTTTGATAGAAGATGATAGGATTGTTCCGTAAGATTGCCCTAAACCTTTTTGAAACCAGGAAGAACAAATGAAGAAAATCATTCTCGCCTTTACCTTGACATTGATCCTGACCGCTTGCGGACAGGCGTCTTCTCCCACTCCCATCCCTACCCTGGTGCTGGACGCTGGCGCCTCGGACTCAGGGACGGCGGCTCCCGTTACCGGGGGCGTCGTGGCTGCCTCGGCCGAGGTGCGTCCGGCTGAATTCGTCGAGTTGGGTTTCCCGCTCTTGGGCGCAGTCGCCAGCGTAGACGTAGAAACCGGCGATTCTGTCGCCGCCGGGCAGGCGCTGGCTGCGCTCGACCCAACCCTCCAACAGGCGCGTGTGGCGGAGGCCGAAGCCAACATCGACGCCGCCGAGGCGCAACTGGCCTATCTCGTCCGCTCCGGCGCCAGCCAGGACCAACTGGACTCCGCCCAGGCCGACATAGACCGCGCCACAGCCCTGGCAGACCAGGCGCGCGCCACCCTGGCGCAAGCCACGCTCTACACGCCCATCGCTGGCACGGTCGTCTCTGTAGACATTGCCGCCGGTGAGACCGCCAACCCCGGCCAGGTCGTCATCGTGGTGGCTGACCTGGGTCACATGCGCATCGAGACCACCGACCTGAGCGAACGCGACGTTCCCACCGTGCAGGTCGGGCAGCCTGCCAGCGTCTTCATCGACGCCCTGGACGAATCCTTCCAGGGCAAAGTGACAGACATCGCCCGCCAATCCGAAACTGTCGGCGGCGACGTAACCTACGAAGTCACCATCGAACTGGACGGGCAGCCGGCCGGTTTGCGCTGGGGCATGACCGCTGAAGTCGAAATCCAAACGGAGCAATGAGATGAATCGCTACTTCTGGACAGCGATCCTGGCGCTGGCGCTGCTGGCTACAGCCTGCGCCCCAGCAGCCACGCCCACCCCCCTGCCCACGATTGCGCTCGACGCGGAAACTGCCGCCGTCGAAACCGTCAAGGCCTCGGCCGAGGTCGTCCCGGCGCAAGACGCCGAACTGGGCTTTGTCATCTCTGGCCTGGTCAAGGAAGTGCTCGTCGAGGAGGGACAGCAGGTACAGGCCGGGCAGGCGCTGGTCGCGCTCGATACCACCGACCTGGAATTTGCCGTGACCGCGGCCGAAGCCGACCTGCGCGCGGCAGAACTGGACGCCGCCATCCAACGCTACCGCCGCAAATACACCAACGACGCCGGCAGGACCGTCTACCTCAGCGGCCCCAGGGAACAGATCCTGAAAGCCGACGCCAAAGTGGCCCAAAAGCAGGCCGCGCTGGAAACGGCGAAAGCCTCCCTGGCGCAAGGGACGCTGGCGGCCCCCTTTGCAGGCGCGGTCATTGTCATCGACGTTAAACCAGGTGAGTACGTTCAACCCGGGCAGGCGGTCATTGTCCTGGCCGACCTTGCCAACCTGCAGATCGAAACCACCGACCTGGGCGAACGCAATGTAGCCACCGTAGCAACCGGCCAGCCGGCCTCCGTCTACGTGGAAGCGCTCGACAAAGAATTCCCCGGCAAAGTGAGCCGCATCTCGCCCATCTCCGAGACCATCGGCGGCGACGTGGTCTTCCGCGTCACGGTGCAACTGGATGAACAACCGCCCGCCTTGCTGTGGGGCATGAGCGCCGACGTGGAAATCAACGTAGAGTAGGGAAAAATGGAATGACCCTCCCCGCCAAGATCGTCGTCATCGGCGCGGGCAGCGCCTCCTTTGGCGAGAACACCCTCTCCGCCATCCTGCGCTCGCCCCGTTTGCGCGGCTCCACGCTGGCGCTGGTTGACCGGAATCCCCAAAGTTTGGATATCGTCCATCGCTTGGCAAGCAGGCTGAATTCCGCGTGGGATGCGGGCTTTGTCCTCAGCGCCCACACCCACCACCAGGAAGCGCTGCAGGGCGCGGATTTCGTCGTCTCGGCCATCGAGGTCGGCCCGCGCGAGGGACTATGGAAGTCCGATTTCGAGATTCCGCTCAAGTACGGCCTGCGCCAGCCCTACGCCGAAAACGGCGGCCCCGGCGGCTTTGCCCACGCCGCGCGCAACATCGGCCCGCTGATGGAAATCGTGCGCGACATGGAGCAGGCCTGCCCCAACGCCTGGTTCATCAATTTCACCAATCCGATGGCGCGCATCTGCGATGCGGTCAACCGCCACAGCCGCATCAAGGCCGTCGGCCTGTGCCACCAGGTCTTCATCGGCTACGCTTTCGTGGGCATGGCGCTGGGGCGCGACCTGGGCATCGAGGTCCCGGACGGCCTGCAGGGCATGCACGCCGACTTCACGCAGCACGCCCTGCGCGAAACGGTCATCCGCCGGACCCTGCCGCGCGTGGACATCACCGCCGCCGGACTGAACCACTTCACCTGGATTTTGGGGATGCGCGACCGGGAGACCGGCGCCGACCTGTACCCGCTCTTCCGGGAACGCTTCGCATCATTCTCCCCCCAATTTGAACCGCTTACGAGGGACGTTTTCGAGGCTTTTGGCATTTTCCCCGTCCCCGGCGACACGCACCTGTGCGAATACCTGCCCTGGGTCAGCGACCCGCTGACGGAACCCTGGGAACGCTACAACATCCGCCTGTACGACTGGGACGCATGGGCCGGCCTGCGCGATTTCAGCCTCGACCGCCTGAACGACATGGCCGACGGTCACCTGACGGTGGACGGCCTGCGCGAAACCGATTCGGAAGGCGCGCTGGAGATGATCGAGAACATCGCCGGCGCCGGGACGCACTACCACCTGGCCGCCAACCTGCTCAACGTCGGGCAGATCGCCAATTTGCCGCTTGGGGCAACCGTCGAAACCCCCGTGCTGGTCAACGGCACGGGCGTGCATCCGGTGCATGTCGGCGCGCTGCCCGAAGGCGTGGCCGAACTGTGCCGCCGCGAGATCGCCGTAGACCAGTTGTGCGTGGATGCCGCCATCGAAGGCAGCCGCGAAAAGGCCTTACAGTGCCTGCTGCTCGACCCCATGATGAGGGACATCCGCACGGCGCGGCTTATCCTGGACGATTACCTGGAAACCTACCGCGAGTACCTGCCGCAGTTTTGGAAGTAGGAGAAACCCTAACCCGGACGAGCCGGAAAAGTTCACCACAAAGGCGCAAAGTTCACGAAGAAATCCTTTGTGGTCACAAAGACAGTCTTTGTGTTCTCTGCGTCTTTGTGGTGAAAATTCTTGCACACGTTTGCCTGCCTGTCCTGGCGGTCAGGCCAGGGCGGCCCAGTGCAGGCAAAAAACAGGAATCTCACTTGTCAGGTACTAAAGGTCTCCGAGATCTTTAGGGTTTTTGCCATTGCGGGCGAACTGGTCTGGCTGCTACGGAATTTGCAGCACCTGGTTGGCGGTCAACAGCGTGGAGGTCAGTCCGTTTTGCTGCATGATGGCCTGCGGGTCGACATCCCCAAAATAGCAAGCCACTTTGTAGACGGTTGTCTGGCTGTCAGGCACGGTATAGGTAGTGGGATGTGTCCGGAGCGCCCTGGTGGTTGGGAAAGGGCGGCCTGTTTGCGGGATTTGCAGTACTTGTCCCTCGAGATAGATATGCCCTGCGGCGCTGGTCAGGCCGTTCAACGACATCAAATCTTGGGGATGGACGTTGTACCGCCGGGCGATGCAGTAGGGGAATTCTCCCTTTTGCAGGGTATAAGATGCGGGGCGCACTAACGTACCGGTCGGCAGGAGCGTGATGGTGGGGCTAGGCGTAATCGTCGCTGTCGGCGTGAGCGTAATCAGGGCCGGGTCGAGCGTAAGGGTGGGTGTGGGAGTATTTTCGACAAGGATGGTGGGCGTTTGCGCCAGGGCCAGCGCAGCGGCAAACTCGTTGGCAATGGCCGTATCGGTAGCCCCAAGGTCCGCCGGGGCTGTTCCCATCGTGCAGGAAGAGACGGTTGCCATCACGACAACCAGGAATAGGATTGGCAAACCGAAAACCAGCGTGCGATTTTTCTTATTCATAGGACCCGCTCCCTTGGCCGTTCCGAGCCTGAACAATGTCCGATTCGTCTACTGTTGCCTCTATCCTATCATAAAATCCCCGTAAAGTATCAGATCTTCAGAGTAATTTCGGCTGCTCTTCGGCCTTCTCCTCGCCATTCCCGTTGACCTGCGCCCCGGCGCGTTTCAGGTCTTCGGCGGCAATGCGCGCCACGGAAGCCACGTAGTCGCCCTCGCCCAGGCGCATCAGGCGCACGCCGCGCGTCGCGCGCCCGGCGGCTTTCACGTCCTTGACCTTCAAGCGGATGGCAACGCCGCTTGCCGAGATGAGCGTCAGGTGGTCGGCTGGCTGGACGACGCGCGCGGCCGTGATCTTGCCGACGGACGAGATGGCGTTCTTGTCGATGGTGGACACGCCGCCCGTCGCGCGGCCCTTGGCCGGGTATTCCTTGAGCGGGGTCTGCTTGCCGTACCCGCCGGTGGTGACGATGAACAGCGAGCCGTCCGGCTGGGGGATGGTCATGCTGGTAACGGCGTCGCCTTTCGCCAGGCGGATGCCCTGCACGCCGGCGGCTGTACGTCCCATGGGGCGCACCAGGTCTTCGCCGAAGCGCAACGCCTGTCCCTGCTCGGTGACGATGATGACCTCGTCTCTGCCGGAGGTCAGGCGCGCCCAGCCCAGTTCGTCGTCCGCCTCCAGGGTAATGGCGATCAGGCCCGAGGGTCGGACCGAAGCGAATTCTTCCAGATCCACGCGCTTGATCTTGCCCTTGGTCGTCATCATGGTGCAGTAGCCGTGCGAGGTGAAGTCCGGTACCGGGATGGCGGCGGTGATGCGTTCCCCGGCGTCCAGCGAGAGGACGTTGACCAGCGGGATGCCCTTGCCGGTGCGGTCCGCGTCTGGGATCTGGTAGACCTTTTCGGAGTAGACTTTGCCGCGGTCGGAGAAGAACAGCATCGTGTCGAGCGTGCGGGCGGGGATGAGCGCCAGCACCTCGTCCTCTTCTTTGGTGGCATGGCCGGTGACGCCGCGCCCGCCGATGGACTGCGATTTGAAGGCCTTGGCTGCCACGCGCTTGACGTAACCGCGCTCGGTCAGGCTGACGAGCACCGCTTCATCGGGAACCAGGTCGGCTTCGCTTAATTCTTCTTTGGCGTCATGGGCAAGGCGCGTGCGGCGATCATCGCCATATTTTTCGGCCAGTTCGTCCAGGTCGGATTTGATCAGGTCGAGGATTTTCTTGGGGTGAGCCAGCAGGTCTTCGAGGTAGTCGATCTGCGCCTTGACCTGTTTATGCTCTTCTTCGATCTTCCAACGTTCCAGGGCTGCCAGGCGGCGCAACTGCATGTCGAGGATGGCCTGCGCCTGGACCTCGGACAGTTTGAATCGCTTCATCAGGCGTTCTTTTGCCTGGTCGGCGTCGGGGGATTCTTTGATGGTCTGGATGACGGCGTCTATGTTTTCCAGCGCAACCAGCAGCCCGTCCAGGATGTGGATGCGGGCGCGCGCTTTGGCCAGTTCATAGGTGGAGCGGCGCACGATCACTGTCTGGCGGTGTTCGATGAAGATCTGCAGGGCGCGTTTGAGCGGCAGGGTGCGCGGCTCGCCGTCCACCAGCGCCAACATCTGCACGCCAAAGGTGGATTGCAAGGGGGTGAATTTATATAACTGATTGAGCACTTTCTTGGGCTGCGCGCCGCGCTTGAGCTCGATGACGATGCTCATGCCGCGCTGGTCGGACTCGTCGCGCAGGTCGGAGATCATGTCGATCTTGTCTTCGCGGACGAGTTCGGCGATGCGCTCGATCAGGCTGGTCTTATTGACCTGGTATGGGATTTCAGTGATGACGATCTGGTGGCGGCCGCCTTTCCCTTCCTCGATGTGCGCCAGTCCGCGCACCACCAGGCGCCCTTTCCCGGTTCCGTAGGCGTGTTCTATCCCTTCCCGTCCCACGATGATACCGCCGGTCGGGAAGTCAGGGCCAGGGATGTACTTCATCAGTTCTTCGACCGGGATGTCATCGGCCTGGTCGAATTTCTCGATCAGGAAATGGATGGCCTCCACCAATTCGCGCAGATTATGCGGCGGGATGTTGGTCGCCATGCCCACCGCAATGCCGGATGCGCCGTTCAGCAACAAACCAGGCAGGCGGGCCGGCAGGACGGTCGGTTCTTCCAACGAGTCGTCGAAATTGGGCGAAAAATCTACGGTATCTTTGTCGATGTCGGCCAGCAACTCTTCCGCCATCTTGCCCAGGCGCGCTTCGGTATAGCGCATAGCGGCCGGGGCGTCGCCGTCGATGGAGCCAAAGTTGCCTTGCCCGTCCACCAGGGTGTAGCGCATGGAGAAATCCTGCGCCATGCGCGCCATGCTCTCGTAGACGGCCGAGTCGCCGTGCGGGTGGTATTTGCCCAACACTTCGCCGACGATGCGGGCAGATTTCTTGTAAGCGCTGTTCGCGCGCAGACCCAATTCGGACATGGCGTACAAGATGCGGCGGTGGACCGGTTTGAGGCCATCCCGGGCGTCCGGCAGGGCGCGCGCCACGATCACGCTCATGGCGTAATCGAGGTAGGCCTGCCGCATCTGAACATCAATGTCAACTTGTTGAACGGTACCGATTTCCATACAATATCCTGCTTGACGTTACAAAAATTTTCGTTGACCAAACATCGTCCCGCCCCGTCCTGGCCCGGACGGGACAGGGAAGGTTCGTAAATCGACCCAAGGCTTCGAGAAGGCCTTCCCTTACAGGACGCTTCGCAGCGGGGCGTTTTCCCCTTACCAGGCGCAAAAAGACACGAAGGTTATCGCTTTACACTTCGTGTCCTCTATGTCGTGAAGCACACCTGCGTTAGAGGCTGATTATACCGCATGGCGGAACAAAAAACCCGCTTTCCAGCGGGTCTCTGTATGCCGAAGGAGGGATTTGAACCCTCACGGGGGAACCCCCACTACGCCCTGAACGTAGCGCGTCTGCCAATTCCGCCACTTCGGCTGGCGGGTTGTATTTTATCCCAAAAGGGCGTTTTGTCAACCTTCGTTTCGACGCGCTAAACTTTTTATGATACCCAGAACCGGCTCGCGATTGATACAACGACCAGAGTCGCCAACCCCCAGCGCAGGGCTTTGTCCAGCCTGGAATCGGGGATTTCGTACAGGGACGTTTTCGCGCGCGTGGAGGTGAATCCGCGCGCTTCGATGGCGATGGCGCGCTCTTCCACTTCCACCAGCGAGCCGAACACCAGCGGACCGACCAGCGGCGTCAGCGCGCCGACCCGCCTGCCGAAACTGGATTGGGTGTCCAGTCCGCGCGAACGCTGGGCGGCAATGATGGTCTGCGCTTTGGCTTGCATCTGCGGGATGATTTGCAGCGTGGAAATGATGACGTACGCAAATTGCCCAGGCAGGCCGCGGCGGGTGAGATCGGACATCAATTCACTGGGATGGGTGGTGAGCAGGAACAGGGTAAAAGAAGAAACCATCAGGAAGATGCGCGTGGCATTTGTAATGGCATTCGTCAGGCTTTCCTGGGTGACGGCGACAACCCACAGGCGGAAAATCTCCTGCTCACCGGGCAGGAAAAATACCTGCATCAGGAAGAGAATCCCGGAGGCAGGCAAGATCAGTCGCAGCATCGCCCCGAAATATTCCCGCTGGACTCTGCCGAAAAATAACAGGGGAACGATTCCAAACAAAACAAGGAATTGCGGCGTCCAGTACCAGGGACTGGCAAAGGAGATCAGCACCAGCCCCAGCACCAGGGTTAGTTTGGTCAACGGGTTCAGCCTGTGGATCGGGCTGTCGCGTTTGACGTAAAAGGAAAGTCGTTCGTGCATAAGAAAAGCCGTTGGGACGGCAGTTAAACCGCCGTCCCATACAGATCATTATCCTAAGATATTGACCAACACAAAGGCAGCGAACAGGACCAACAGGATGACGATGCCAATTGCGATGAACATCTGGGTGCGGGTTGCGCCTTTCTGGATCTCCACGTTCTCCGGCCTCGGGAAGCGCGCCAGGAAACGCATGGAAAGCCCCTGGATGATGGCAAACGCCAACAGGGCAGTAGAAATCTTGTCAACCGGCTCCACCAGGAAGTTGGTGCTGAAGACTGCCTGGAGCACGCCTTGTCCGGTCTGGAGCAGGTAAGCGGTGATGAACGAGGAACCGCTGGCGGTGATGCCGCCGAACAGGTACACGCCAATCGGGGTTGAGACGACAGCAGCCGTCAGCGCGACCAGGAAGCCGGTGACGACCACTTTCCACCAGTTCTTGAACAGGCCGCCTTTGGCGCAAAAGCCGGTCACCAGGCCGATGAAGAAGGCCACCGGCCACCAGGGGAACGCGCCTGGATCGATCGCCAGCCCCCAGATGACGTTCGAGAGCGCGCCGGTCAATGCGCCGGCCCATGGACCGCACAGCGCAGCCACCAGCATGGTGCCAATCGAGTCGAGGTAGACGGGCAGTTTGAGCACCAGCACGATCTGTCCCATGACCACGTTGATGGCAATCGCCACCGGGATGAGCACCCAGGTCATGGTGTTGAAATCTTTCTTGACCGAATCGATGAATTTCATTTTGCATTCTCCTTTTGTGGAATAACAAGGGTTTGTCGCGGTAGACTACCGGAAAAATGATCTACTCATCTATTCATCGGCACCTCCTGGCAAAACGAAAAAGGCCTCAATTCTTGCCTGGATCGACCCGGCGGCTCAAACCTTCCATCCGCTCCACGAACAGGCCGATAAAATCACGCGGGCGCACACCCAGCGCCACTTTCATGTTGGCGGGCTTGCCGGTCATCCTGTAAAAATCCGCGAAAGTCTTGCCCATCGAGACGCCGCCGGAGAGGTCCACGTCCACGTAGTATTCACTATAATCGCACAACTCAGGCATAAAAGTCAAGGCCAACGTCAACGGGTCATTGATCACGCAGCCCTGGATGCCCTGGTACGCATCGTGGAACTCCATGTAAAAGCGCGTCGCGTCCGCGATAAAGGACGGGATGCCCGACCCCGCGCGCTGGATGCGCCCCACATCTTCGGCCAGCAGCACGCACTGGTAGGTCACGTCCAGCGGCGTCAGCGTGATGGGCATCCCGCTGTGGTAGACGATGTGCGCCGCGTGCGGGTCCACGAAGGTGTTGAACTCCGCCAGCGGCGTGGTGTTGCCTTCGTGTCGCAGCGCGCCGCCCATAATAAATAACTCCCTGACCGCCTGGACGATGCGCGGTTCTTTGCGGATGGCCAGGGCGACGTTGGTCAGCGGACCGATCGCTACCAGGGTGATCTCTCCTGGGTTCGACATGATCCGCTCGATCAGGAAATCGCTTCCGTGCTGGACGACCGGCCTGCTCCCCGACTCCGGGAGTTTGGCGTACCCCAAGCCGGCGTTCCCGTGCGTCTCCGGCGCAAGCAGCGATGGCTGGACGAGCGGCAGGTGGCAGCCTCTCGCTACCGGGACGCGACTCGCGCCCGCCAGTTCCAGGATGGACAGCGCATTGATTGCGCCTTGCTCCATCGAACTGTTCCCGTGGACGACGGTCAGTCCCTCCAGCCTGACTTCCGGGGAAGCCAGCGCCAGCAGGATGGCGAGCGAATCGTCGATGCCGGGGTCGGTGTCGATGATGATGCGTTTGGGTGTCATAGGGTTATCTACCACAGATGAACGCGATGGTGGATAAATAGCCATTTCGTTCATCGCCTCAAACTTATCTGTGGTAAGCCTCCATGCGCCGGAGGAATAATTCCACAAACTCCTCGCCGCGCACATCCAGCGCCACCTTCATGTTGGCAGGCTTGCCGGTGGTGTGATAGAAATCGGCAAAGGTACTGCCATGCGAGGGCCCGCCGGAGATGTCCACATC
>JBMOMO010000008.1:0-4406 GCA_049324135.1 Chloroflexota bacterium
TCGCACATCCAGTGCATGTTCGTGCTGGACGAGGCGCGCGACCGCATCAGCCTGGAAGCGCCGCGCGTAGGAGAGCCGTTCCCGTTGGACGCGCGGGCGATCCTGAACCCCGGTTCGGTCGGCCAGCCGCGCGACCGCGACCCGCGCGCCGCGTATGCCATTTTCGACCCCGAGGCCCGCACCTGGGAGGCGCGCCGCGTGGAATACAACATCGCCGAGGTGCAGGAACGCATCCGCCAGGCCAACCTGCCGGAGAAACACGCCGTACGCCTGGCGGAGGGCTGGTGACATGATCGCTACCCTGCGCGGGGAAGTCAGCCAGGTCGAAGACAACGCCCTGGTCGTGGAGGTCGGCGGCGTGGGCTTGCGCGTGTTCGTCCCGGCGCCTCTGCGCGGACGGCTGAAAGCCGGCGAGGTCGCCTTCCTGTACACGCACCTGGTGGTGCGCGAGACCGAACTGTCGCTGTACGGGTTCGAGTCCCAGTCCGACCGCGACCTGTTCAACCTGTTGCTGGGCGTGGACGGGGTGGGGCCAAAGGTGGCGCTTTCGGTGCTGTCCACGCTGACCATCGAGGCCGTGCAGCGCGCGGTCTTCAGCGAAGAGCCGGACCTGCTGGGGCGCGTGCCGGGCGTGGGCAAGAAGACCGCGCAGAAGATCGTGCTGTACCTGCACGACCGCTTGCAGCCGGCGGATGCGCTCAAGGCCGTGGCGGCCATGTCCGATACGGATTCGGAGGTGCTGGCGGCGCTGACCGCCCTGGGCTACAGCGTGGTCGAGGCGCAGGCGGCTATCCAGTCGCTGCCCAAGGATGCGCCCGCTGAGGTGGAGGAACGCCTGCGGATGGCGTTGGGGTATTTCCAGTAAGTACCACATTCGGCGACCGCCCAAAGCCTGATACAATCAGGCATCGAGAGGAACGCTATGAACGAGATCATATTTTTAGTGGAAGACGCGCCCGAAGGCGGCTATACGGCTCGCGCGCTCGGTCATTCGATCTTTACAGAAGCCGACTCGTGGGAAGAACTCAAGGAAGCCATACAAGAGGCTGTCCGCTGTCATTTCGATGGGAATGAATGATGCCTCAACCGGCGCCCTCCGTTTAGTCATGGCGCAGGATAATGGTCAACGGATGCTTCGCAAAACGGATAAGCGGATAGGTGGCTCTACACCTTGATGTCTTCCATCCGATTATCCGTTTCCCTATCCGCTGACCACTGTTGCCCACTTGAAGTAACTCCGAATGGATGCAAGGACCGCTTTTGGCTCGAAATATGCGCTCGGCTATGACGAACTGGCCGAGTCACTGTTTGGAAAGGAATGACCTTCGATGAAATTCAGCGCTTTAAAAGACTCACGATGGGTTGAGATCATCCTGCTGGCATTGGTCTCGGCGCTGGCGTACCTGCCGGATGTCTTGGCGTTGGGTTACTATCGCGACGACTGGTACTACATGTACGACGGCCTGGTCTTCGGGCCAAAGATCTTCGAGATCATGTTCCTGCACCTGCGGCCCGCGCGCGGGCCCTTCTTTGCGGCGCTGTTCTCGCTGTTCGGGAACCAGCCGCTGCCCTACCACCTGCTGCTGTACGCCTGGCGGCTGTTGGGCGGACTGGGGATGCTGTGGCTGTTCGACCTGCTGTGGCCGGGACGCCGGAACGCGCGCTTCTTCACGGCGCTCATGTTCACCATCTATCCCGGTTTCCTGTGGTGGGTAGCGGGCGTGGAATACCAGCCGATGGTGTTCAGCCTCGGCCTGCACGTCTTTTCGATTGCGCTGACCTTGAAAGGCGTCCAGGCAACGACGCTGCGCGGGCGGGCGTCCTGGTACGCCCTGTCGCTGCTGGCGGGCTGGTACGCGCTCTCGCTGGTGGAGTACGCCTTCGGCATGGAGGCGCTGCGCTGGATGGGGATTTACCTGCTCGCCGGGCGGGACGCGCCATCCGTCAAGAAGAGACTCGTGGAAACGTTGAAACTGGCCGCCCCGTTCCTGCTCCTGCCGCTGGGCTGGCTGGCCTGGCGGTTGTTCTTCTTCGAGAACTGGCGCAAAGCGGCCGAGATCGGCCTGCAACTGGGTGAGGGACTTGGCTCCGGGAATGCGCTGCTCTGGTCGTTGATCCACCTCGTCCAGGGCGCCCTGAACGTCTCCGTCTTTGCGTGGGGCGTCCCGTTTGGCTCGCTCTTCTACGCCAACCGGCTCAAGGACATCCTGCCGGGGCTAGTGTTCGCCCTGGGCGGGCTGGCCGTCGTCCTGGCGGCGGAACGCGCCTTCTCGAACAAGACAAAGGAAGCCGAGTCCCATCCCTGGATCAGGGAGGCCGTCCTGCTGGGCGCGCTGGGGACGCTGGCCGGGGCGCTGCCGGTGGTGCTGGGCAACCGCGTGGTCACGTTCGAGCGTTTTTCGCACTACACGCTGCCGGCCTCCATCGCTGGGGTCCTGTTCCTGGCCGGGTTGGTCTACGCCATCAAGGACAGACTAGCGCGCATGACCGTGATCGGCCTGCTGGTGGGGCTGGCGCTGCTGACGCACCGCAGCCTGTCCGCGCAGGCGCGCAACGAGCAAGAGATGATCCGCGATTTCTGGTGGCAGATGTCCTGGCGCGCCCCCGGCCTGCAAGAGGGAGTCACGCTGGTCGTCGCCTACCCGTTCTCCTTCGCGGACGATGTGGACGTGGTGTATGGCCCGGCCAATTACATCTACTTTCCCGAAAAGCAGGCGCAAGCGCCGGTGCAACTGGCCGTCAACGCCGAAGTGGTGCGCGGCGATACCGTCGAAGACATCCTGCTCGGCAGGAAGAACTGGGAAGTGGACTACTATGGCGCGCACGTCTACCACGTCAATTTCGGGAACGTGCTGATCGTCACGCAGCCGTCCGCCAGTTCCTGCCTGCGCGCGCTGGACGCCCGCTGGCCGGATTACTCCGTCAGCGACGGCGATTGGGTGTTCGCCAGCGCCTCGCAATCCAAGATCGAAAACATCCTGCCCGATACGACGCCGCCCGAACTGCCAGCCACCCTGTTCGGCGACGAGCCGGAACATGAGTGGTGCTACTATTACCAAAAGGCCGACCTGGCGCGCCAGGCGGGAGATTGGGAAACCGTCGCGCAATTGGGCGACCAGGCCGAGAAACTGGGCTACCGCCCCAACGACCAGATCGAGTTGCTGCCCTTCCTGCAAGCCTACGCCTGGCAGGGCGAGGCCAAGAAGGTCAAACAGTTGTCCACCCGCATCAACACCGAACCCTGGTACAAGCGGCAGGCTTGCGCAGCGATACAAGCCATGCCCGAACACGGCTTTCCCCTCCAGCCCGAAATGCAGTCGCTGGTGGATGACTTGTTCTGCGGGGCAGCCCAATGATTTATGAGGAATTATGCTAGACAAAACGATTGCTTTTATTGGCCCCGGCGCAATGGCAGAAGCCATGATCGCGGGATTGCTGCGCCAGGGACTGGCCCGCCCCGACCATTTGACGGTCTCTGGACCGCGCATCGAACGCGGCGAGGAGTTGCGAGGCAAATACGGGGTCCAGGCCACGACCGACAACGCTGCCGCTGCCGCGCAAGCGGACGTGGTCGTCCTGTCGGTCAAACCGCAGCGCCTGAGCGCCGTCCTGAAAGGACTCAAATCCGTCCGCAAGGAAGCGCTGGTGCTGTCCATCGTGGCGGGCGCGCCCATCCAGAAGATCGGCGCGGCGCTGAAACACGACGCCATCGTGCGCTCCATGCCCAACACGCCCGGGCAGATCGGGGAAGGCATTACCGTTTGGGCAGCCTCCAGGGAGACATCCGCCGGGCAACGCGACACGGCGCGCCAGATCCTGGGCGCATTGGGCGAGGAGGTCTTTGTCGAAGACGAAGGCTACCTGGACATGGCCACCGCGCTCTCCGGCACCGGGCCGGCCTACGTCTTCCTGTTCACCGAAGCGTTGATCGACGCGGGCGTCCACATGGGCTTCCCGCGCCGCATCGCCGAGCAACTCGTGTTGCAAACCACGCGCGGCTCGATAGACTACTATCGGCACGCCGGGCGGCATCCCGCCACCCTGCGCAACCAGGTCACCTCCCCCGGCGGGACGTCCGCCGAGGCGCTGTATTACCTGGAAAAGGCCGGCTTCCGCACAGCCATCTCGCGCGCGGTGTGGGCGGCCTACCAGCGTTCGCTGGAACTGGGCCGGGAACAGGCAGTCCACATCCCGGACAAAGAAGCAACCGCAGATGAAAACAGATAAACACAGATAACATCAAAAACCTTTATTTATGTTGATCGGTGGGCAAACCTCGCGACTTTGCGCTGTAATAGTCAATGCTCGGTAATCTAAGACGAGACGGTCGCCTCGTGAGTGACCGTCTCGTTTTCGTCTGGATTTGGCGCAGCGCCGTCAGAACAACTTCAACACCGCCTGGCTGG
>JBMOMO010000009.1:0-33045 GCA_049324135.1 Chloroflexota bacterium
CGATGATCTCGATATCCTTCGGCCAGTCATCCCCCTTGCGGATGGCCTTGGGGACGATGGCGGTCTTGAAGCCCAGTTTGGCGGCCTCGCGCAGGCGGGCGGGCATCTGGCCGGGCATGCGCAGTTCACCCGCCAGCCCCACTTCGCCGATCAACACCGCCTCGGCGCGGACGGGCAGGTCGCGCCACGAGGAAGCGATGGCCGCCGCCACAGCCAGGTCGGCGGCCGGTTCGTCTATCTGGATACCGCCCACCACGTTGACGAAGATGTCCTGCTCGGTCAGTTTCAGCCCCACCCGGCGGGTGAGCACGGCGGCGGTCAGCAGCAGGCGGTTGAAGTCCACGCCGTTGGGCGTGCGGCGCGCGTTGCCGAACTGGGTGGGGCTGGTCAGCCCCTGGATCTCCACCAGGATCGGGCGCGTGCCTTCCATGGTGACGGCGATGGCCGAGCCGGGCGCATTGACCATGCGCTCGGCCAGGAAGGCTTCGGAGGGATTCGGCACTTCGGCCAGCCCGCTGCCGCGCATCTCGAACACGCCCACTTCTGCGGTCGCGCCGAAGCGGTTCTTCACCGAGCGGAGAAGGCGATAGGCCTGGAAACGGTCGCCTTCCAGGTACAGCACCGTGTCCACAATATGCTCCAGCACGCGCGGCCCGGCAATCGCGCCCTCCTTGGTGACGTGACCGATGACGAAGACCGAAACGCCGGTGGTCTTGGCCAGTTCCCGCAACTGCGAGGCGCACTCGCGCACCTGCGAGACCGAGCCGGCCGAAGAATCCAGTTGCGCGAGATAGACGGTCTGGATCGAATCCACGATCAGCAGGTCGGGGCGCGCCTCGCGGACGTGCTCCAGGATGGTTTCCAGGTTGGTCTCGGTCACCAGGAACAAGGCTTCGGGGATGGATTTTTTGTCGCTCGCCAGCACCCTGACGGCGCGCATCTTGATCTGCCGTTCGGATTCTTCCCCTGAAACGTACAAGACGCGCTGGCTGGAAGCCATCTCCAGCGCCATTTGTAACATGAGGGTCGACTTGCCGATGCCCGGGTCGCCGCCCACCAGCACGATGGAACCCGGCACGATCCCGCCGCCCAGCACGCGCGCGAACTCGCCAATGGGCAGGGGGATGCGCTCTTCGGCCTCCCCGCTGACCTGGCCGATCGGCCGGGGCGTGGAGCGACCGCTCAGGCCGCGCATGGCGGTTTTGCCCCTGGCAGGCGGCTCGTCCTGCACGATCTCTTCGACCATGCTGTTGAATGCGCCGCATTGCGGGCATTTCCCCATGTAACTGGCGGACACGCGTCCGCACTGCTGGCAAACGTAACGGGAGTGGCTCTTGGGCATGGGCGAATTATACCCTCTACCCTGTCCCTTTGAAAAAACCTTGACACGGGGCTGTTTTGGCTGTATGATTAGAACAAATATTCTATTATTGTTGCCCCGACAGGACAAACCCGATGGATGGCCCTTTACGCAACTTTTCCATGCTGCTCGAAGCGTTGACCGAACTCCAGCCGGAGATCGAAGCGGCTCAGGCCCAGCCCCTGGCTGCTGCGCCCTCCCTGGCAGTTTCGCTGGCCGAACTCGGTCCGCTGCCGCGCGAGGCCCTGCTGCTGGGGTTGGCCTCGGACGGGCTGCCCGTGCTGCTCAACCTGCACGACCCGCATCCCGGTCCGTTGCTGGTGGCGGCCGATCCCGGCGCAGGGAAGACCGCCCTGCTGCAACTGATCGCCGGGGCGGCCGCCGAGATGCACGCGCCGGGCGAGGTCCAATTTGGGGTCATCACCAATTACCCTGACGAATGGGGCCACCTGGCCGGGTCCGAACATTGCGTCGGCGTCTTCCCCACCTACCATAACTCGGCCATGGACTTCCTGAGTTCCCTCTCCGGCTGGGCGCACGCCAACAAGGGCGGGGAACAGTCCGTCCTGTTGCTGCTGGATGACCTGGAAAGCATGGAGCAGGTGGATTTCGACGCCCGCCAGACCCTGCGCTGGCTGCTGCTGCGCGGACCGGCGCGGAAGGCATGGCCTGTTGTCACGGTCAACGCCGAGAGGGCCTCGCAGGTCGAAGCGTGGTTGGAAGCGTTCCGCACGCGCATCTTCGGGCAGGTCAAGGATGAGCGCCTGGCCGCGCATCTGGCAGGCGTCCCTGCATCTACGCTGCGGAACCTGCAAGCCGGTCTCCAGTTCGCCCTGCGCGAAGGCGACGACTGGCTCAAGTTCTGGATCCCGGAAATCGGTTAGAAAGAAGGCAAGCAATGAACGCTGGTATGTTGTGGTTCGACAATGACCCCAAGACCGCGCTGGTGTCCAAGATCGCGCGCGCGGCAGATTATTACCGTCAAAAATACGGGCGCGAGCCGAACGTGTGTCTCATCCATCCCAGCATGATGGAAAAAGAGAACCCTGGAACGGGAAAAGTTACGGTGCGCCCCTATCGCCCGGTGCTGCCGGGCCATCTGTGGATCGGGGTGGAGGATAAGAATTAGCCGCCCTGATTACCCCGTGACGCAGTGCAACAAAATGCGTCACGGGGCATTTCGTTAGGGACCAGCGCTACAAGCCCTCGTCCAGTTTATCCTGGTTGTCCCGCAGCCAACTTCGCAAAGCGTTGGCAAGGTCTTTCACATCGCCCAATTGGTGGGTACAGATCTCGTACAATTCTTCTGCGCTGACATCATGATAAAAGTGAACCAAACGGTTTCGGTACCCGGCCAATTTTCGCATCAACTCGGCGTCTGGTTTAGAGATCACCTCCCTGGCATGAAGGTTGGCGGCAATTTCTTTATACTCTGTGACAGCCGAGGCAAACCCTTTGGCAAGGATGTGCCGGCCCAGATCGAATAATGCCTCGAGCGCGCGGCGTAAACACGACTCCGCCGCCCAGATATTGCGTGAGTCGCCGCAAAAAATCGTCTCGGTTTCCAATGGCAGGGATTGGATCTCCTCTACCATGTGGTCCACCCAGTGCAAGCGATCGGTGATGACGCGCTTTGAAAGTTTGCCAGGCAACACTTTTACGCCTCCTGCAATATCAGGGCCATCCGTTGGCGTTCGAACTCTGCCAGATCCCCCGCCCGCCGTAACACGAACAACTCGTATTCATCTGCCAGGTACGAATCCCTGGCGTACAGGCGATAACCGCGGATAGCGTTGGCGGCCAGGAACGGGTCGGCGTCGTTGAGTATCACCAGGTCCACGCGAGGAACATCTAGAATTTCTTCCAGGGCAAGAGCAAAGTCCACTTTTTCATGAATTGAAAATGGCTCGGAGGTGAGCAAGGCAACGTCTACGTCGCTTGCGCTCTCAGAAAGAGGCGTACCCTGTTGCAGGGCAATCATTTCCTGCTCCCGACTGCCGAAGACGTAGAGCGCCTGGACCGGGTACTCCTGGCACAAATTCTTCAATCGCTCAAACGGATCGTTCATAAATCCATTATACCCCGCTCACCTATCGCTACGGCCATCGCAACCGCATGATCCCGGCTATGGCTGATACTCACCGACCAGTCCGCCAGTCCCAACTCCTGCGCTTTTTGCGCCGCCGCGCCGCGCAAGTGTAACCTGGGCGCTTTCTCCTCGTCCGCTAAAATCTCGATCTCCTTCCAGCCGACCTCCCCGATGCCACAACCCAGCGCCTTGGAGACGGCCTCCTTGGCGGCAAAGCGCCCCGCCAGCGTCTCGGCGCGCCCGTTGCACAACGCCAACTCGGCCGGCGTGTAAACGCGCTCAAGAAAACGCTCCCCATGCCGGGAAAGCGCGTCACGAATGCGCTGGATTTCGAGCAGGTCTATGCCGGTTTGGAGTTTCATGGGTGGATATAAAATGTAAAGCGTCAATCAGCCGGCCCGGCCGTAGCAATGGCCAGCCGCGCCGGGTCGATGAACTTGCGCGCCGCCTCGCGCACCTCTTCCAGCGTCACGGCCTGCACCAGGTCGGGATACTGGCGGTAATAGTCCAGTCCCAGGTCGTAGCGTTCGATGTTCAGCAACGCGCCCGCCACGCCGGAGTTCGACTCCAGCGAAAGCGGCAGGCGGCCAACGAAATTCGCCTGGCTGTCGGCCAGTTCCTCGGCGGTGACGCCCTCGTCCACGAAGCGCTTCAATTCGCTCGTGATCAGGTCTACGGCTTTGTCCACGTTCGACGGGTTGACCCCGGCGCTCACGTACCACGCGCCCGGCCCAACACCGGCGCTCAAACTGGAATAAGCGTAATAGGCCAGCCCCGACTGCTCGCGCACCACGTCGCCGATGCGCCCCATCAGCCCGAACTGCCCCAGGATATTGTTCCCCAGCGCCGCGGCCATATACTCTGCGTCGCGCCGTTTCGGGCCATTCGTCCCCATGACGATATCGGACTGGGACTTGCCGGGGATGGCGTGATGGCGGCGGACGGTTCCCGCCAGCAGACTGGCCTCTGGCGCTGTTGGCGCATCGGGCTGGACCGGGTTCTGCCAGCCGCCCAAGACGCGCTCCACCTCGCTGACGGCTTTCCCCGGCTCCACCGCCCCGACAATGGCGATGACCATGCCTTTCGGCCCGTAATACCGGCGGTGGAAGTCCCCCAGGTCATCGCGCGCGATGGCCTGGATGGTTTCCGGCCAGCCTTCGTCCACGCGGCTGTAGGGATGGCCCTCGAACAGGATTTCGTCGAACTTGATGGAGGCCATGTCGGAGGTATCCTGCGCGCGGATGGCCAGCCCGGTCAACAACTGGGCGCGCAGTTTCTCCACCTGCTCGGCGGGAAAGGCCGGCTGGAGCAGGGTATCGGCCATGATGTCGAGCAGCAGCGGCAGGTCTTCGACCAGCGCGCGCGCGTTGAAACCGGCGTTATGCGCGCCGGAACTGTAGCCGAAACTGGCGCCTACCGATTCGAGCGCGTCATAGATCTGCTGGAAATCGCGCCTTTGCGCGCCGCGCATCAAGGCTGCGGAGGTGAAATCTGCCAGGCCAAGTTTTTCATCCGGGTCGAACAGACCGCCAGCCGGCAGGTATCCGCTCAATACCACTGACGGGCTGTTGAAATTGGCGCGCGCCAGCACGACGATTCCGTTTTCCAGGACTTTGCGGGTAATGTCGTCTGCGCCGGGCAGGGAATTACGGTTGACAGGCATTTGCTTGGACATGTTTCACTTCCCTCCGTTCGGCAGGTAGACGCCCACCACGCGGGCTTTGGGTTGGAAGTATTGCTGCGCCGCGCGCTGCACGTCGGCAGGCGTGACTGCCGCCAGTTGATCGAGATAGGTCAGGAACCAGTTGTAATCGGCGAACATGTTGGCGTATCCCAGCCAGAAGCCCTGGTTGGTGATGCTCTCGCTGCCGTAGGCAAAGATGGCGCGCGCCTGTTTGATGGCGCGGGCGACCTCTTCCTCGCTGACCAGTTCGTCCTGCATGCGTTTGATCTCGCCGTCCAGCGCCGCGAGGGCCTCGTCCGGCTTGCGCTGCGGGTGGACGGTGAGTGTGACCGTGTACAGGAACGGGTCAATGGTGGCCTGCGCCGAGCCGTGCGCGCTGACGGTCAGTTCTTTTTCGACCAGGGCGCGGTACAGGCGGGAGGTCTTGTTGGAGATGCCGCCGCCGAACATGTTCAGGTTGCTGGGGCCCGCCAGCAGGCTGTCCAGCACGCTCAACGGGAAGAAATCGGGGTGCGAAGCGGCCGGGAAACGGTAGCAGGCCTGGGCGTAGGTCGTTTCGCCCGGCCCCTCGACGGCAAGTCGAATCTCGCCCTGCGGTTCCGGTTCGGGTCGGGCCAGTCGGCTGGGGACGGGGGCGGCCGGGATTCCCCCGTACAATTCTTCGATGCGCGCCAGCATGGACTTGGTGTCGAAATCGCCCGCCACAGCCATGACGGCGTTGTTGGGAGCGTAGTAGGTCTTGTAGTGGTTGTACAGGTCGTCGCGCGTCATGCTGTGCAGGTCGGCCATATCGCCGATGACCTCGTGGTGGTAGGGATGCACGCGGAAGGCCGCGCCCTGCAGCGCCTCGCCCAGCAAGAAGAGCGGCTCGTTTTCGTTGCCCTCGCGCTCAGAGATGACCACCGTGCGCTCGGAGGCTACCTCTTCGGGGTCGAAGGCGCTGTTGACCATGCGGTCGGCCTCCAGGCGCAGGCCGAGGTCTATTTTGTCGGCTGGCATGGTCTCGAAATAGGTGGTCCAGTCGAGATAGGTGAAGGCGTTCCACACGCCGCCCTCGCGCGAGATGGCCTTGTCGAGCACGCTGGACGGGAACTGGGGCGTGCCTTTGAATTGCATGTGTTCCACCCAGTGCGAGACGCCCGTGCGCCCGGTGATCTCGTCGCGCGAGCCGACGCGGTACCACAGCCAGGAGGAGGTCAGCGGCGCGGTGTGGATTTCTTTGAGGAACACCTGCAAGCCGTTGGGAAGGGTCGTTTGGGTAAAAGTGTCGGTCATGGAACTCCTGATGGGATGAGAGCGGCCGTCCTTACCGGCAGACCAGGTTGCCAGTCAGGTCGAGCGCGTTGGGTTCGATCAGGCAGTAGATCGGCTCGATGGTGTCTTGCAAGCCCTGGAAGTGGGCGCTGAGTTCGGTCGAGGCAATCGGGATGTCCACGGTCAATTGGCGGTCGATGTCAACCGTTGTTTGCACCGGGATCTGCAGATCGAGGTGGATGGGCAGGCGGCTGCCTTGTTGCAGTACGATGCTGGCCGGGCCGTTGATGTTGATGATGCCGGAACTGATGCTGACATTGGCCTGGATGGGAACGTCCCTGGTCAGCACGACCTCGGTATCGGTGGAATAGTTGAGCACGAAATCTACCGGCACATCCGGCAGGTTAACGGGAACGGTGGACACGATGCGCGCGTTTTTCATCTTGTCGAAATTATCGTACAAGCCGCCGACCAGCCCGGCCCCGGCGTCGCCGGCCGTGACCTGCAAACTGCCCAACATTTGCATCAATGTGACCAGGATGCCGATCAGGACAGCGTTGACGATCAAGGAAAGGGCGCCGGTCACTGTCCAGAACGCCGGGCCGATTTTCAGTTTCCTGTCGGGGGAGGGCGCGCCGGCCACAGGGGTTGCCAGGTTGGCAGGCGGGGGCGCGGGTGGAGATACGGGCGGGGGCCCGGCCGGAGCGTCGGCCACCGGCTGGGGGGGCGATTGCGGCTTCCTGGAGCGCGGCGGGCGTGAAATCGTTTCATCCATACCCTGATCCGTCAGGATGGTGCGCAGCCGTTTGCCGGGTTCGTTTGTCGGGTCGTCGGTCATAGTTCCTCCTGGAGGGAAAACGTGCTTAATCTTAGCATAGATTGGGCGCTACCAACATACGAGGATTTCCGGCGCTGGGAATTTTTTGTGTATTTCGGTACAATGAGACGACAGGCGCATGACCCAGGCAACCCGGAAATCCGGCTTGTCTGCCAACCCCTTTTTGGCTATAATTCGGCCTGTTTTGGTCTAAATTGATTTTCACTCCCAAGGAGGAAAGAGTGTCAGGACAATATCTCGTAGCCGTCGTGGGGGCTGGCCCGGCCGGCTTGTTTGGCGCGCGCGAACTTGCCAACCAGGGCGCGCGCGTGGCGCTGTTCAACCGCGATATCAAGCCGGGAGGGCTGGCTGAGTACGGCATCTACCCGGCCAAGCATACGATGAAAGAGGGCCTGCGCAGGCAGTTCCGCCAGGCGCTCGAAAACCCCAACATCGACTATTACGGCAACGTCAGCATCGGCGCGCAGGGCGACCTGAGCCTGGACGACCTGCGCGCGCTTGGCTTCCAGGCCATCCTGGTCACGGCCGGCGCGCAAGGCACCAAATGGCTCGGCCTGCCCGGCGAAGACCTGGCGGGCGTGTATCACGCCAAGGACGTGGTCTACTATTACAACAAGTTGCCGCCTTACAGCCAGCATACCTTTCGTTTTGGAAGGCGTTGCGCCATCGTGGGCGCCGGGAACGTGATGGCCGACATCGCCCGCTACCTGATCCGCGAGGAAAAGGTGGAAGAAGTGATCGCTGTGGTGCGGCGCGGCCCGGCGGAGGTCAAGTTCGACAAGAAGGAAATGGAACACATCATCGCCAACCTGGACCGGGCGGCATTGGACGCCGAGATCGCCCGCGTCGCGCCGGTCATGCAGGCGGTCGGGCAGGACCCGGAGGCTGCCCGCGCTTCGTTGCTGGAATCCCTGCCCAAAGCGGATCCGGCTACCTCGGCCGCGCGCTTGCGCTTCGAGTTCCTGAGTTCACCCGTGCAGATGCTGGGCGAGGGCGGCCTGCTGGCGCGCCTCGAAATCGAGGACACCACCCTGGTCCTGAAAGACGGCGACACCAAGGCCAGGGGCGCCGGCCGCAAACGCCTGCTGGAAGTGGAGACGGTCATCTTTGCCATCGGCGACAAAGTGGACGACACCTTCGGCCTGCCGGTCGAATGGAACGAGTTCGTCAAGAATCCCGCGCCCGCCTTCCCTGTCGACGGCCTGTCCTACGAGGCCTTCGACCCGCAGGCCGGGCATCCCATCCAGGGCGTGTTCGTCGGCGGCTGGTCGCGCAAGGCCAGCGACGGGCTGGTCGGCTACGCCCGCAAGGACGGCATCAACGCCGCCAGGGCCGTCTGGAAATTCCTGCAAACCAGGCAGCCGAATTCAGGGGCGCTGGAGGCCGTTGCCCAAAAAGTGAAGCGGCTGCCCAAACCGGTTGTCGCCAAGGACGACATCGCCCGCCTGGAAGCCATCGAAACCGCCGAGGCCCAAAAACGCGGCCTGGAAGAATTCAAGTTCGCCGCCAACGAAGAGATGCTGGCGGCTATGGGGTTGGTCGTCCCGATCTAGCCGCCCATGTTCAAACGCGACCTGGCCTTCCACCCTCCCCTGATGAACGCCGCCGGGACATTGGGATTCGCGCCGGACTTTCGCGCGCCAGTCCCCTGGGAGACCTTTGGCGCCTTCGTGACCAACCCGATCTCCCTGCGCCCGCGCCTGCCAGCCGCGTCCCCAGCCCTGGTCGAATATCCGGGCGGATTCCTGCTCCACACCGGGCTGCCCAATCCCGGGCTGCCGGCCGCCATCCAGAAATACGCCCGACGCTGGGCAGATGCGCGCCTGCCGGTCATCGTCCACCTGATGGCCGACCGCCCGGAAGAGACCCGCCGCATGGCGCAAGCGTTGGAGGAACTGGAAAACATCGCCGCCCTGGAACTTGGCTTCGCGCCGGGTCTCTCCGACGACCTCATCCTGCTCACCATCGAAATTTGCCTGGGCGAACTGCCGTTAATCGCCTGCCTGCCGGTGGAACAGGTCCTGTCGCTCGGCCCGCGCGCCGTGCAGGCAGGAGCGGCGGCCATCAGCCTGGCGGCGCCCAGGGGCATGATCCCGCTCCCGCCGGCATCCCCCCATTTTCGCTTCACTTCTGGAAATGTTTCTCGAACGCTAGAAAGCGAAAATGGGGGGAACAAAAGGGAGGTGACGGGCCGCTTGAGCGGCGCGGGGTTGTTCCCGCAGGCTTTGCTGGCCGTGCGGGATGCTGTCCGCGCCAATTTGACGGTCATTGGCGCGGGTGGGGTCCAATCCAAAGGGAACGCCGAAGCGATGCTCCTGGCTGGGGCAACGGCGGTGCAGGTGGATGAATCGTTGTGGAAGGGGACGTTCAGCGCTGCGGTTCGAGCAGCATAACAGGGATGATGCGCTTGCCTGCCCTGGCCTTGTATGTTTCGTAACCCGCATAATAAGAGACGGCCAGTTGCCAGTATATTTCCCGTTCCTGGCCTTGCGCCTCGCGGGCAAGATACGCGGCGGTCCTGCCGTTCCAGCGCACCTCGCATTCGGGATGCGCTTTCAGGTTGTGGTACCAGGCCGGGTGATGCGCCCGCCCGAAATTCGAGGCGATCAGGGCGATCCTGTCGCCATCCTGCAAACTGACCAGCGGGATAGTACGCCGCTGCCCGCTCTTTGCGCCGGTGGTGGTCAATTCGATGATGGGCAGGCCAACCAGGGCGGTGAATGTCCAGCGTCCCCTGCTCAGGCGCAGCGCCAGCGCATCCAGGCGATGCAGGCTGCGCGCCAGGCAGGCAGACACAGGCGCCAGCATCAAAAAGCGGTGGACGAGGCGCTGGAAGGCGTTTGGCCTCATCTACTTTTCCAGCCAGATCGTGACCGGGCCGTCGTTGTGGATCTCGACCTGCATGTGCGCGCCGAACTGCCCGGTCTGGGTGGGGACGCCATGAGCGCGCAACAGGTCTGCAAAGCGTTCCACCAGCGGCGCAGCCAGGCCGGGCAGGGCCGCATCCGTGAAGGACGGGCGGCGTCCCTTGCGGGTATCGGCGTAGAGCGTGAACTGGGAGACGACGATCGCTTCCCCGCCCACATCCAAAATGGACAGGTTGGTCTTGCCTTCCTCATCTTCGAAGATGCGCAAGTGGGCGACCTTTTCGGCCAGGAAAGCAGCCTGCCCTTCCCCATCCTCGTGACCGACGCCAAGCAAGATGACCAGGCCTTTCCCGATCTGGGCAATGACCCGGTCATCTACCGTCACCTTTCCTGAACTGACCCGCTGCAATAAAACCCGCATATAGTCGTACCAAACAACCGGCAATCAACAAGGAGCATCACGCACACTCAAGTCATGCAAAGTGGACGATGCGTTTACCGACGAAATAACCATCGCTTGAAAACTCGGATCGAACTGATTGAGTCGTCCTAATTTTCGTTTTAACTTCTGTGAAAGAATCGACCATAACGCTTGAAGGCGTTTTCGCTCTACATTGTGGCGAAATTGATAATCTAGTTCAATCCAGGCAACGTATTTTATTGGCTTGTCCTGCCCTATTGCGAGTGCATATACATGCCAATCCGGGCGATGGTAACGACAATGGGCTGCCAACACTATGAACAAAGTGTCTCGGAACTTTTGCGCCAGCGCCGTTGGTAGATCATCCCCTTTAAGTTTAGGCTCATCAGAGGTAAGCGATGCGCTATAGTTCTTCACCTCAATAAAATACACTGTCCTCTGATGCAATCCCAAAAAGTCCACAGATTTGGTTCCGGGAATGGTCTGAAAAACCGAACGATAATCCGGGTGGTCATCCACCTTTATGATTTCCCACTCGTTACCAAATGAGAAACATAAATTGCTCTCGTTGAAATCAGGCATGAGGCTATCCCTCAGGTCTTGCAAAAAGGTTTATTTCTTCATCGTAGTGTGCAGAAAACTCATCTAAAATTGGATTATGGTCAATTTGCGCTAGTGTATCTCCCCATTCAATATTAACTCCTGCGCCTCGCCTTGCCTGTTGGAAAGCAAAAAAACGCATATTTGTCCCGCGCTTATATTCGGCTAGTAAGGAGAGTTTTTGGCTGACCAGGTAATCATGAGTCGTTACAAAGATCTGCACGCCCGATTCTGCCAATTTGTGTAATGTTTCAACGATAACTTTTACAAGTTTAGGATTTAAATTTGCTTCCGGTTCGTCCCAAAATAAGATTCCGTTTTGGGTTAACGAGCCGTTGTTAATCAAATAAATTAATCCTGCAATTTTTCGGTATCCTTCCGATGCTATAGATGCTTCCATCTTACCTTCAGGGAGACGAATATAAAAACGCTCTCCATCGCGAGTCACATGTCCTCCAATTTCCTTTTCCAGTGGCTCAACCAGGGATTTAATTTCTTCTAACCTGGGTCCACGTAAGAGTGCCCCGCTTAAGGCTAAACTCAAGTCATAATATGTCTCGTCAAAAAACAATTCACGGTTACTATAGGCATGTACAAATCCTTCACTTGCCGACAAGAATTCATGCACCGGCAAAAACACCGCTGGCGTTGGGTCAGGGAGGGAAGAATATTCAAGGTTCAGCGCCCCCCCACGGGAACTAACAGTAACAGAAATTTTCTCCCCATCATATTTCATCTCTAAAACACCGTTGGCCTGACCACGGCTGCGACGTACTAAACGGCCAAGATGATCGGGTTTAAAAACGCCTTTGAATTTGTCTGCTGCCATGATTTTCAAGCGAATTGGATCGTTCAAAATTTGTTGCAAGTGGGCTTGTTCGCACACCTTAATCATGGAGTACAGCGCCTTCATTAGTAGCGTCTTGCCAGTCGAATTTGTCCCGATGAACACATTAATCCCTTGGGAAAACGATAATGAAGTTTTTTGATCAAAAGCCATAAAACGCTCAAGGGAGAAATCTTCGATTTTTGCCATAGTCACCTGCCAACGCCTGACGAATTGGGTAGATTATACCCTGTAAAAATCATGCGACAGATCTTGAGGAAGCAGACCTAAGCGCCATGCTCCACGATGTTTGATGGATGACAATTATGCTTACTCCGGCAACCCAATCGCCTGGCGCACTTCGGTCATCGTCTGTTGCGCAATGACGCCCGCGCGCCGGGCGCCGTTGTGCAGGGTATCCCACACCTGCTGGGGGGTCTGGCCGATCTCGGCGCGTTTGGCGCGGAACGGCTCCAGGTGTTTGTTCAGGTTGGCTGCGAAGCGCTTCTTGCAGTCCACACAGCCGATGCCGGCCTTGCGGCACTCTACATTGATCATCTCGACTTCCTCGCCGGGCGAGAAGATCTTGTGCATCGAGAAAACGTTGCACACATCCGGGTCGCCGGGATCATCGCGGCGCAGGCGCTGCGGGTCGGTCACCATTTGCATCACGCGCTTGTGCGTCTCTTCGGGCGTGGCGGCCAGTTCGATGTGATTGTCGAGGCTCTTGCTCATCTTTTCCTTGCCGTCCAGCCCGATGACCTTTGGAATCTCGGTATGCTTGGCCTGCGGCTCGACCAACACATTTGCGCCATAGCGGAAGTTGAAGGAACGCACCGCCTCGCGGGTAAACTCGATGTGCGGGGCCTGGTCCACGCCGACCGGGACAAGGTCGCTCTTGTACAGCACGATGTCGGCCGCCATCAAGACCGGGTAGCCCACCAGCCCATAATTGACGTTGTTGGGGTTCTGGCGGATCTTGTCCTTGAAGGTCGGCAGGTCGGTCAACTTGCCGAGCGGCGTGACCATAGAAAGCATGGTATGTAGTTCCATCACCTCCGGCACATGTGACTGCACGAACATGATGGTCTCTTCCGGGCGGATGCCGGCCGCCAGCCAGTCGAGCGCCATTTCATAGGTATTCTGCTTGAGGTCGGCGGTGGTCTCCACCGTCGTGAGCGCGTGGATGTCCACGATGCAATACACGCACTCGTAGTCGTCCTGCAGGGCAACGTAATTCTGGATCGCGCCCAGGTAATTGCCTAGATGCTGGCGTCCCGTCGGGCGGGCGCCGGAGAAAACACGTCCTTTTTTTGCCATCAACTGCCTCGTTGGATCATGGTTTTGACCAGGCCGACCACCTCGCCGGGTTCGGCGTGACGGCGGGTCTGGAGTTTGGAATAGAGCAGGCGGTCGTTCACACTGACCTCGAACCTGCCTCCGTCCGAGGGGACCAGGTCCAAACTCTCGATCTGGTACTCGAACTGCTTGAGCAGGTCACCTGCCAGGCCCACGGCCTGGTTGGTGTAATGTCAAACCGCGCAATAGACAATTTGAATCTTGAGCATAGGGAACATTCACCTTGTTTCGTTTGTTAGAAAATTATAACATGTGCGCGTTGCGCTCTTGCAGCATCCATTAGATAGGACTATAATGCGGACGCTTTGAAAGGTAAGGAGGCCGCTTATGCCCGTTTATTCCTATCGTTGTGAATCCTGTGGTGTGCAGTTCGAGCGTCACCAGTCTTTTAGCGATTCGCCGCTCAAACGCTGCCCGGAATGCAACAAGAACAGCCTGCGCAAGGTGATCGGCCCGGTGGGCGTGGTCTTCAAAGGCTCCGGCTTCTACGCCACCGATCACAAGTCGCCGTCGGGGATGAAATCATCCTCCAGCAAGGGTGAGAGTTCCGAGAGCAAACCCAGCGCAGAAAGCAAGCCTGCCGCCACAGAGAGCAAAACGGAATAAAAGATTTGCAACCACAAAACGAGACCGCGCCTCACGTGAGGCGCGGTTTTTATTTCAACAGAAGCGCTACAACCACGCCCAGGCCATCCACAAGCCGACCATGAAGACGCCGACGCCCACGCGAGCCAGGACGGACAAGCCCCAGCCGGTCATCCAGGCGCGGGTCGACTCGAAAGCGGATTGGCGATCCTTCAGCCGCAAGAATTCAGCGCCGAACAACCCCAGGGGCGAAGCCACGATCCCGACCAGCGGCGTGAAGAACAAACTGGCAACGAAACCCGCCAGGAAGCCCAGCAGGATCGAACTCCACGGCACCTGCTTGTCGTGCGCGTGTTTGGCGATGATGATATTGTCTATCACATTCCCGACGATCATCAGCAGGGTGATGAAGGCGAACAGCGTCCAGTCTATCCAGGCCATTTCCCCGTTCGCGGCCTGCACCAGCGCATACACCAGCGTCGCCAGCCACATGACCGTCAGGCCGGGGAAGATGGGGATCAGTAGACCCGCCAGCCCGACCAACAGGGCGAACAAGGTCAGCGTTTCGAGCATCACGCGCAGGAAGAATTCGAGTTCGGCCATCACATTCCTCTACGGATTAGCGTCCGTTTCGCCTCGCCAGTCGGACCTATCCAGGTCAGGCGCGGATCGTCTCTACGCCGCCCATCCAGGGGCGCAGGACTTCAGGCACGAGGATCGAGCCGTCAGCTTGCTGGTAATTCTCCATGACGGCGATCAGCGTGCGCGGCAATCCCAGCCCCGAGCCGTTGAGCGTGTGCGGCAGGCGCGCCTTGCCGCCGTCGGCCGGGCGGTATTTGATGTTGGCGCGCCGCGCCTGGAAATCGGTCACGTTCGAGACCGACGAGACCTCCAGCCACTCGTCGCAGCCGGGCGCCCAGACTTCGATATCGTAGGTGATGGCCGAACCGAAGCCGATGTCGCCGGTGCAGAGTTGCTTCACGCGGTAAGTCAGCCCCAGCCCGGCGCAGGTCGCTTCGGCGTGCTCGCGCATCTTCTCCAGCCAGTCGTTTGATTCTTCCGGCTTGCAATAGATGTACATTTCCACCTTGTCGAACTGGTGCCCGCGCTTGATGCCGCGCACGTCGCGCCCGGCGCTCATCTTCTCGCGCCGGAAGCAAGGGGTGTAACCCGTATACAGATGAGGCAGTTCCGCCTCCTCCAGGATTTCGTCCATGTGGTAGCCGGTCAGCGGCACCTCGGCGGTGGGGACGAAGTACAGGTCTTCCTCGTGGTCCTTGTACAGGTTGTCGGCAAACTTGGGCAACTGTCCCGCGCCGAAGACCGTCTCGGTCTTGACCATGAAGGGCAGGTATTTCTCGGTGTAGCCCTGGCGGATGTGCAGGTCGAGCATGTAGGCGATCAGCGCCCGTTGCAGGCGCGCCCCTGCGCCGCTCAACACGTAGAAGCGTGAGCCGGTGATCTTCGTCCCGCGCTCGAAGTCGATGATACCGAGAGCAGGCCCCAGGTCCCAGTGCGGAAGCGGTTGGAAGTCGAATCGCTTCGGTTCGCCCACCGTCTTGAGCACCACGTTCTCGTCCTCGTCCTTTCCTATCGGCGTGCGTTCATCCGGGATGTTGGGGATGGTGGACGTCAGCGAACGGAGTTCGGCCTCCGCCTGGGCCAGTTCCGCGTCCAGGGCGCTGATCTTGTCCCCGACGGCGCGCATCGCTTCGATCCTGGACTGGCGGGCGGCTGCGTCTTTCATCTGGCCGATCTCCTTCGAGACGGCGTTGCGCTCGGCCTTGAGGGCTTCCACGTCCGACAGGATGGCGCGGCGGCGCTCGTCCAACTTCAGGATGGATGCGACCGGCGCGGGGTCCATCTGGCGGTTTTGCAGCGCCTGGCGGACGAGGTCGGGTTGTTCGCGGATGAGATTGATGTCGAGCATGGGGAGTACCTCCGTGTGTTTCTTGCCCTCACCCCATCCCCTCTCCTGGTGGGAGAGGGGCAAAGTGGTGAGGGGAAATAGAATACGCCCCGGTCCGTTTGCAGGACGACGGGGCGCATCGTGGTACCACCTGCTTTTGCCCCACCCCCTCCGTCCCTTCGGGACTCCTCCCCCATTTTTGTAAAAATGGGGGAGGCCGGGTGGGGGTCGGGCCTCGGCTTGCGCTGTAACGGGCGCATTCCCGGCTCTCTTACGGTGTGGGACAATTTGGTGAATCGTCCTACACCCCTGCGAGGGCAACTTGTAGGCAAAATAGCATTTTGCCTACAACCGGAGGGGATTTCGCCGCTGGGCCGCCTGCCTCGCACCAAACCGGCAGGTCTCTGGACAGTTGCGCGGGTACTTATCTCCGGGCGGGTCTTTCAGGATGCCTGGATTATACACGCGCTGCGAGGACTGTCAAGCAACCTGTTGCGCCTGGCAAGTATGACTTGCCCCGCCTCTATTTCAATCGGCCCAAAACAGCATCCATTCGCTTTAAGTCGACTAACTGCCCTTCGACCCGGTTCATTTCAGTAACGGCGGCGGGAGTAAACCCTTTGCGAGCGAACAGGATATGATGCACGTTCCAGCCTCTACCCTGATCGGGTAAATCACGCAACACCAGGGGAGTTTTTCTTTCTATCAGTTCGCGCACGATCTGCCGATCTATCCTGTCCATACCCCATTTACACTCGCCAAGCAAAATGTCATGAGTCTGCCAGTTGAGCGCCGCCACATCCACCTGTACCCTGCTGCTCCAGTGGCTGCCAATGCTATCCGGCGCAAAGGGCAACAGTCCGGCTTTCCCTTGCACCTGCACCCAGTTCAGGGCCAGTTGTTCGAATGCGGTTGCGCCCACAAAAGCGCGCAAGTTTCGCCGTATGGATTCAATCACCTGGTTCGGATCCAGCGGGGATGACGAGATGAAGGGTTCCAGGAACTGGAAATAAAAGCGAAAGTAAGGATCGCTCAAGTGATAGCGGCCGCTCCGTGAGCGAACCTGCCTCGCCCTGGTTTGCGTGACCGGCAATCGCCGCTCGACCAGGCGCAACTCCTGCAGGGTATTGAGATAGAAGTTGACGCTTGCCGTGGGGATGAAGGCGCGCTCGCTGATCTCTGTCAGGGTATGCGCCCCGCTGCCGATGGCTTTCAGGATAGCCATGTAATTACCCGGTTCGCGCACTTCGTCATATAGCAGGAATGCCGGCTCGGCCAGGAACATGCTGCCGGGGTTTAGAACTACCTGGCGGATGTTACCAATCAAATCCAGATCCGCATCCAGCCAGTTCAGGTAGGCCGGGATTCCCCCTAGAATCGCGTACACGGCCACACGCGCATCCGCATCCCACTTTGGAAAAAATTCGGACAGGCTGGAGAAAGGGAGAGGCGCCAGTCGCCATTGGGCGGTCATCCGGCCAAAGAGGGGAGACTGGCGTGACATGAGCGTCTCCATTACGCGGACGTGGGAGCCACACAAGACGATCACGATTTCGGATTTTTGGAAATGTTGATCCCAGGCATATTGCAGGGAGGATAACATGGCCGGATCCGCATCTGCCATGTAAGGCAATTCATCCAAGATAAGAATGTGGCGTTTTCCCTGCAGGAGCGGGGCAACCGCATCCCACAACTCAGCCCAGGATCGATACACTGGCGCAGAAGTTGGGGGAACGTCGAGAAGTTTTGCCATCAGGCGAGTACGCTGTTGGTTGGCGTTTTCTTTGACCGCCTCCCAGTACGTATAGGGCAGGCCGCTTTTGGCAGCCCATTGCAGGAGCAATTCGGATTTTCCCACTCGCCGGCGGCCAAACAACAAAGCCAGTTGGGCCGGGCCAGGGCGGTTTCGCTTGAGCAAGTGATCGAGGAAGTCTCGTTCTTCCTGGCGGTCTACGAACATTTCTGGCCTCCGAAATTATAGTTACGACTATTATAGTCTAAACTATAATAGTCGCCAGGAGTCAACTCTTGGTGCAGGGTTTTCATAAAATCGCAACCTCCTCAATGCGAAAGCCGCGAAAATTTATTCCATCCTACATGAATTATCCAGCCGGGAAAAGCGCCATCTGTCCATGTTCTGGGAGACAATGTTCCTGGATTAAAACAAAAGGCGTAACGCGCCCTTTGTACACGCGCGTTACGCCATGGAGTTCGATCTACAGATGACTACACTTCATATTCACCGGCTTCCTCCTCCACCGTCATGACCGGTTCCTCGGCGGGTTTGCGGTCCAGGAATTGCAAGGCCAGGGCAACCACTTTGGTATAGTATTTGGTCTCGCCTTTGTCTTCATAGCGGTCGGTTTTTAGCCGCCCTTCGACATATACCAGGCTGCCTTTCTTGAGATATTCCTGGCAGACCTCCCCCAGCCGTCCCCAGGCCTCGACATTGACCCATTCGGTGTATTCCTTGGCTTCCCCTTGTGATTTCCAACGCTGGGTAATCGCCATGCTGAAATGCGTCACCTTCTTGCCAGTAGGCGTGAAGCGGCCCTCCGGGTCTTTCCCCAGGTAGCCAATCAGTTGAACGCGATTGAGAGCAGGCATTGTCATTCCTCCTTAAACATAGAGTTTGGATACGATATTAACAGTTTAGGCCAATTGTTCGATTTGTCAAGTAGGAAATCTTGGTGATTTACAAGTGTGTGCACGCAAAGGTTGTCAAACCATCCGCAGATCCCCAAAGGGGACGCTGTGACGCAGATTCTCGCGGATTTTTTCAGACTTTTCTGCGTAATCTGCAAAATCTGTGGATTTTCCTTGTCATCGCTGACAACTTTTGAGTGCACACTTTACACGTCTCTTCATTTTGCAAGGAAGTAACTTGGATTAGAATATAAAACTACGGCGATGTTGTGTCGTCCGGCTAAACCGTAACAAGGAGAAAAAGCATGGCAAAAGGATCAGCATTCGGCAAGACGATCTTGATCGGGGATCAATTCGTGCTGGAGGAAGTGCCGGCCATTGTTTCGGCCATCCCTTTCGAAACGATAGCAACAGTAGAGCAGATTGATGGGGAAGGCTGGGTCCTGGAAGATAACCGCGTCGAAGTGCCCGGCTACAAGGACAAGAAAAAAGACCAGCAGGTCGTTTCCATCGACCGTATCCTCGAAGTGATGAACATCGACGTCAAGAAGACTCCCATCAAGATCACGTATGGCGGGAGTTTGCTGGCAGGCAGCGGGGTGGGCGCGAGCGCGGCCAGTTGCGTTTCCCTGGCGCGCGCGCTGGACGCCGAGTTCAACCTGGGCTACACCATCGAACAGATCAACCACGTGGGATGGGAGGGAGAATTCGCCTATCACGGCATCCCCAGCGGGGTCGACAACACTGCCTCCACCTATGGCGGCCTGTTGCTCTACCGGGTCAAAGACGGCGAAAAGCATTTCGACAGGATCGAGTCGAAAAAGCCGCTCCATATCGTGTTAGGCAATAGCGGCGTGACTGCCAACACCGCCCTATTGGATGACTACATCGAAGAAATGAAAAAGAAGGACCCCGCAGGCTTCAAGTCCCGTATGGGAGCGATCAAAGCCCAGGTATTCGAAATGAAATCCGCCCTCGAATCCGGCGATCTCGAAAAAGTGGGCGCGATCATGACGGCCAACCACGAGATCTTGATCGAAATGGGACTTTCCCACGAGAAACTGATCTACCTGTGCAACCTGGCGCTGGAGATGGGCGCGTTGGGCGCTAAGGTTACCGGCGGCGGACGGGGCGGCTATATGAACGCCTTGACGACCGACGAAACAATGCAAGAGGCCATCGCATCTGCCATGCAAGCCGAGGGATATAAGGTCATTCGGACCACGATAGGACTGTAAGATGGGCAAAGAGGACTTTCTCCAGGAGATCCGCACAGGCATCCGCCGGATGCGCGCTTCGGGCGCGGAAGTCGCCCTGGTTCACCACAACGACGCCGACGGCCTGACCTCGGCGGCCATCCTGCAAACGGCCCTGATGCGGGCGGGTTTCTCCGTGCACCGCATCTGCATCGAGCGCGTGCATCCCCCCATCGTGGCGCGCATTCACGAGCAATTCCCCGCCACAATCTTCTATGTGGACCTGGGCGGGCAGGCGGCGCCGGCCATCTCGGAGGCCAACCAAGGCCGGCGCACCACCCTGATCCTGGATCACCATCATCCGCACAAACCGACCGACCCGAAAGTGATCAACATGGCGACCGAGTTTTTCGGGCTGTCTGGCGATATGGCTATTTCGGCCTCGACGGCGGCCTACTTCTTCGCCCTGGAGTTGGACAGCGCCAACCGCGACCTGGCGTACGTGGCTGTGCTGGGCGCGGTGGGCGACGAGCACGACCGGGAGGGGCGGCTGGTCGAAGAGAACCGCGAGGCGCTGCAAGATGCCATTGCGCAGGACCAGGTGAAAGTCGATGTGAACGAGCGCGGGAAAGAAATCTATTCGCTGACCCGCTTCGGGGAGGCGATCCCGATGACGCCGCTGGCAATCGCGGTGACGACGTTGGGCGGGGTGGGCTATTATTCGGACGGGCCGGAACTAGGGGTACGGGTGTGCCTGGAAGGACTATTCCCCGCAGCCAGGGACCGCCTGGAAGAACTGCGCCACATCCAGCAAAAGGCTTACCAGGAGACCACTGCGCGACTGAAACGGGATGGCTTCCGGGAAACGGAACATATCCAGTGGTTTACGGTCGGGGGTGACTTCTCGCCTATGGGCGTCAAGGTCATCGGCGAATATTGCGCGGATATTCGCAATGAGGGGTTTGTCGATCCCGAGAAATATATCGTTGGTTTCCAGGATATGGCCTCCGAAATCCCGGGGGTAGGTTCTTTCGATTGGGCGCAGACCAAAGCGTCCATGCGCGTCTCTACGCCCCTGGAACACAAGATTTTGAACGATCGCTCCATGCCCTCCTTAGCCTACCTGGTGCCCGAAGCGGCCAGGCAAGTGGGCGGCTCTGTCGATGCCTGCCACGCTTCCACTGCCGCGACCATCGTTGACCTGGGCCGCGAGGAGGCGCTGGTCATGGAAATGGAGAAATTGGTCCAGGCCGAATTGGCGAAACAGTAAGCAACCATAAAACAGACAGTCCCGCCGGGCGAGACTGTCTGTTCGTCAGTTTAGGAAGGGCAGGCGATCGTCCCATCAATGATTGAGGACTAACACCGCCTCTTTCGAGCATGTCACTTGCGTCTTGTCGCCGATCTTCGGCAGTTCCAGGAAGGGATTGTTGAAGGTATCCATGTAGAACATGGAACTGCCCAGTTTCACCTGGATGCGCACGACCGAGCCAAGGAAAGTGATGTTCTCGATAAAGCAATCGATTACGTTGTCCTTCTTTTGTTCGGAGACAAAACTGAGGCGCTCCGGACGGATGGACATCAACGCCGTTTCGCCTTTTTTCTTTTCTTTCAGGTTTTCGGCGCTCTTGAACACCAGGTTGTCCATACGCAGCAACCCACCAGCAGGGTCAACTACTTCGACCGTAGCGGTATTCAACGTGCCGACAAAATTTGCAACGAAGGCGGTCTTGGGAAAGTTGTAGATTTCGAAGGGCGAACCAACCTGCTCCATCTTGCCCGCATTCATAACAACCACACGATCCGACAGCGACAATGCTTCTTCCTGGTCGTGGGTTACGTAAATCGCCGTGATGCCAAGTTTCCGTTGGATGGCGCGGATCTCGGCGCGCAGCGAGACGCGGATCTTCGCATCCAGCGCAGAGAGCGGCTCATCCAGTAAAAGCACTTCAGGCCGCAACGCCAGGGCGCGCGCCAGGGCCACACGCTGTTGTTGGCCGCCAGACAGTTGGTATGGATAGCGACTGCCATATTCCGGCATGTTGATCAGCGCCAACATTTCATCCACACGCTGCTTGATCTCTTCGGCCGGCTTTTTCATCACCTTGAGACCGAACCCGATGTTTCCCGCAACGGTCATGTTCGGGAACAGGGCATAGGCCTGGAAGACCATCCCGACATCGCGCTGGTTGGGCGGCATCTCGGTAATGTCCTTGCCGTCCATCACGACCCGCCCTTCGGTGGGCACTTCGAAACCCGCCACCATGCGCAGGGTGGTCGTCTTCCCGCATCCGCTGGGGCCGAGGAAGGAGACCAGTTCCCCCTTTTCGATATGAAGGTTGAAGTCTTTGACCGCCTCGGCAGCGCCAAACTTCTTGCTAACGTTGTTGATTTCCAAGAATGCCATGATGTCCTCGCTTGGTTAATGCGCGCCGGCAACCTGTTCCTGCCCGCGTCCGCGTCCGATCCATTGTAACAGGCCGATGGAGGCCCAGGTCAAGAGGAAACTGACCAGTGAAAGCGCCTGGGGAGTGTAGGCGCGCATCGAGCCGATCTCCTCCATATATGGGCCAAAAGCAGGCCAGGCCAACAGGGAAGCAAAAGTGAACTCACCCATGACAATAGCAAAGGTGAGGAAAACGCCGCTCAGGATGGCCACGCGCAGGTTGGGGAAGATGATCTGTGTCAGGATCGTGCCCCAGCCAGCGCCCAGGCTCAAGGCTGCCTCTGTAAGCGTGCGCACATCAATGGCGCGCAGGCCGGTGTCCACTGCCCGGAACATATAGGGCAGGGACAGGACGATGTAACCGGCTATGAGCAGGATGGGACTGCCAATGAGCAAGATCGGCGGGCGCCCATATAAGCGGATGAGGCCAAAAGTCAACACCACTGCCGGTACTACGAAAGGCATGAGGGTCACAAACTCCACGAACGGACGCGCTTTGGGAAGTTTCCAGTGCACCCAATAGGCAGTCGGCACTACCAGCAACGTACTAAAAACAATGGTCAGGAGCGCCCAAAGAACCGAATATCCAAAATGTTCGAAGAAGGCGCGGTCGGTGAACGCCACGCGAAAGGCTTCGAATGTGTAGCGGTCTTTGATCATTTTCATGCTAAATTCCAGCGTGGAAATGAGCGGCAGGAAGAAATAGATCATGCCGATGACCAGGATGATCCATGCCCAGAGATTGATCTTCTTCATCGCATCCACCTCGCCGCGCGTCTCTGCATCCATACGTAGCCTGCCATGCAGAGACTCATGATAACAATCATCCCCAAAGCCAGGGCATTCCCAAGCCCGGGATTGTAGAGTACATCACCCTGGATTTGAGCGCCGATCAAAATTGTGACCAGGTTGATAAAACTACCTGAGAAGGCATACGCGGTCGCATATGCGCCGAATGCGTTGCCAAAGAGCAGGATCATCGTTCCCAACAGGGACGGCATCAGGATAGGAAAAGCCACATAGCGCCAATAATGATACGAGTTTCCGCCCAGGTTTTCGCATGCTTCACGCCATTCGCGCCGCAAGCCATCCAATGCAGGCGCCATGATCAGCACCATCAACGGGAATTGGAAATACATGTACACGATGCTGAGCCCCCACATGTTGTATATACTGAAGCCCAACTCCCGCGTGTTGATATCAAAGATACCTTCGACCCAGCGGGTAACAAGCCCGGCATTTCCCATGGTAGCAATAAAAGCAAACGCAAGCGGCACGCCCGCAAAGTTGGAAGCCACACCCGAAAACGTGGACATGAACGTGCGCACGCCGCGCGGCAGGCCTCCCAGCACCACCGCATAAGCCAGCAGGAAGCCAAAGACAGCGCCGCCCACAGCCGTGATCAGGCTGATCTGCAGGCTGGTCTTATAGGCGTTGATGATGTCGCGCACAGTAAACAGGGCAATGATGTTATCAAACGTAAAACCTCCATCATTGGCCTGGAAACTTCGATAGAAAATCGAAAGCGAAGGGAAAAAGAGAAACACCGCCGCAAAGAAAAAGAAGGGCGCTACTCCCACCCAGTTCCAATTCAGTTTTTTTGCAGGAGGGCGAGAGGCGTTTTCGACAATGCTCACGATCGACTCCTTTCAACCGCTTTGAAAATCCCCAAAGGCCTTTCAGGCCTTTGGGGATTTTTTGTAGAAGGTATCTTACTCGCCAAAGACCACTTTGCGCCAGTTTTCGGTGATATAGGTTTTGGTCTCGGTCAACTGCTGGATGGTCGGGAAGAAGGCCTTTTCGTAGGCCTCGGCAGGCGGCAGTTTATCCAACATTTCCTGTGGGATAACGCCGCGTTTTGCCATGTCATTGAAGCGGATCGGGTGGGCATAGCCCTTGAGGTACAGGTTCTGGCCCTCGTCCGACATGACGAATTCCCACCACAGGCGGGCGGCATACGGATGCGGCGCGTAGGCGCTGATGCCGCCAGCATACGGCCCAGCCAGGACGCCGCTCGCAGGCACGACGATCTCCAGTTCCGGGTTGCCGGCCAGGGCGTCGCGGTTGGCAAGCGCCAGGTAGTCCCATTCCATGACGATGAGGGTCTCGCGTTGGGCAATGCGGCCCTGGTCAGCAATGACCGGGATGAAGTTTCCGGATTCGTTCATCTCTTTCCAGAACTGCAAGCCTGCCTCTGCCGCCTTGGTAATGTCGCCGCCGGAGCGGGCAAGCCCGGATGCAAGCACGGTCTGCACTGACTGGTTGGACTTGAGCACGTCGCCAGCCATGGCCACCTTGCCCTTGTATTCCGGTTTGAGCAGGTCTTCCCAGTCCTTGGGAGTCTCGACGATATCGGGCTTGACCACTTCGAAGACCAGGACGCCATAATACTCAGCCCACCAGTAGCCATCTGGGTCCTTCATTTCGATGGTGTCCCAGTTGGCATTCTTATACTTGGCAACCAGCCCGTCTTTCATAGCGGTCTCAGTGTGCGCTACGCCGATGTCGATCACATCCGGCGCCTGCGGGCCTTTGCTTTCCTTGTTGGCGCGGATGGCTTCCAGTTCATCGGCAGAGCCAGCATCAGGATTCAGTTCGTTGATCGTGAGCCCATACTTGGACTTGAAAGTCTCGATGATCTCACCATAGTTGGCCCAGTCGTGCGGCAGCGCAATGGTCGTCAGTTGACCTTCCGTCTTGGCGGCAGCGATCAAATCGTCCAACGGAATTGACTCGCCGCTGGTCAGATCGGGTAACCCGGCGGCCGGTTCCGCTCCGCTCGGTCCACACGCTGCCAGGTAGGCAGAAGCGCCAGCAGCGGCAGCGCCCATCTTCAGGAAATCACGGCGAGTAACTTTTTGTGGTGACATTTTTTCTCTCCTTGGTTATTTAGTTGAAACAAATGTACGATGGAGTGGAAGGGTTTATTTTTCTTTGCACCTCCGAAACGATTTGAATTCGATTACCATGCAGCGCTAACTATAGCCTACATCGGAACCCAGGGGATTAACAAGTTTTATCAACTCGGTTAACATTCTATTATGGCCGATCACTATAGAGTATTACTCCGTAAAATTTGCATTGTCCGTGCAAGTCCTGTACTGCAACACATCGTCCCCGTAGGGGATTCATGTTGCCTTTCGATGGCGGAATGAATTCCGCGCTACAACCAACCAAATAAGGTCGTATGTTAATAAGTTGTTAACATTGTAGCATCATCAATTCCCGCCGTCAATAAACGATTTTTGAAAATTCATTTCGAGGCCTTAAATTGGCGTCTCGGTGGATATGCCTGGATATTGGCAGACACGATCTGCCAATATCCAGGCGTTCGAACAAGATAGTATTCGTTTTACTCGACCGGGATCTCCTTGTAAACCTTGTCCACGTCGATGCCTTGCTTCTTGCGGAAGGCGCTGAAACCATAGTAGATGCCTGCCGCCAGCGCGTACATGATGATCATGAACACCATCGAGGTGCTGTTCTGCCAGCCGATGCCGTAGAGATAGCCCGGATCCCAGAACCAGACCACCAGCAGCCAGTCCAGGAAGGCGAAGAAGACCAACCCGGCTATCACGATCAGGGGCAGTTTTTCACCGGCCAGCAACTTTTGACCGACGAACACCACCACATAGATCAACAACGCTGCGTTGCCCACGCTCAAAATGGCGAGCAGGGCGATGATGGCCTTCGTCAGCAAGGTCTGCTCACCAAACACGGCAAAAACCTGGCCGCCGAGGTTGACCGTAAGCCAGATGAGATAGCCCGCCGCGGCAACAAAAAGCAGGGTCACCAGCCAACCCAACCAGGAGGGCATCTTATAGCGCGCAATGGGCGAGCCGTCGAAGATCTCTTTCTGCCGCCACGGAAGCAGGATGCCCGCCAGGGTGGTGCCGAAGAAGGTCACAGCAATGACCAGCGTGGCATCCAACACGATGGATTTGAACCCGACGATATTCCAGGCGTAAAGAATGGAAATGATCACCGAGGGGATCACCATCAGCAACAGCGCATTGATGGGGGTGCGGGTGCGCGGCTCGATCTTGGAGACCCATTCGGGCAACATGCGGTCGAGGGCGGCTGCGAAGATGACGCGCGTGGAGGAGAGGAACACCGTGCCACTCCAGCCAAACCACCACATCCCGACCAGGAAGACGATCAGGAGTTGCAGCGCCCGGCTCGAGGTCAGGAAGGAGGCGAACTGCACTGGATACGGCCAAACCGGGATCGGGACGGCCGTCCCATAGAAGACGTTGCTCCAGAAGGCGCCGTTGGCGTTGATGTAGAAGTCCCAGCCCATGGTCTTGTCGATGAGGGCGAAGAAGATCAACGCCAGTCCGGCAGTGACGATGATGGCCGCAGCCATGCCCCAGAAGTTGCGTTTGTAATCGGTCGCGCCGCGCACTTCGCCATAGAGCGTGGAGCCCCAGTTGGGCCACAGGTTGAAGAAGGTCATCATGGGCACCATCGCCATAGATGCGCCCAACGCAACCGCACCTAACGGGCCGAACAGCGCCCCGGCGGCTTGCCCGGCGGCAATCGTGTCGGCGTAATAATCCGCTGCGGGAAGGCCGTATAACGCGGGTACGCTGGCATTGAAAGCCGCAATGAACGTATCTTTGTCGTTGAAGAGCAGCAGGCCGAAGACAATGGCGAGACCGACGAGACCCATGTAGAAACTGGCCTTCTGGACGCGCGCGTACCACTTCATGCCGATGGCAATGTAAATGAACACGATGAGACAGACCAGCAACATGCCCACCAGCAGGCCCATCGGCGTGCCTGTAAGCCAAAGGGCGGCTTGAGGCGCGCCAAGCAAGGCAGCCATGGGTGTAAGGAATTCGTAGGTCAGGATCTGGCCGTAGAGCGGCACCCACAGCCACAGGATGAACCACCAGCCCGTAACGCTGAGCAGGAAGCCGATGCCGCGCCCCAGGATGCGGCTCTGCCAGACGTAGTCGCCGCCAGCGCGCGGCATGGCCGAGATCAGGCTGGCATAGACGATGACCTCGAAGATGGTGAACGCGCCGCCCACCACCACTGCCGTACCCAGGCTGCCATCGAAGTACCAGCAGTACGAGAAAATGAAAAGACCGAGCGTAATCAGGTTGATCGAAAACGTTGCATAAATGAACGCATCGAACACCGACCAGGCTCGGACGAGTCCGCTTGCTTTGCGGACGAACAGGTTTACTTCGCTCATCTGAATCTCCTTTGCAAGATAGGCTTGCTCCCTCCCAACTGAGGGGAGGCAAATGGAAGACGGATCGAATGTATTTTGTACACAGTCAACTTATAGGCGCTCTCCTTTCTCGTAGAGCGAAATTAATTTCGCTCTACCCTGTTGTCAGAACGTAATTGCCGACCTTTTGCGGTTTGAGTTCCACAACCGCCCCGTGTAACACTCCCTGCTCGTACATGCTGCCAGGGTTGATGCACAAGGTTTTCTTGTATTTGCGCGTGCCTTTGCCCTCGTGGATGTGTCCATGCAGGCCCAGGAGAGGCTGGTATTTGTCGATCACCGCCAGCACCGATTTGCTGCCGACCGGCACCAGGGAGCGGCCAGCATAGGCGGGACGCAGGTCGCTGGTGAGTTCGGGGGCCTCGTCCAGCCCGCTGCCGTAGGGAGGCGCATGCAGGTTGAAGACGGCATTGGCGGGATTCTTGGCCTGGGCGATGACCGCCTCGATACGCGCCAGCAGGGCTTCGTCCGGCTCCTCGCGATGCGTGTCCCAGGGGGTGGGATTGGTCCAGCCCGAACTGACCATCTCGTGATGCTCGTCCAGTTGGACGACCTGTCCCTCGACGCTGCGCACCGACTTGGAAGCGGCAATGGCCGCGTCGATCTCGAAGATATCGTCGTTGCCCGGGCAGACATAACAGCGGATGCCCGTCCCAACGAGTTTGGCGTCAGCGTAATCCATCCACCTTTGCACGGTAGCCATCACCTGGTCCAGGAAGAGCGCGTCGGAACGTCCTGGCGTGGAGGAGATTTCGTTCACTTCGTCGGGCGTGGTGACATAGGGATAGTAGCCCCGGTTTTGGATAGTGGCGACCATTTTGTCCACCGCTTCCTGGCCTTCCAGGATGGATTCCTGCTCGAGCAAGGTGACTTTGTATTTATCCCCGCCCTGGGCAATGATGGGGATGATAGCCTTGCCGGTCATGTCGCCGCCGAGGATGAGGGTATCTACCTCGTAAAATTTTGCGGCGCTGATGAATTTCTTCCAGCAGATTTCGGAGCCGTGCACGTCGGTGGCATAGAAAAGTTTCATGGGGTTTCCTTTGGTTACTATTGTTTCCCGTCATTGCGAAGCAATCTCTTGATCGTGGGGAGGGGATTGCTTCGCAAAGTGCGCTCGCAATGACGGATAAAATCTACTTCGGCGCTTCCAGATTTCCTGCGATGAGGGCCGGGAACTCGGCGCGGATGCGGGCCTCGACCTCGTCGGGGAAAATGGCCGCGCTGGGCTGGGACAGGATTTCGTTGGCGCGTTTCATGGCGCGCGCATGGGTATCGAGCGCGCCCTTTTTCTCCCATACGCTGCGGGCGTCCCGGTCGGCCAGTTTGGTGAGCAGGGCTTCGGTCTTCATGCGTTTGGTGGTGTGGGATTGCATCATGAACGAGCCGCCCGGCCCGGCCTTGGCGATCACATCCAGCGCGAGTTCCTCTTCGCTGAAGGCAATACCGCGTTTCATGCGCTTGAGCATCTGGAAGATTTCATCGTCTATCACCGCCTTGGCGAAATCGAAGGCTTTGAGCGCATCCAGCAAGCCGCCCATGTTGAACATATCCGCGCCGCCCAGCAAGCCGGCCACCGCCGACATGCCAGTCTCGTACCCCGATTGGGCGTCGTTGACCTTGGAATTGGTCAGGCCGATGTAGCCGCCGCTTGGCGCGTTGTAGAAGCGCGCCATCTGGGCAAAGGCCATGTGCAACATGCCGCACTCGATGCCGCCCGAAGCGTACGCGCCGGTGCGCATGTCTGCCACCGTTGGCAGGGAGGCGTAGATCGTGGGCGTGCCTTCGCGCGCCATTTGCATCAGCACGGCGGCGGCCAGGAACTCCGCGTTGCCCTGCGCCAGCGTGCCGGCCATGGACATGGGCGAGGTCAACCCGCCATTCGGCACGATGCTGGGGTAAACGGGCAGGCCTCTCTCGCTGAAATAGAGGATCGCCTCAGTGGACAGGTGATCCATCGTCAGCGGCGAGACGACCGGGCAATAGTGATGCGTGACGAACGGCCGCTCCATGTAGGCGGCTTCGCTCCCGGCGATGGCATACAGCATCCGCATGACCGCCTCGGTGTCTTCCATATCCTTTGTGGTCGAGCGGATGGGCTTGAGGCAATGCTTGAGGGCGGGATACAGGCGCGCCAGCGTGAACTGCCCGGGCGGGGCGTCGTCTGCCAGGGTGGAGACGGAGAACACGTCGTAGGCGGGCAGTTCGTTGACCAGGTGCGCGATGCGGGCGATGTCATCGGATCGCGCCCGCCTCTCACGCCCCGTGAGCGGGTCCAAAATATCCGGCGCGGAACTGCCCGTGACGAGGATCGGGCCATCCTCCGGGAGAGTGCGGTCGAATTTCGGGTCGCGCCCGCGGAAGGTGAACGTCGGCGGCAGCATCTTGCGATATTTTTCCACCACTGCCGAGGGGAAACGGACGATGTGCGTTTCGGCCTCCACCCGGCAGCCATGGCGGGCGAACAACTTGCGCGCTTTTTCGTTGCGCACCAACAGGCCAACGTTCTCTAGGATTTCAAGCGAGGCGGTATGCACGCGCTCTACCTGGTCTGGGGTAAGAAGCAAGGCAAACGTTTTCAAGGGTTCACATCCTTAACAAATATAGCCGGGGGTAAGCGCCAGGTGTTCTACTTCGACCTGCAACGCCAGGGACCGGATATCGGCCAGTGGGAACATCTGCAGTCCCGGCCTGGTCACTTTGAGGGAGGCGGCCGCAGTGGCAAAACGGAGCGAGGCTTCCAGTTCCCAGCCGTTCAAGTAACCGTAGATGAAACCAGCCGAAAAGGTTGCGCCGGCGCCACAACCGTCCACGGCCTGCACTTTGGGCGCAAACACCCGGACGGCTTGCTCACCCTGTACCGCCAGGCAACCTTCTTCCGCCATGGTAATCAGGGCGGTCTTGACGCCGGTTTTCAGGAGTTTATGGGCCACATCCAGAGGCGATTCCTCGCCGCGCTGGGCAGCGTCGGTCACTGCCTGGCAGATCGTGGCCCGCCCCGCGTACTTGCGCAGGATTTCCGGGTCTGCGTGACCATGTTCCAGGTTGAGGAACACCGGCGCATCCAGGCGAATGGCTGTATCCATGGCGCGCAGGATGTGGTCGCCGTCGTACCAGTCCACGTACAGCAAGCGCGTCCCTTCCAGCAATGACAAGTCGGCTGTGTCGAGGGTAGATAGAACTTCCGGGGGGCGCTGCCAGAAGTATGTGCGCGCCCCGCTCTGGTCAGAGACGTCCACCTCCAAGGGGGTTTTGATCTCCTTCGAAAAACGCACTTTTCCCTGTACGCCCCACTCTTCCAACTGCTGCGCCAGGGCATGACCGCGCAGATCATCCCCAACAGCGGTGCCGATCATGCCGGTGGGGACATCCCACTGGCGGAGCAAGCAGGCCACAATTGCAGCGTCGTCGAAAATGAATTCACTGACTTCCCTGACCAGCGCGCCGGTATTGTGTTCCGGCAGGCGCTCGACCACCATGATGGCAACCGGGGTGAGCATCCCAAAGCCTACGTAAGCGGGGGGAAATGTTTTTGTTTTGGGCATGTCACGCGCGCAGGCGCTCCCCTTTCGGATCGAACAAGACATTGGCGGTCACTTCCACCATCTGGCGGCCTTCGATCAGTTCTGCTTCGAAGCGATTGCCGGTCCTGGCAAGTTCGACCGGCAGGTAGGCGTACAGGATGTTCTTCTTCAAGGTGTAACCCCAGCCGCCGCTGCGGACGCGGGTCAGCACCTTGCCTTCATGGTAGATGGCCTCGCCGCCGTAGATTTGGGTGAATTGGTCGCCGTCCACGACCAGGGTGCAGAGTTTGCGCTTCACGCCTTCGGCCTTCTGCTTGGCGAGCGCGGCCTTGCCGATGAAGTCCTTCTTGTTCAGGTCCACGCAGAAACCGAGACCGCCTTCGTAGGGCGTTTCGAGCTGGGTGACATCGACGGTGTAGTAGCGATAGCCCTTTTCAAGACGCAGCGCGTCCAATACTTTGTAGCCGCCGACTTCGATGCCGAATTCCTCCCCGGCTTCGAGCAACATGTCCCAGGCCATCGTGGCGCGGTTGTAGGGGACGTACAACTCCCAGCCAAGTTCACCCGCGTAACTGACGCGCTGGGCGTAGACCTTCGCGCCGTTGATCAAAATGCGCTTCGTCATCAGGTACGGATGCGCCTCGTTCGAGAGGTCGTCGCTGGTGACTTTCTTCAAGACCTCGCGCGCCTTTGGTCCCCAGATCGGGAGGCAGGCCCACTCTTCGGTAATGTCGCGGATGTTGACCTCGCCATCCTTTTCGTCCATGTGCATCTCCAGCCAGGAGCGGTCGTTGCCGATGAAGGCCGCGCCGGTGATGACCCAGAACAGGTCCTGGCCGAGGCGCGTCACGGTGATGTCCGCTTCGACGCCGCCGTTAGTATTGCAGAACTGCGTGTAGGTAGCCGAGCCAACGGGTTTGTCCATTTCGCTATCAGCCACGCGGTTGAGCAGGGCCAACGCCCCCGGGCCGCTGACCTCGATCTTGCTGAACGGGGTCAGGTCATACAGGCAGACTCGTTCGCGCGTAGCAACGTGTTCCTTTTCGAGCCGGTCGAAGTATGGCGGCTTGATCCAGCCGCCCCAATTGCGCTGGTCCTCGCCCATGCGGCGGGACGGTTTATCCGGGTTGTAGTAGTTGACGCGCTCCCAGCCGAATTTCTCGCCGAAGACCGCGCCCAGTTCCAGTTGTCGGTGGTAGACCGGACTCGTCCGGTGCGGGCGCGCCCACTCGAACTCATCGTTCGGGAAGCGCAAGCGGTAGTAATACTTCACGCTCTCGCGCGTCCGTTCGCAGGCGTAGAGCGGATCGTTGTAATACGCGCCGAAGCGCGTCGCCTTATACTGATACACGTCCATCGTGGGTTCGCCGCCGATGATCCACTCGGCCAGCACTTTGCCCACCCCGCCCGCGCCGCCATAGCCGTTGAGCGAAAAGCCCGCCGCCATCCACATACCGCGCACGCCCGCCATCGGTCCCAGCACGGGCTGGCAATCAGGCGTGTACGCGCCGGGGTGACAGACCAGCGTGATAATACCTGCTTGGTCGAGGAACGGCAGGCGGCGGATGGCGCCCTCCAGCAGTTGTTCGAAGCGATCCATATCGGACGGGAGGGTGGTCCCGCCATGTTCCCACGGCGCGCCGTCCACCCAGCGCGCCAGCGGGTTAGGCTCGTAACCGCCAATCACCAGCCCGCCCTGCTCCTGCCGCATGTAGACCAGGTTTTCGGGGTCGCGCAGGCAGGGCGTTTCGGCGTTGAACTCGTGGCCTGGGACGGCCTTCAACGCAATGTGCTGGTGGTCAACAGGCGTGGTCGGGAAATGCAGGCCCGCCATGGCGGCAATGCGCGGCGCCCACATCCCGGCTGCGTTGATGACGATCTCACATCGAATCGACCCCTTGTCTGTCACCACCTCCGTGACCTCGTCCTGGGCTGATACTTTGATCCCCGTCACACGCGTATCGGTGTAGACCGTCACACCCAGGTCCCTGGCGAACTTTGCCATGCTGGTCGTGACCGTGTACGGGTCGAGTTGCCCATCGCGCGGCAGGTAGATCGCGCCGTACAGGTCTTTGTTCGTGATCTGCGGCATGTGCTTCACGGCTTCATCCGGCCCGATGACCTCGCATTCCAGTCCCAGGGCCTTGGCGCGGCTGACGCTGCGCTCCAAATCCTTGAGCGATTCGCGCGTGGATGCAA
>JBMOMO010000010.1:0-33003 GCA_049324135.1 Chloroflexota bacterium
ATGGGGAAACGGGAAGTGGAACTTTGTGGATTCAGATTCGTCTTACTTGTGGTAGATTTGCCCTGGAAAGGAGAACTTGCTATGCCTGGTAAGTATTTTGTGAAAATCGCTTTCGTCTCTCTTGCGTCCCTGTTCGCTGCGGTTTTGTCAGGCTGCGGCAGCCGGGAGGTGAGCCTGGGCGCGGAGGACAATGGCGGGCAGGCGACGCTGGAACAGGGGCAAACCCTGGCGATCAGCCTCGAGTCCAACCCGACGACCGGCTACAGTTGGCAGGCGCTGGAAATAGATGCCGCCCTGCTGCGACAATCCGGTGAGGCGGAATACAAACAATCTCCCGGTTCGGAAGGGCTGGTCGGCGCGGGCGGGGTGGAGACGCTGCGCTTCGAGGCGCTGGCCGCCGGGCAGACGCGCCTGACGCTCGGTTACATGCGCGCGTGGGAGAGCGTCCCGCCGGTGGAGACCTTCACGGTGCAGGTGATCGTCCGTTAGGCAATTTGCAGAATCAGGGCAGGACGCCGGGGCTTTTTGCTGCCGGGCGCTTGACCTGGGGGATATTTATTGTTATTATTCATCTCGTGAATAATAATTATTCAAGCCCTGAGATCTATTATCAACGCTGGCTGACGGCCTCATTGCAGGAAGCCAGCCGGGACCATGCTGTCATCGTCCTGACGGGCGCCAGGCAGGTTGGAAAGAGCACCTTGTTGTTGAACGCCGAGCCGTTTTGTCATTGGCGCTTCCATACCCTGGATGATTTCAACGTCCTGGCCCAGGCAAAAAGAGACCCCGGAGCATTATGGGCGGGCGCCGATAGAGTCGTGCTGGATGAAGTCCAGAAGGCGCCCGAACTGTTGCAAGCCGTCAAAATAGCCGTAGACCGCAACCCGGGAAAATATCGCTTTGTGCTGTCCGGGTCGGCGAACTTGTTGTTGATGAAGCAGGTCAGCGAGAGTCTGGCTGGGCGGGCGGTGTATTTTGTCTTGGATCCGATGGCGATAGGGGAAATCCGCCAAACCCCGCAACCAGATATTTTGTCTCGGGTATTGTCCGGGGATTTTCCCGTTGAAGGCGTATTGCCTGAAGAACCCGCCGATCCTTCGGAGATGATCCTGCGCGGCCTGATGCCGCCGCTCTTGACGCTGGACGCGCCGCACGCCTGGGTTCGTTGGTGGGAAGGATACGTGGCGACTTACCTGGAACGCGATCTCCGGCAGGTGGCCCAGATCGATGCCCTGCTCGATTTCCGTAAATTGATGGAGTTGGTCGCGCTGCGATCAGGCCAGTTGCTGAACCAGTCAGAAATCGCGCGCGATGCGCAGTTGTCGCAGCCAACAGCGCATCGTTACCTGAATTTACTCGAAACAACGCATCTCTTCGAGCAATTGCCGGCTTATGCGGCGAGTCGCACCACGCGATTGCTCAAATCGCCAAAAGCCTTTTTGAATGACCCTGGCCTGGCTGTCTTCCTTTCGGGATATTATGACCTGAATGATTTATGCCAGGCCAGGGAATATGGCGCTTATTTCGAAACCTTGATCTATCATCACCTGCGTTTGCTGACGCGCTTGACGACCCCGGCGGGACGGTTATACTTCTGGCGCACGCGTGAAGGGAACGAGGTAGATTTCGTGATCGAACATGGCAGGAAAGTGGCAGCCATCGAAGTGAAAAGCGCCAAAAATCCCGGTTATGGCGACACAGCCGGGCTGCGGGCTTTCTTGAAAGAACATCCGTCTGCCTCGGCGGGTGTCTTGCTTCACACAGGCCGGGACGTCAAACGGTTGGGGGATAAGATCATCGCCCTTCCCTGGACGATGTTTACAGGCTGACACGTCGCGCTAACAAGCCGTTCACCCGGCGGGCGTAGGCGTCGCTTCGCTTTGGGTCTCGCCCTCGCTTTCGGAGGTGGTTTCCTCTTCGGAAGTGGTTTCCTCGGACGAAGAACTGCCGCTGTATCCCACGCCGCACACGCCAACCTGGCCTTGTAGGAAGCAGCCCGAAAGGTCATTGCCCATCGCTTGCAACAAGAGCAGCATATCCTGGGAGGTATCCGTCAACAACACCAGCGTATTGCCGCGTTCCCCGGTCTCGAACAGCAGCAGCGCGTTCCCGCCGCGAGGCACCTGCCCGAAGCCGGGTACGGTCACAGTTTCGCTGAATTCTTCCAATTCGATGTCGAACGCTTCCAAGAAGGGGAGCAGGCCTTCGTCAGGCGTGAACGTGCCCAGGACGACCAGGTCGCCTTCCGCAGGCGCGCGGGAGGTCGTCTGCAAGTTCACGTTGATCGTTTTCAAGGCGCTTTGCAACCCGCCTGCTGCGCTGACCATTTCAGGGCTCCATGCTAGTTTGCCGAGGGGGAGCATGTGGACAACGCCTCCCCTGAAGAGATAGGGGAAATTGGCCAGCGAGGCTTCTTGCTCTCCTGCCAGCAGGAAATCGGCGATGTTCTCGACCAGGGAAGCGTTGTCGGCCACGCTATTGTAGGGCGAGGTCAGGAACGTCAAGTCCCCGAAGGCCAGGACGTTGCCGCTCTCGTCCAGCGCCGCTGCGCCCCAGGCTTCCCCGCCTGCATTGGACGAAGGTCCCGCATCATTCAGCGACGAGACGGTCTGCTCCGCTCCGAGCAGCAAGGCCTGCCCCGGGTCCGCCCTGACCGAGTGCGTCCCGTAGAGCGCCACGCGCGAGAGACCGAAGGTCAGTTCGTCTTTGCCGAACCGCTCGAAGAAAACGTTGCGGAAGTTGCCTTCGTTTTCCAGCAGGTTGTAGAGATAGTCGCTGTTTACAGACAGGCCAAAGGGCGCCAGGAGGGGATTGGCCGCGTTCACGTCCGGGTACATCAGCATGGAACCGGTAAAGAAGTCGTACCCGAGCGCGCCGCGCGTGGCGTCGGTGAAAACAGCCAGGCGTCCGCTGCGTTCTACGAAAGCCTGCGCCAGGCGGATCTCGTCCGCAGTAAAGACCGTGTTCGGCGAAATGACCAGCAGGGCGCTGGCGTATTTCAAGCGCATCTCGAACGTCTCAGGGTCGGTGTTCAGTTCCACGCGCGCGCCGCGCCGCTGGAGTTGGTCCACCAGCGCCTGGATTTCGCTCGGCTGGAACAGGTTGGAATGCGCATAGTCTATCACGACAACGCCGCCTGTTTGGGCGTCGGGCTTGCTGACCGCCTGCGGCGTACTGACAGGCGGCGCAGGCATGGTGATGCTTTGGTAGTCCAGGGTCGGGGCGCTCGGCCGTTCCGCGACGCCGCGGTAGAACCATAACGCGCGCGCCAGCGCGGGCGCAAGCAGGGCAAGCAAGGCGATCCAAATCCATTTGCGGTTCATGCTGGCCTCCTATTGTCCTGCGGGCAGCGGGGGGATAAAGAGCAGGTACAAGCCCGGCTCATTGGGGTAGGGCAGGGTCGCGCCGTCTTGCGTGCTTTGGAAAAAGTAAGGGCTGTACGGGTCCTGGATGCCGGCCAGGTCGCGCAGGTCGCTGGTCTCATAGTGCCAGATGCGCGCCAGGTCTGCGGCTTTGCGCACCGCATCGTTTTCGGTGCCGATGGCGTCTATCAGGCCGAGATGCAGCGCCTCTGTCCCCGTCCAGATCTGCCCGCGCAAAACGACCTCGGGGCCAACTTTCAGCCGTTCCCCGCGCCCCAGCGACACGGCCTGGTAGAAAGTCGATTTGATCATCTCGATCTCGCGCTGGTAGGCGTCGCGCGGGGATCCCCATGCTTTGTACGGCCCGGTCCAGATGATCTCCTCGAGGATGAAAGGAGCGGGCGGCATGTAGCCGATCACGCCAACGTTGCCCACCTCAGAAGTGGGCTTGGCGTAGATGTAGTCCGTCCCGACGGAAAGGTAGTATGCGCCGCTGGCCGCCATGCCGTTGACGGCTGTTACCACCGGCTTCTTGGCGCGCAGGCGCGCCAGTTCCATGTAGACCGCTTCCGTGTCCACCACCGTCCCGCCGGGGCTGTTCAGGGCCAGCACCACCGCGCGCACTTCGGGATGTTCGACGGCATACTCGATCTGTGTGATCATTTCTTGCGCGGTGTAGGCGTAAATGGCGTCATCGAGGTGGATGACACCTACCACCGGCTGCGGGATGGCCGAAGCCGCCAGGATGCCGAGCAGGAGGGGCAGCGCCAGCCACAGCAGCCAGCCGCGCAGCGCCTCCCAGGTCAATTCGCGTTTTTGCATGGATCACTCCTTTCGGGTTTGGCAATCCGCCAGCGCATTCGAGGAGACGTATATGGCTAATTCTATCGCAATTTTGGTTGACATAAAACCTTTTCATCAAGTATAATACCGTCCGCTTCTGCCCTGGCAGCCAGATTAGCCGGGGCGGTTGTATGCAAACCCGGCTTCCTCGTAGACCGGCGCAGGACATGCCCAAAAGAAGGGCAAAAGCATCCCGCAGGTCGTATGGAGAAGCGAACGCCAGGAGAAAAAATGAGATATGCGATTGTCGAAAGCGGCGGCAAGCAATACAAGGCCGTCGAAGGCGAGACCATCGAAGTGGACCGCCTGCCAGCAAAAGTTGGCGAAAAACTGGATTTGTCGCGCGTGCTGATGCTGGTGGACGGCGAGACGTTCTCCGTGGGGACGCCCACCGTGAGCGACATGCAGGTCAGCGCGACGGTGGTAGAGCATTTCAAGGGCCCCAAGGTCGTCTTTTTCAAATACAGCCCCAAAAAGCGCATCCGCGTCAAAGGCGGCCACCGCCAGCAATATACGCGCCTGATGGTAGACGTGATCGGCAAGCCCGGCGAGAGCCGCAAGCCGGTCAAAGCCGAAAAAGTCGAAACGCCCGCTGTAGTGGAAGCGGAAGCCAAGGCCGAAAAACCGGCTTCCAAAGCAAAGGCTGAAAAGGCGAGCCAACCGAAGGCGACCAAGACTGAAAAAGCGCCTGCGAAGGCGTCTGCCAAGGGCAAAAAAGAATCAACCGACAAGAAGCCGTCTACACCTTCGAAGACGGCCAAGAAATAGTGTGAGGTAGAAATGGCACACAAAAAAGGCGGCGGCTCGAGCCGCAATGGACGTGACAGCAATTCCCAGCGCCTGGGCGTGAAACGCTATGCCGGTCAGTTCGTCCTCTCCGGCAACATCCTGGTTCGCCAGCGCGGTACCCGCATCAAGCCGGGCTTGAACGTGGGCGTTGGCAGCGATGACACCCTGTTCGCTACGTTGGACGGCGTTGTAATGTACGATGTTGCGCAAGGCCGCAAGCGCGTCAACGTGCTTCCGCAAGCCGCGGAATAAAGGATCGTGGAATGAAGACCGATATCCATCCAAAATATTACCTGGACGCCAAAGTGACATGCGCCTGCGGCAACACCTGGACGACCGGTTCGACCCGCAAGGAAATCCGCGTCGAAATCTGCTCCAAGTGTCATCCCTTCTTTAGCGGCGAGCAGGCCCGTATCGTGGACATCGAAGGCCAGGTGGACCGCTTCTACAAGAAGTTGCAGGCCCGCCAGACCTACGTGGAAGGGAAAGCAGCCCGCGAGTCTGCGCGCGTCTCGCCTGCGCGCCCGATCACCGAACTCGAACTGGGCGCGCGTCCCACGGACGCGCTGGCCAAAGCCGGCGTCAAGAACGTCGGCCAGTTGCTCGAAAAACTAGCGGAAGGCGAAGACGTCGTCCTGGCGATTTCCGGTTTCGGCCAGAAATCCCTCATCGACGCCAAAAAGAAATTGCGCGCCCTGGGGTACGAATTTGCCGAGGCCAAAGCGGCCGCGTAAGGGCCTGCCCCGAGATCGCGAGGGGTTGCGCGTTCGGTAAACTCAGGTAAACTTAACAGGCAGACGCGCAGCGTCTGCCTGTTTTGCTAACTTTGGATCGGCCTCTTTCCCCAGGGAGAGGGGAGAAGGAAGTGGAATGAAACATCATACCGGCTCCATCGAAGTCGTTTGCGGCTCCATGTTCAGCGGCAAGACGGACGAACTCATCCGCCGCCTGGTGCGCGCCACGATTGCCAGGCAAAAAGTCCAGGTCTTCAAGCCCGCCATCGACGTGCGCTATGCGGCCGAAAAAGTGACCTCCCATGCAGGCGCGCATTTCGACGCCATCCCGGTCGAGAAAGCGGCCGACATCCGCGCGCGCATCGAAGCGGATACGACTGTCGTTGCCATCGACGAAGCCCAATTCTTCGACCCTGAGGTTGTGGACGTGGCGCAGGAACTGGCCGGGCGCGGCGTGCGCGTCATTGTGGCCGGCCTGGACATGGATTTCCGCGGCGAGCCGTTTGGCCCGATGCCGGTTTTGATGTCGAAGGCCGAGAAAGTGGACAAACTGCACGCCATCTGTATGGTCTGCGGGGACGAGGCCTCGCGCACCCAGCGCCTGGTCAACGGCAAACCGGCGCGTTACGATGACCCGGTGGTCATCGTTGGCGCTTCGGAAATGTACGAAGCCCGCTGCCGCGAGCATCACCAGGTGCCGCGCTCGTAAGACTGGAGCAAGAATGCAAGATTATCATGAATTCTTGGGCGAAACCCTCATCGATGAAATGACCCTTCAAGCCCGCATTGCCGAACTCGGCGCGGAGATCAGCCGCGATTACGCCGGGACGGACACCCTGCTGCTCATTTGTATCTTGCGCGGCGGCGTCGTCTTCCTGGTGGACCTGATGCGCTATATCAGCGTACCGCACCAGATCGACTTCATGGCAATTACCTCCTATGGCGCCGGGGCGCGCGAATCGGACGGCAACGTGCGCGTGACGCTCGACTTGCAGACCAACATCCGCGACAAGGACGTGCTGCTGGTGGAAGACATCATCGACAGCGGCCATACCATCTCGCATGTGCTCGAACTGCTCGGCACGCGCCAGCCGCGCAGCCTGCGGGTGTGTTCCCTGCTCGACAAGTTCGAGCGCCGCGAAGTGGTCGTCCCCATCCACTATCGCGGCTTCGAGATCCCCAACAAGTTCGTCTTTGGCTACGGCCTGGACATGGACGAATACTACCGCAACCTGCCCTTCATCGGCGTCGTAGACCTGGACAAACTCCAGGCCAATTGACGGAGGGCGCCATACCACCTCGTACCATTTCATGGCACAAGTGGCAAGGCGGCGCTTGACGGAGGCCGGGATGACGAACCAGGAGCGACAGCCACTCTCTCACGCCTCTCCCTACGCCGGGCGCTGGGTAGCGCGCCTGCATGGCAAGATCGTGGCCCAGGGCGCGACCGCCGAAGAAGCCCGCCGCGCTGCGCAGACCCACCGTCATAAGGAATCTCCCGAAATCGTCTTCATGCCCGCTTTTCCTTTTTCCCCGTTGCTTGCTTCCGTCCGGGAGTCCCTGCCGCCCGGGCAGGCCATCCACCTGGTTGGCGGAGCCTTGCGCGACGCCCTGCTGGGGCGCGACTCGCACGACCTGGATTTTGTCGTCCCGGCTGGCGGCATCCGCCTCGCGCGCCGGGTCGCGGATGCGCTCCGGGCGGACTTTTTCCCGCTGGACGAAGAACGGGACACGGGCCGCGTCCTCCTCGCCGGCGAGGACGGGACGCGCACCATCCTGGATTTTGCTTCCTATCGCGGCGCATCCCTGGACGAGGACCTGCGCGCGCGCGATTTCACGGTCAACGCCCTGGCCTTCGACCTGCAATCCGAAAGTCTGCACGACCCCCTCGGCGGCGGGTTGGATGTGCGCCAGAAACGCCTGCGCGCCTGTGGGCCGACCTCGCTGGCCGACGACCCCATCCGCATATTGCGGGCTGTGCGCCTGGCGGCCGCGTTGGGGTTCCAGGTCGAGGCGGGAACCCGTCAGGACATGAAGCAGGCCGCGGCTGGGTTGCGAAGCGTCTCGCCGGAGCGCCTGCGCGACGAGTTGTTCCGCATCCTGGAAGGTCCCCAGCCGGGCGCGGCCATCCGCGCCTTGGACGTGCTGGGCGCGTTGTCCCACGTCCTGCCCGAACTGGCGGCGCTGAAAGGCGTGGAGCAGCCCTCGCCGCACGTCTACGATGTGTGGGCGCACACGCTGTCGGCGCTGGATCACCTCGAGAAAATCCTGTCGGCGCTGGCGCCCGGCTACGACCCTGAAACGGCCGGCGACCTGTATACCGGCCTGCTGACGCTGCGCCTGGGACGTTACCGCGAGCAACTGGCGGCGCATTTTGCCGAGTCGCTCAACGCCGACCGCTCGGTGCGCGCCTTGCTGGGCTTTGCCGCGCTGTATCACGACGTTGCCAAGCCGGGATGTAAAGTGGTGGACGAGCAAGGCGGCCTTCACTTTTGGGGGCATGACGAGCAGGGCGCGGAGATCGCCGCCGCTCGCGCGGATGCCCTGCATTTGAGCAACCCCGAAATCCAGCGCCTGCGCTTGATCGTTCGCCACCACATGCGACCACATTTCCACAGCAACCGCATGGAGGCGGAGGGCAAGTTGCCTTCGCGCAGGGCCATCTACCGCTTCTTCCGCGACGCTGGCGAGGCCGGGGTGGACCTGGTGTTGCTGGCGTTGGCCGATGCGCGCGCCACGCGCGGCCACACCCTCCAGCAGGAGGGCTGGACCGCCATGCTGGACGTGTGCCGCATCTTCCTCGAAAATTACTGGGAGAAGCCGGCCGAAACGGTCGCGCCCCCGCCCCTGCTCAACGGCCATGAGTTGATGGGCGCGCTCGACCTGTCTCCCGGTCCGCAAGTCGGCGAACTGCTCGAAGCCATCCGCGAGGCGCAGGCCACCGGTAAGGTCGAAACGCGCGACCAGGCCCTGTTCTTTGCGCGCGAACAAATCGCAAATCTTCAATCGAAAATCTAAAATTGCAAATCGGAAATCCCATGAACCTCGTCTTTTTCGACCTAGAAACCCAAAACCTGTTCCAGGACGTGGGCGGGCGCGACCACATCGACAAACTGCGCCTGTCCTGCGGCGTCACCTTTTCGACCGAGCGGAATGACTTCGCCGTCTACTGGGAGAAGGACGCCCTGGCGCTGGTGGACGAACTCAAGGCCGCCGACCGCGTCATTGGCTTCAACCTGATCGGATTCGACTACCAGGTGTTGAAACCCTACGCCCCGGCCTTCAACTTCGCCTCGCTCCGCACCCTCGACCTGCTCCAGGACATCCACCGGATTCTTGGCTTCAGGTTCAGCCTCGACTCGATTGCCGAAGCCAGCCTGGGCGCGCACAAATCCGCGGACGGGCTGCTGGCCGTGGAATGGTTCCGCGCCGGCGAATTGGAGAAGGTGGCCGAATACTGCAAAGTGGACGTGGACATCACCCGCCGGGTGTACGAGTTCGGGCGCGACAATGGCTACATCCATTACCGTTCCAAGTTGGGCAGTAAGTTGAAAGTGGCGGTCAATTGGAAATAGATGGAGTGTGTGCAATGGAAAAGATCACAGCCAACGGCATTACACTGGCTTACACCCGGCGCGGAAAAGGGATCCCGCTGCTGTTGGCGCATGGCTATCCCCTCGACCACACGATTTGGAACGAGGTCGCTCCCTTGCTGGAAGGTGATTTCGACTTGATCCTGCCCGACCTGCGTGGATTTGGCGAGAGCCAGGCGGTCGAAGCAGAATATTCGCTGACCGATATGGCTGGCGACCTGGCCGCCCTGCTCGACCATCTCGGCATCCAGCAGGCCTGCATGGCAGGGCATTCGATGGGCGGCTACATTGCGCTGGCGTTTGCGCGCGCCTGGCCGGGCCGCCTGCGTGGATTGGGGCTGGTGGCCTCGCAGGCGCTGGCCGATACGCCCGAGCGCCGGCAGGGACGGTATGACACGGCGGCGAGGGTCATGCGGGACGGTGTGGGACAGGTGGCTGATACCATGTCCGCTGCGTTGACGCCCGATGCGCGGGTGCAGGCCTTCGTCCGGGGGGTGATCGCGGCGCAGCCTCCGGTCGGGGTGGCGGGCGCGTTGAAGGCTATGGCCGGGCGGGAGGATTCGACTCCCATCCTGCCCTCGTTCCAATTCCCGGTGATTGCGATTCACGGGGATGCGGATGCGCTGGTGCCGGTGGAACGCGCGCGGGAGGTCAAGGCGGCGCTGCCCCAGGCCTGGTTGGTGGAACTCCCTGGCGTGGGTCACATGCCAATGATGGAAGCAGTGGAGGCAACTGCCAGAGCGTTGAAAAAACTGCTCTAAATCGAAAGCGGCCTGATGGCCGCTTTTTTTAGGGGTAGATTTCTCCCAGCACCGGGACGTAGAAGCACCGGCAACCGTTGGGGTGGGAACAACCAAGATGGGGCAGGCGCGGGACCTGGTCTTTCTCGTACGTTCCTAACTGTTCGTAACAGTAGGAGCAGGCCATATCGTTGGTCATAACCTTGACCGCCATGACGCGCGGGTTGGCCTGGAAGCGTTTCAACGCTTGGGCGGTAGTGGAGTATTCGGACAGGTCGGCCTGGCAATGGACACAGTGACTGGCCCGGTCTGGGGAAGAAACATTGCAAAGGGAACAGGTTTGCACAATGCGCCTCCTGATTGCGCGTTCAGGATGTTGACGGCTGGGATTGGGAGGCGTGCAGCAAGGCCTGTTGGGCCCCATTCAGGCCACCTGTACGGAGGATGAGACGGTTCAGGTGGGCTACCAGGATGTTGCTGGAGATTGGCTTGACCAGGTAATCGTCCGCTCCGGCATCCAGCGCGCTGGCGATCATAGCAGGGTCATCCAATGCAGACAGGATGATGATCGGCACATTGCTGAAGGTGCGCACCTGTTTGCAAACTTGCCAGCCATCCATGCCCGGCATCATCAGGTCCAAGACGATCACATCCGGGGACTTCTCCTGGATGATCTTGACGCCTTCTTCGCCCGTGTTGGCTGTCAGCACGTCATAGCCATGCGTGCGCAGCAACATGGAAAGAAGTTCGGTGATGGCGGTATCATCATCAATTGCAAGAACTCGTTTTTGCATAGTTGTTTCCTATGATGCTATTATGACCTATTTTAGACCAAAATTACTTTGCAAACGGTTAACAATTTGGCAATTATCAATATTCACCCGGTAGTGCTTACCAGGTGAATATTGGCGATTTTATCAGGTTTTTTACAGGATGATTGTCAATTGATGATTTTCCCCTTTGTGGTAAACTTTGCGGGATATTTTGCCATCATACTCTTTTTTGTAGGAGACGAATATGTCGAAGAAATGGGTTTATCTTTTCGAAGAAGTCGCCGAAGCGGAAAAATACGCTGGCGATTGGGAAGGCGTGCGTTCGTTGTTGGGGGGCAAAGGCGCGGGCCTGGCGGATATGACGCGCGCCGGTGTGCCGGTGCCGCCCGGTTTTACCGTCACGACCGAGGCGTGTAACGAATATCGCAAGGCAGGCAAATTCCCTGAAGGTCAGTGGGATCAACAGTTGGCGGCAATGAAGGAGGTGGAAAAGAAGACCGGCAAGAAGTTTGGCGATTCTGAAAACCCCTTGCTGGTATCCTGCCGTTCCGGCGCGAAATTCTCCATGCCCGGCATGATGAACACCATCTTGAACATCGGGCTGAATGATGTCTCGGCGGAAGGCATGGCCAGGCTGACCAACAATCCACGCTTCGTGTACGATTCTTACCGCCGCCTGGTCGAGATGTTCGGCACGGTGGTGATGGACATCGAGGACGAGGCCTTCGAGCACCCGATGGCCGAGTACAAAGCCCAAAAAGGCTACAAACTCGACACCGAGATGACGGCCGACGACTGGAAGACGCTGGTCGGGACGTTCAAGGAAGTCTTCAAGAAAGAGACCGGCATGGATTTCCCGCAGGACGCTTATAAGCAGTTGGAACTGGCGACCGAGGCGGTCTTCAAATCCTGGAACGGCAAACGCGCCGTAGATTACCGCCGCGCGACCAACATCTCCGATGACCTGGGCACGGCGGTCAACATTGTAACCATGGTGTTCGGCAACATGGGCGACGACTCCGGCACGGGCGTGGCTTTCACGCGCAACCCGTCTACGGGCGAGAAGAAGATGATGGGCGATTACCTGCTCAACGCCCAGGGCGAGGATGTGGTGGCCGGTATCCGCAATGCGGACCCGATCGCGAACATGCAGAAAACCATGCCCGCAGCCTACGCCCAGTTCATGGATATCACGGACAAACTGGAACGTCACTACAAGGAAATGCAGGACGTCGAATTCACCATCGAACGCGGTACATTGTGGATGCTGCAAACCCGCAACGGCAAGCGCACGGCCAAGGCGGTTGTCAAGATCGCGGTGGATATGGCGGAGGAGGGCCTGATCTCGAAGGAGGAGGCTGTCCTGCGCGTCAGCCCGGACAATGTGGATGCGCTGCTGCATCCGCAGTTCGAGGACAAGGCCAAGAAGGAGGCTGAAGCGTCTGGCGCATTCTTCGCCAAGGGCGTCAATGCTTCGCCCGGGGCGGCTGTGGGCCAGGCTTATTTCGATGCGGATAAGGCCGAGAAAATGGCCAAGGAGGAGAAGCAGGACGTCGTCATGGTGCGACCGTTCACCAAGCCCGATGACGTGCATGGAATGATCGCCGCCAAGGGTGTCCTCACCAGCGAAGGCGGCGCCACCTCCCATGCGGCGGTGGTGGCGCGCCAGTTCGGTATCCCGTGCGTGGTGGGCGCGTCGTCCATCAAGATCGACTTGGACAAGCGCCTGATGGTCGTGGACGGCAAGGTCGTGAAAGAGGGTGAGTGGATTTCGGTGGACGGCACGACCGGCGAGGTCTTCGTTGGCCGTATCCCCACCAGCGCGCCCTCGCTCGAGGAGCAGACCGAACTGCTGACCCTGCTCAAGTGGGCAGACGAGATCTGTGCCCGCGACGGCATCCGCAAGGGGCCGCAGGGCTACCCGACGCGCGGCCTGCAGGTGTGGACGAATGCGGACTATCCGAAAGACGCGCGCCGCGCCCGCTCGTACGGCGCGGTCGGCATCGGCCTGTGCCGCACCGAGCACATGTTCTTCGAGCCGGAACGCCTGCCCATCGTCCAGAAGATGATCCTGGCAGACAGCAGCGAGGAACGCACCAGGCAACTGAACCTGTTGCTGCCCAGCCAGCGCTCGGATTTCGACGGCCTGTTCGAGGCCATGGATGGTCATCCCGTCATCATCCGCTTGATCGATCCGCCGCTGCACGAGTTCATGCCGGACGAAGAAGCCCTGCTCGAAGAGGTCATCACCATGCGCGTCAAGGGCGAGACCAAAGGCTTGAAGGAAAAAGAAGACCTGCTGAAGGCCATCCGCAACCTGCACGAGTCGAACCCGATGATGGGCCTGCGCGGCGTACGCCTGAGCATTGCCATGCCTGAGATCGTCGAGATGCAGGTGCGCGCCATCTTCGAGGCCGCTGCGGACTGCGCGCTGCGCGGCGTCGTGGTCAAGCCCGAAGTGATGATCCCATTGACCGGCACGGTGAAGGAACTGGAATGGATCCAGCCGCGCCTGGAGCGCATCGCTTCGACCGTGATGGCAGAGAAGAAGATCGAGTTCGAGTATAAGTTCGGCACCATGATCGAAATCCCGCGCGCGGCGGTGACGGCGGCCGAGGTGGCCAAACTGGCGCAGTTCTTCTCCTTCGGCACCAACGACCTGACCCAGATGACCTTCGGTTACTCGCGCGACGACGCCGAGCGCAACTTCCTGGTCACGTACGTGGAGCAGGGCATCCTGCCGAAGAATCCCTTCCAGACGCTCGACCGCGACGGTGTGGGCAAGTTGATGGATTGGGCCATTGCCGAAGGCCGCAAGACCCGCCCCGAACTGGAAGTGGGCATCTGCGGCGAGCATGGCGGCGACCCGGAATCCATCGAGTGGTGCCACATCATCGGCAACAACTACGTTTCCTGTTCGCCGTTCCGTGTGCCAGTCGCCAGGCTGGCGGCGGCGCACGTGGCGTTGAAGTACAGCGGGAAGAGCATCGCGGAAGATAAGTAACGCAAAGTTGGATAAGAACGAAGGCCTGGTGAAAACGCCAGGCCTTCGTCGTTGTTGGTGGTGGGTCAGTCGTCTTGCCCTGCGCGCCAGTCCGCCGAGCGGGCGTGGGCTTCGAGACCTTCGGAGCGGGCGATGACGGCTGCGGACCCGGACAATTCCCGGCCCGCGGATTCGTTCAGGCCGACCAGGCTGATGATGCGGACGAAATCCCACACGTTGAGCGGGGAGGCGAAGCGCGCCGTGCCGCTGGTTGGCATGACGTGGCTGGGGCCTGCCACGTAATCGCCCAGCACCTCGAACGAATACTCGCCCATGAAGATCCCGCCCGCCGACATGACCTTCTCGCTCCAAGCCCAGGGATCGCTGACGGCCAGGCAGAGGTGCTCCGGCCCATAGGCGTTGGAGAGGCTGACGGCCTCATCCAGGTCCCGGGTCAGGACGATGCCGCTGCGGTTTTGTAGGGACTGCGCCACGATCCCGGCGCGCGGCAGGCTTTCCATCTGTTGTCCGACTTCCACCTGCACCGCTTCGGCGAGTCCTTTCGAGGGGGTGAGCAGGATCGCCGAGGCCAGTACATCGTGCTCAGCCTGGGCAAGCAGGTCTGCGGCTACCCAGGCAGGCTTGGCGGATTCGTCCGCGATCACGACTGTTTCGGTCGGGCCGGCCAGCCCGTCGATGCCGACCACGCCGAAAACCTGTTGCTTGGCCAGCGTCACGAACAGGTTGCCGGGGCCGAAGATCTTGTCCACAGCCAGGATGGTCTCGGTGCCGTAGGCCAGCGCGGCAATGGCCTGCGCGCCGCCGATGGCGTAGACCTCGTCCACGCCGACCAGCGCGGCAGCCGCCAGGATGATCGGGGCGACTTTGCCTGTCCCGTGCTGCGGCGGCACAGCCAGGACGATCTCTTGCACGCCTGCCACTTTCGCAGGCACGGCCGACATCAATACGCTGGAGGGCAGGGGGGCAGTGCCGCCCGGAACGTACAATCCCACGCGCCGGATGGGGCGGATGAGTTGCCCCAGCACGCCGCCTGTCTCTTGTGTGATCCAGGAGGTCAGCGGTTGTTTTTTGTAGAATGTTTCGATGCGTCTGGCGGCAAGTTCGAGCGCGGCGCGTTCTGCGCTGGGAATGGCGTCCAGCGCCGCGCGCAGGGCCTCCCCCGGGACGCGGAAACTGCCCGGGGCTTTGCCGTCCAGTTTTTCGGTCCAGGAGCGAAGCGCGGCGTCGCCCTGCGTGCGTACATCTCGCAGGATGCGGGTCACGGCCTCGTGCGGGGAAATCCGTTCGCCGAAGGTCGCTTCGAGGCGCTCCAGCACGGAAGCGGGTATGTCCTCATCGCCCAACGGCGCGCGGCGCAGGATGGTTTTTTGCGCGGTTGCAGGATAAAGAATCGGAATCATATTCACCTCAAGAAGAAATAAAAACTCCCGCCAGGACGGGAGTTTGGGGTTCAGGTGCGCTGCACAAATGCGCGCTCAGACAGCCCGTCCGGTGGAAGGGGTTGCGTTGTGGTGATGGTGTGGTCGGTTGGCGGGCATGGGCATGATTGTATGGAAGGTGGCCGGAATTGTCAAGCGCGTTTTGGCAAGGGGATCAGATTTCCTTTTCACCCAGCCATGCCGCGATCCGCGCTGCCACCCGTTCCCAGCCGCTTTCCAGCATCACGTCGTGGGCGATGTTCGGGAAGATTTCGGGCTGCGCTCCGTATGCCCGCGCCGTACCCTGTACCATTTTGGGCGTGATGACCTGGTCTTCCTGCGCGCCGATGACCAGCAGCGGCGTCCGCACTCGCTTGGGATGGACGAGGTTCAACCCCAGTTCATCCAGGTAGGCGCGGAAGGACTCGTCTCCCATCTGGCGGTGATAGGTTTCCACCAGTTCGTCGGGCATGTCCTTCGAGAACAACGCCCAGCGCGCCAGCGCCGGGGTCTCGATGTTGGGATACAGGCTTAACGTGGTCAGCACTTTAAGCACCACCAGCGGGCGGCGGCGCAGGAGCATGAAAGTGGTCGGCCACAGACCGCCGGGCGGGATGGAGGTCAACAATACGGCGGCGGGCGTCTCGGGGTGTCTCTCCAGGTATTTCTGGGTGATGAAACCGCCCATCGAGTGCCCGATGACGACCGGCGGCGCGCTCAAACTTCCCGCTGCCTGCTCCACATCTTCGACGTACCCTGCAATCGAGTTCCAGCGCAGGCGCTCGCGGCCCTCGCTGCCCGCATGTCCGCGCAGGCTCAGGGCAGCGCAGGTATAGCCGCGTTCCGCAAAATAGGGCAGGAAATGTTCCGCCCAGCACCAGGCGCCATGCCACTTCCCATGCACGAACAGCAGGGGCGTCGACCTGGGCGTCCCTTTTGGCCTTTCCTGGATGATTTCCAGTTTCATTTGTTCCTCCTCACCCCTGGCTTTCGACGACAGCGTATGCCCGCACCGGGAAGGTGCCAAAGGCCTTCACCTTGACCGGCGCGGCGTGGAAGCGGAATCCCTGGTCGGGCAGGGACTCCAGGTTGCACATATGCTCGCAGATGGGGATGCCGGCCTTCAGCAGCGCGCTGTGGACAGGACGCGCGCCGTCGGCGGTATCATCGATGTTGTACGAATCGATTCCGACGAAGGCCGCGCCTGCTTCCGCTAAATCGGCCGCCGCCTCGCCTGTGAGGAAGGTATGCCCCTCGAAGTAGCGTTCTGCGCCCCAGTGACGCGCCCAGCCGGTGTGGACCAGCACCGCCTTGCCGCGCATGTCCAGGCCGTGGAATGCCTGGGCTGTGATCGCAGGCCCCAGGTCCGCGGCGTGAACGACCAGGCCGGGCAGGTCGGCCAGCGACTCGAGCGGCAGTTCGGACAGGTCTATCCCGTCCGCAAACCGGTGGAAGGGACTGTCCACGTAGGTGCCGGTGTTGGCGACCATCTCGATCTTGCCGATATGGAACTCCGTCCCGCCGCTGTAATGCGCGCGCGAGGCCTCGCGGCTGAGATAATCGCACACGACCGGCGCGGGCAGTCCCCTATACGTGACCATGCCATGCTCGACCTCGTGGCTCAAGTCAACCAGTTTACGCTTCATGTCGGCTCCTCACTTCTGCCTGCGGTTTCAGCGCCCGCGTGGCAAGGTAATTGGGGTGGTATTTGCTGACCGGCGATTCGGGCATGTAATCTTCGTACACGCCAACGATGTGGAAGCCCGCTTCGCACTGCCCGCCGAGCAGGTCGGTCAGGCTGTGACCGAATTCGAGCGGCAGGCCTTGTTCCAGGTATTCCTGGCGCTCGGCCTCGCTGGGGCTGGTCAGGTCGGAGTAGGGGATCGAGTATTTCACTTCCAGGATGTCCTCGTCCGCTTTGTACAGGTCGAAAATATAGTGTACGGGATTCATCACCCCGGTCAGCAGGGTTCCTCCATGTCTCAGCACACGGAAGGCCTCCCGCCACACCGGGCGCACGTCCGGCATGAAGACTGTCGAGACCGGATTGAAGACCAGATCGAAGGACTCGTCCGGAAATATACCCAGGTCGGCGGCGTCGCCTTCGACTGTGCGCAGCGCCAGCCCCTCGCGCTCGGCTACCAGGCGGTCCTGCTCCAGTTGGCGGGGCGAGTTGTCGAACACGGTCACGTTTGCGCCAGCAGCCGCCAGGATGGGGCCTTGCTGCCCGCCGCCGGAAGCCAGGCATAACACATCCAATCCCTTCAACGGGGGAAACCATTCGCGCGGCGTTGGCTTTTGTTGGGTCAGCAGGATGGTGAATTCCCCCTGCCGCGCGCGGGCAATGACCGCCGCGCTGACCGGCTGCGTCCAGCGGTTCTTGCTCTCTACTTCGTTGTCCCAGGCTTTGGCGTTGTAAGCGCGGACATCCATGCTTTTGCTCCTTGAGGCAAGTATTTCGAATTTTACTCTGAATCGAGACAAAAACGTCCCGAAGGATTTCGAGCGTGTGCACGCAAAGGTTGTCAAACCATCCGCAGATCCCCAAAGGGGACGCTGTGACGCAGATTCTCGCGGATTTTTGGTTAGCGCGCCAAAGTACTGGAACGGAATCCACTAATCATCGCGAATTCTCGCTCATCTCCCGAAAAATTCGCGGAGATTGGCGTAGATTAGCGGATTCTTTTCCAGGCTGGTAAAAGCACCCCATCAGTTTGGCGCGCTAACGATTTTTTCAGACTTTTCTGCGTAATCTGCGAAATCTGCGGATTTTCCTTGTCATCGCTGACAACTTTTGAGTGCACACTTTCGAGCCTTCGGGACGTTTTCGTGAGGATTCTGGTTTATGCGGCGGCTGGTTCTTCGACAATTCCAGCCGCTGGCCGGGTGCGTCCCAGCATCAGGAAACTAAGCGCTGAGATCGAGCCGACGATCCCACAGGCGTACCACAGCCAGTCCGGGTTGGGGCTGTCGAGCAGCAGGCCGGCCAGGTAGGGGCCAGCCGCAAACGCGATGCCCCACGAGTACCCGTACACAGCCATGTAACGTCCGCGCATGTCCTCCGGCGCAAAGCGGGCCACGACGGCCTGCGTCACCGGCGCAACGATCATTTCCCCGACCGTGATGACCGCCATGGCGCACAGGAACAGGAAATACGTGCCTGTAAATCCGTACATTGCAAACCCGATTGCGTACAGGAATGTTCCCAGGGCGATCATGGGCAGTTCAGGGCGTTTTTCCAGCCAGCGCGTGATGGGGAACTGGAACAGCACCACCATAGCGGCGTTCAGGCTCAGGATCCAGCCGTAGCCGGATTCGGGAATGGCGTGTAGGTCCCTCAGGTAGACGCCCAGGGTGGTGTTCATGTTCATGTAGACCAGCGCCATGAGCAGGGAGGCGCCAAAGAAGAGCATGAACGGCGCGTCCCGGATGGCGCGCAGGTAGCCGCCAAAAGAGGACGCCATACTTTCTTCGGGCGCGCCTGGCTGGGACTCGGGTTTGGTTTCAGGGATGGCAATGTATACGATAGCCGCCGAGATCAGGCTGATGACCACGTCTACGATGAAGAGCGCCAGGTAAGAGCGCGAGGCGATGAAGCCGCCGATGATCGGGCCGAACACCACCGCCAGGTTGAAGGCCACGCGCAGGATGCCGAAACCCTGGGCGCGTTTTTCTTCCGGCAGGATGTCCGCGATGATGGCGTTGTAGGCGGGGCCGCCCACGTCCGTGAAGATGCCGGAGACGAAGCCTACGACGAAGAACAGTTCCAGGGTGTCCACCAGGCCCAGTCCCAGCATGGTGATGGCTGTTGCGACCAGGCTGAAGATGATCATGCCGCGTCGCCCCAGGCGGTCGGTTAACGCGCCGCCCAGGAAGCCTCCCACGAACCCGGAGATGGACCAGATGGCAAACAAGCCGCCCACGGTGGTCATCCCTACCCCGAATTTTTGCGTGACGTAGAAGGCAAAGAACGGGAAGATCAGGGAACCGCCCAGGCGGTCCACGAACGTGACGGCCACCAGCGTCCAGAAAACGGGCGGGTATTCGTGATAGAGTTGTCTCAGTTTATCGAGTTGATATTTCATTCTTGTCCTGACTGGGACATTCTGGGTTGCCAGAATGTCCCAGGATAGTTGCGCCGGACTAGCGCGCCAGGCTGCTGCCCTGGTACCAGCGCGGTGAGGGGGTCGGCGCTTGGTAGCGGTTGCGCAAGCGTTCGCCTGCCAGCATCATCCAGTTGCCCAGGCGATGCAGGTTGCGCTCGAACCAACCCTGGCGGGGTCCGTAGGCGTTTTCCGCCTCGCGGATCAGGTTGAGTTGTTCCATCTCGCGCCGGAAATCGGCGCGCCGCTCTTCGTAGAGGATTTCGAGGTTCGAAAGCCAAAGGGTATTCATTCTTTCTCCTGGTTTGGTTGGTCGGTTAAGTTCCTGAAATGGGCAAGCCGGAAAAGTTCACCACAAAGGCGCGAGTTCACGAAGAAATCCTTTGTGGTCACAAAGAAAACCTTTGTGTCTTGGTGGTGAAAATCCTTGCTCGCTGTGCAAGAACTCCAGTCAAGGTACTAACAAGAATTTTTGGATTGCTTTCAGGTTTTTTTCGATCCGTTCGCGGTTGAGTGTGTAGGCTTTGGCTCCATTGATTCTCCTTTCGCGCAAGTAGCCCGTGACGGTCAGTTGTGTCAGGTAACGGGAAACGCTGGGTTGGCTGAGTTCGATCTGCTCCATGATGTCTTGCGAGCGCAACTCGCCTTGCTCGCCGATCATCTGCAAGATGCGCAGGCGGGTATCATCTGCCAGCGCGGATACCCTGGCAACGATGTCGGCGCGGTCCAACTCCGGGATGCGCACATCCGCGCTTTCGGGCTGGTGGGCGCCGAAGATGACCCACAGCGAGTCCCCGACGATCATCTTGTAGACATACGGGCCGATGTGCGCATTCGGGACGAAGCAGGCCTGCTTCCCGCTTTCCAGTAGTTTTTTCCAATGCTCCTCCGGCAGTTCCTGGCCGGTGATGAAACTGGCTTCCTCCAGGCTGTTCGTGTGGGACATGTTCAGGCTTTGGAATTGCCTGGCCGATTCTCGCAGGACGGGTTCCACGCGCCTCCATTCCTGGACCAGGAACTGCTCCCAGAACCAGCGCAGGTGCCTGACGATCAGGTTTTTCATCGCTGGCGGGTCGAGCACCAACCGGTAGGCCTGGGTCTCCAATTCCACATCGACCCCTTTTTCCCCAAAGTGTTCCTTCAAGAATTGGATGTATGCCTCCGCAGACGAAAGCACGGCATCCCAGTCAACAACGACTTTCCCTGGCGGCGTTTCGCCGCATTCGATACAGATGTTGGCGTATTCCTCGAGCAGGTTGCTCCGCAGCGCCTGCGCATCCGTGTTTGCCAGGTGATCCAGGTACTCCGGGAACGAGTTCCAGTGTTCCCTGGGGAGGAGCGCGTAGAAGAAGCCGATGATGACCAGTTTGTGCTTTTCGAATTGCTTCGCGGTGAGCGCGGCGCGCGTCTTCGAGACCCATTCGTGCACGCCCGGCATCTCGTCCTCCCTGACGACCAGCATCATGCTGGCAATGGCGTTATGGGCCGGTTCGAGTACAACAGGCAGCCTTTCGCGGGCGGGGCGCTGGATATCAACGGGTAACGGCATCTTATTCTCCGGTGCGGATATTAGGATTATTTGCATTATTCATATTATTGAATAACCATGATAAGTATACGAGATTTTCTGTACTTGTCAAGGGGGATTGTATCGCCAGGCTTTGCCAAGCGCCACTGTGCCATGAAATGGTACAACGTGGTATGGCAAAACCGACCGCAGGTCGGTGTTACAGGATAAAAGAATCCCCGCCGCAAAAAAAGGACGGGGATTCCGTATCGCCAGGCTTTGCCAAGTGCCACTGTGCCATGAAATGGTACAAAGTGGTATGGTAAAACCGAATCGGTTATGGCTCTGGGGTGCCTTGTGTTGCGGAACCGACCCAGGTGAAGACCCACTTATCGCTGTTGGCGCCCGCGGAGGAGTAGATGGGCTGCCCCTGTTCATCCGTGCCGGTCTGGCGGACGGTGGCGACCCACCAGCGGATGACGTGCGCCACGTTGTCTTTCGGGCGGAAGGTGGTCGGGACGATGTATTTGGTGTCGGTCACATAATCCGCCAGGCGGCGCGCTTGCCCTTCGGTCACGTCTTCGACCGTCACCTGGTAGAATTCGTTCTCGCGCAGCGTTCCAATCGAGGACCACTGCAAGGTGACGGTGTCATTGGCCAGGGTGAAGGCGCCGCCGTCCGCAGGCAGGAGCAGGTTGGGGGCCGGGTAAGGAGGCGGGGTGGTCGGGGTGGAGGTCGGGCCGGGCGTGGGCGCGCGTTCACACAATGGGATCAGGAGCGTCGTCCCCAGGAACACGTTGTCCGAGGTCAGCCCGTTGTATTCCTTGATGGCGGCTTGCGGCACGTTGTAGTTGGCGGCGATGCTGGAGAGCGTGTCGTTTTCCTGGACGGTGTAGGGCACTTTTTCGCAGTCAACTTTGGCGGCTTCTTCGGGCGGCAGGGTGTTGGTCGGCAGGGGCGCGGGCGTTGCGGTCGGGAAAGGCACCTTGATGACCTGATCCACGACCAGGTTGTTGCAGGAGGCCGGCAGGTTGTTCAGGATGATGATGCTTTGCACCGACACGCCAAAGGTGAGCGCAATGGAGGAACAGGTATCCCCGGCGGCAATCTTGTATTCGAAAGGCGGTTGCTCGGTGGGGGTTGGGATGGGGGTATTGGTCGGGACTTCGGTCGAAGTCGGGGTAGGCAGCGCAGTTTCCGTTGCGGTGGGAACCGGCGTCGGCTCGACCACGCGGTTGGTGGCGCGCAGTCCAAAGAAGACTACTGCCGCGCCAACCAGCAAGATGACCGCCATCACGCCCAGGGCAGCCGGCAGGCTGAGGGTGACTTCCGGCATCTGGCTGGCCTGCACCGCTTTTTCTACCTTTTTTGCGGCTTTGGGTTCTGGCCTGGCCGCCAGTTCCGCGCCGCATACCAGGCAGCGGGTGGCGTTTTCGCTCAAACGTGTGCCGCAGGTCGGGCAGACCTGGGTTTTCTGGGATTTCGTTTCGGGACTCATACGGGCGGGAATTATACCATTGAACAGGCGGGCGTTTTCCCTATGTTCCCTCGACGGCCACCATATTGGTGCGGGCGTATTTGTGCCGCAGGGCGCGCGCCGGGGCGTATTCGGGCGAATCGAGCCAGGCCTTTGCCCGTTCCAGCGAAGGGAATTCGAGGATGACCAGCCGCCTGGCCTGCCAGTCGCCTTCCAGGGTTTCGTTATGGCCGCCGCGCGCGATGTACTTCCCGCCGTAGTGGTGGACGGACTGCGGCGCTACTTTGACGTACTCGGCATAGCCGACCGGGTCGGTCACTTCGATGTCAACGATCACATACGCGCTCATGGGTTTGCTCCTTTATCGAATGCGTTTATGGAAGTAGTAGTACTCCAGCCAGGGATTCATGTCGGTCAGGATTGGGATTTCCCCTGTCCGTTTGTTGATGGCCTGTTCGTCGCGGACGCGCAGCGCCAGCACTGTGTCGGGCGCAAGCGTTTCCGTTGCCGCAGGGCCGATGATCGCGTCCCCCGCGGACAGGAATCGCTCCCCGGCTGCCTGCATGTAGTCCCGGTCATACTCGAATGGCTGGTTGCCCGCCACCACGAAATCGCGGAATTGTTCCACAAAGGGGAAGACGCTGGCAACCGTGGTCGGCAGGACGTGCGCCTCGTTGATCCAACCGCAGAAGATACCATCTTCACGCAGGTGGGAACGGTACAGCGTTACGGCTTCCCTGGAATACAGGTTGTTGTGCCCGGCGGTAAAACTGTTCAAGGGATCGATAAAGATCATATCGAAGCGTTCCGCTGGGTTCGCGTACAGGTAGCGCCGCCCGTCGTCCACGATATATTTCACTTTTGGGTCGTGCAGGGTCCCCTGGGCGACCGGCGCATACTCGTCCAGGAACGTTCCCAGGTCTTCCATCAACTCCACGATGACGATCTCTTCGACGCCCGGCAGTTGGGTCAGGAAGTAAGCCGTGTTCCCGCCGCCCAGCCCGATCAACAGGACGCGCCTGGGATGGTTGGCGCTGGCGCAGGTCATGGCCGAACGCTCGTATTCCCCGTTCGATGGGAAGTAACTGTTCTGGATGCCGCCAATCCATAATTGCGCCACTCGTTGGGACGAATCGTGGAAGTTCAACACCAGCACGCTGTCCCCGGACTCGTCGACCACCGATGCCAGGCCGGTCCCGACTTCGTATAGCCTGGTGTACAACTGGCCTCGTCCGGGCAACAAGGCTACCAGCGCGAGCAGCGTTACCGGCAGGCCGTACACGATTCCGCGTCGCATCGTTGAAAGATGGGACAGAACGAGCAGGGTGAATACCAGCGTCAACGCAGTGAGCAACTTGACCGTCAGTTCGCTCCCCAAGAGCGGCAGGAACAGGTAGTCGGGCGCCAGCGTCCCGATCACCGAACCCAGGATGTTGGCAAGATGGATGTCGCCCACCCTGCGCCCCGATTGCTCGGCGCTGCGGATGGCGATCCGGTCCAGCACCGGCAGGCCTCCGCCCATCAGCAGACTTCCGGGCAGCACCAGCAGCAGGATCGGCAGGAAATATTCGAACAGGCCGGTCGCCATCAGCCGCCTGGAAAAGACAAAGTCGCTCCCAATTTTCAGGTACGGCGGGATGGGCATCTGCGGCCTGGACAATACCCGCCCGAACCAGGCTTCGAAGGCCGGGACGTGCAGCGCGCCCCACACTGCCAGGAACGACAACGCCACCGTGATCCCTACCCCCAGTTGCAGTTTCCAGAACAACGCCACCGCATCCTTGCTCTTGTCCGCCTTGCTGCCCCACATCCACCCGCCCAGCGCCAGCCCAACCAGGAAAACGGCCAGCACCGAAGGGAAGCCATAGGCGGTATTTTTGTTGAGGATGCCGATCACGCGGAACCAGGCCATTTCCAGGCCCATGTCGATGAAGCCCACCAGGAACGCCGACAGTAAGATGACCTGGTATTTCAAGGCGACTTGCGGGAGGCTGGCGGCTGTGGGCGTTTCATCCTCCGCTTCGACCGAGGCCCGGGCCTGCCAGCCAAACCCCAGCGCTCCCGCCCCTGCGACCAGGTTCAGCGCCACCCCCGCCAGGATAGCGCCATAGAAACCGACCAGGCCGACCAGCGCGTAGGCCGCCAGCAGCGCGCCAAAGGCCGCCCCCAGCGTGTTGATGCCGTACAACAGGCCGATGGTGCGCCCGGTGTTCTCCACGCGCCGGACGAAGGTTTGCGTCAACAGCGGCAGCGTCATGCCCATCAGGATGGTCGGGATCATCAGCAGGCCAAAACTGAGCAGGAAGACCAGCGCGTATGGCGCGCCTGCCGTCCGCTGCCCGATCCAATGGATCAGGAAGGGACTTGCCAGCCCGAACAGGCCAATTCCCACCTCCACCGCGCCATACAGCAGCGCCGGTTTCCTGGCGCGTTGGGCCACCTGCCCGCCGATCAGCGAACCGACTCCCAGCCCGCCCATGTAAGCGGCTACGATCAAAGTAATCGCCGTCAGCGTGACGCCAAAATACAACTCCAGCAGGCGTTCCCAGACGATCTCATAGATCAACCCGGCCGCGCCGGATAGGAAAAACAAGGCGGCGTACAGCAACAGCGGAAGGCGGTTTTTCATCAACACTCCAAATTTTACTTCGCCAAAAAGGCTGTAGGACAGACCTTTGGTCTGTCTGGACAGGTCAGAGACCTGTCCCACATTTTTTTATCAATCAGTCTGCGCCTGGCCGCGCCGGGAGGGTGGTGACCAGTACCTTGTCCACGCGGCGGCCATCCATGTCTACCACTTCGAAGCGTAACCCTTGCCATTCGAACTGGTCGGCAGCGACTGGGATGCGTCCCAACGAGACCATGACAAAGCCCCCCAGCGTTTCGTAGTCGTCCTCGTCAGGCAGGTCGCCGAGGTGGAACAACTCCTTGAATTCGTCCACATCCAACATGCCGTCCAGCAGCCAGGAGCCGTCCTGTCGTTGGGTGGCCTGTGGTTCACTTGTCTCGATGTCGCCGACGATCTCTTCCAGCACGTCGTTGATGGTCAGCAGCCCGGTCACGCCCCCGAACTCGTCTATCACCAACACCAGTTTTTTGTTGCTTTCCTTGAAGACTTCCAGCGCGCGCGAAGCAAAACTCGTCTCCGGGATGAACAGGGCCGGCGTCAGGCATTCCTTCAACTGGATGGGTTGACCCGCCAGGCTGCGCGTCAGCAGTTCGCGTGATTTGACGATGCCCAACACATTGTCCAAACTTCCCTGGCAGACCGGGAAACGCGAGTAGGGACCCTCGGTCATTTTTGCCAGGATCTCCTCGGGCGTGTCGCGCACGTCCAGCCAGACGATCTCCGTGCGCGGCGTCATCAGGGAATACACGCGCCGGTCGTTCAGCCGGAACACGCCCGCCACCATGTCCTGCTCGGCGACCTCGAATATGCCGGCCTGGGTGCCCTGGTCGAGCAGCACGTGGATCTCTTCCTCGGTCACTGGCGGTTCCGTGGATGGCTTTGCGCCAACCAGGCGTATGACCAGGCTGGTCGAAAAGCCGAGGAAACGGACGATGGGGGAGAACAGGATGGACAGGAAGCGCATATTCCCGGCAACCGCGGAGGCGATACGCTCGGGGTCTTGCAAGGCGAACCGTTTTGGGGCCAATTCACCCAAAACAATGGAAAAGTAGGTAATTACGATCACAACCAATACAAGGCTGAGCGTCTCGCTGTAGGGCGCCAGCATAGGGATGAGCGCCATTTGTGCAGCCAGGTGCTCTGCAATCGTTGCGCCGCCGACCGCGCCTGCCAGGATGCCCACCAACGTAATTCCTACCTGGACGGTAGAAAGCAGGTTGCTCGGGTTGTTTGCCAGTTCCAGGGCAACGCGCGCTTTTTCATCTCCCTCGTTTACTTTTTGTTGTAACCGGGCTTTGCGCGATGAAACAATGGCAATTTCTGACATCGCAAAAGCGCCATTCAGCGCGATCAAGATCAAGATGATAACGATTTCCGAGCCAATATCTGACATGCAAAACCTACATCACCCTGACCCTACTCGAATGTTTTGTCCCTCGCGCGCTTCGCCGATGATCCAAACCGGCTGTTCCAGTTCTTTTGCGCGCGCCAGGAAGGCGGACAGTTTCGCCTTCGGCACGCCCAGCAGCAATCCGCCGCTGGTCTGCGGGTCGAAGAGCAGCATCTGGCTGGCCTCATCAATGGACGAGGCAAATTCTACGCGCGGGCCGAAGTACAGGCGGTTGTCGGACGCGCCGCCGGGGAAGGTCCACATTTCGGCGTATTTGCGCGCGCCGCTCACGAATGCAATTTGCGCGTAGTCAATATAGAGTGCCACCCCCGACGAATCGGCCATTTCCATGGCGTGACCAAGCAGGCTGAAGCCGGTGATGTCCGTCGCAGCGGAAAGGCCCGCGTCGACGGCCAGCAGGCCTGCGGCGCGGTTGAGGCGGGTCATCCAGTCCACCACTTCGCGCACGTCGGCCTCGTCCGCTTTTTGTTGCTTGAGGGCGGTGGTGGTGCATCCAAAGCCAAGCGGTTTGGTGAGCGCCAGGAGGTCGCCGGGGCGCAGGCCGGCTTTGGTGAGCGTTTTGCCTTTGTCCACGAAACCGAGCGCCACCAGGCCGTATTTGGGCTCTTTGTCCTGGATGGTGTGGCCGCCGGCGATGACCACGCCCGCTTCCCTGGCTTTTTCCGCGCCGCCGCGCAGGATTTCGCTCGAAATTTCATTGGGCAGGTCGGGCGGCAGGGCGGCGATGTTGAGCGCCAGGAAGGGGACGCCGCCCATAGCGTACACGTCCGACAGGCTGTTGGCGGCCGCGATCGCGCCGTAATCGTAGGGGGCGTCTACCACCGGCGTGAAGAAATCGGTGGTGACCACCAGCGCGCGCTTTTCGTCCAACTGCCAGACCGCGGCGTCGTCCGGGCCGTCCAAACCGACCAGCAGGTCAGGGTAGTCGGCTGACTGGTAGATATTTTGAATGGGGCGCAGAACCTGCGCCAGCGCTTCGGCGTTCAGTTTGGACGCTCAGCCCGCGCAGGACGAGAGGCTCGTCAGGCGGATTTCACGGCCATTGGAGGGAATGGGCATACTACTCTCTACTCTCTACTCTCTATTCTCTACTCTCTAAACGCTATGGCGTGGTGGTTGTATCCGGCAGCGGCAGGATGAACTGGTTATCGCTGGGGATAAAGATGGTCTGCACGCCGGGCGCCAGGTTGGTGATGTATTGGTATTGCAGCAGGTTGGGGTTGCTGCGCAGCACTTCGGCGACGTATTGAAGCGCCTGCGCTTCAGCCTGCGCTTCGATCAGGCGCGCTTCGGCAGCGCCTTTGGCGGCAATGACGGCCGCGTCGGCCTGGCCCTGGGCGATCTGCCTGGCTTGTTCGGCTTCCTGCTTCTTGGATTCGACCACGAACTTGGCCTGCAGCGCCTGTTGTTCGGCGATCTGTTTCTGCTCGATGGACTGGGCATATTCTTCGGTGAAGGTGATGTCGCGCAATACAAAGTCGATCAAGGTCAGCCCGTTTTCAGCCAGGGTTTCCTTCAATTTCTCTGTGATTTGCGCGGCCATATCGAAGCGTTTCGAACTCAGCACCTCGTCTACACGATATTGAGAGACGGAGTCGCGGATGATCCCGCGCGTTTGCGGGTGGATCAGGTCAGGTTCATAGCGGTGCTGCCAGATTTTGTGGATCTCTAGCACCTGCGTCGGGTCTATCTGGTAGATGACAGAAGAGTCCACAAAAATACGTTGCCCGTCCGAAGTGCGCGCTTCTACGGTGTAATCTCCCACGATCTCCCCTTCGCTGGGGGTGCGCGCCATGGTGTAGGTCTGCCGCGAAGTCGGGTAAAGTTCGACCCGTTCCACGAAAGGCACGATCCAGTGCAAGCCCGCCCTGAGCGGCGTGGGGCGCATACCGCCCTCGGAAAGGATCGTCACAACGACGCCGGTCTCATACGGCTCGATGAAGACCAACCCGGCGCCGACGACGGTCATCAAGATCGAAGCCACCAATACAACAATGGTGAGCGTCGAAAGCCCCTTCACGTTCTGTTTGCGGCTGGCGCGTATCGCGATCACCGCGAGCAAGGCAAACAAGATCAACCACGAAAAAGAACCAATGGCTTTGATTACACTGGCGATGTTCATTTCTACCTCCGGTCATAAAACTTTTTGTGAATTATACCCGCAGATGCTTGCCCGCTTGTATGAAGCGTGTTAATATCCGCAAATGCAACAAGCGAGTGGAGAACTGGCTGAACTCTACCTGGAAAACGGGATGACCGGTGGGCGGATGCGCTGCCCTCCGGGACTCGTCCCCGCGCCCGGCCAATACCTGCTGGCGCACGACCCCGCCTCTGACGCCCCCCTGCCTGCTCCCGTTTTTCGGGCCGGCCTCGCCCCCGGCGGATTCCTGCTGGCCCCGCCCATCCCGGACGGCTGGCGGGCCGGCGCCAACCTGTCGCTGCGTGGGCCGTTGGGGCATGGGTTCGACCTGCCGGGCGACGCTCGCCGCGTGGCGCTGGCTGCGTTGGGCGGCAATCCCTACCGCCTGCTGGCCCTGCTCGATCTTGCGCTGGCGCAAGGCGCGGATGTGACGCTTCTAGGCGAAACCGTCCCTGCCAACCTGCCTGCCGACGTGGAGGCCCGGCCGCTCTCTGCTTTGCCCGAAGCGGCCCAATGGGCAGATTACCTGGCGCTCGACCTGGCGCGCGAGTCCCTGCCGGGGGTGCGGCAAAGGCTTGGGATCAGCGGGCAGGCCGGGGCGTGGAAAGATGCGCAGGCGCTGGTCGTCACGCCCATGCCGTGCGGTGGGATGGCCTCCTGCGGCGTGTGCGCTGTGCGCGTCCGTCGCGGTTGGAAAATGGCCTGTAAAGATGGCCCGGTTTTTCGATTGGGCGATCTGGGGGATGTGGGTTAGTACCAGATGCGGAACGAAGTCGTTGTGTTGCCTTGCAGGTTGTTGTACGAGACGTAGATGTCTACATAGACCAGTTGGCCGTTGGGCTGGTTCGAGAAAGAAAACGTCAATGTCCCCACGCCTCTTTCGTTGATGGTAAAACTTTGCGACCTGACCTCGCCGCTTGGCAGGCGGATGTTGGCAACCCCCACAGCCCCGCTGACGGGTTGCAGGTTTTGGTCTTGCGCCAGGATGTAGATGGTCTGTTGGTCGATGGACATAGTGACGGCTTTGGACGGGAAGGCGCGCACTTGCAGACTCAACACCGGCCTCATGCCCGATACGCCCTGGCTGACCGGCCGCAGGAAGGCCGGGTCTTCGCCGATCTTATCGAAATAGACGCGCCCCAGGTCGGCCAGCCCAACACGCTGGCCTTCAGTTTGCCCTGGTCGCCATTCGAAGCGCGCCTTTTCGAAGTATTGGACGATCACGTTGTTATGGAATTCGAACGGTGAAATGGGGTAGCCAAATTGCGCCAGGCCGCCGTTCTGGTCGAAAAATTCCAGGAAGGCGTAGCAGATCGAGTAACCCGTTTCGACGTATTTGCGGCAGGCCAGCGGATTATCGATGACTAACTGCTTGCCGGGGACGTAAGCGCCGCGTCCCAGCGCCGTGAGTTGCACGCGCTGTCCCTCCGGCAGGTCGGGACGCAGTTCGAAGCGGGCGCGCTGGAAGTATTGCACCAGTTTGCCCTCTTTGCTGGTGAATTGTTCCGTAATCGGGTATCCAAATAACAGGGTTGGGTTGGTTACACTGCGGTAATAACGTAAAAAGTCCCCTTGCACGTTATGGCCGGTTTGGGCAAAATATTCTGTCTCGGGAGTCTGTGCTTGTACAGATCCCCACATGACTGTGATGAGACATAGCGCAACAAAAAGTCCAAACCAACGGCCCACTTTAACCATAATCTCATTATACACAAAATAAGCCGGTTTGACATTACAAATTACTTACGGGTCGAAGGAAGTTATCGCTTCGACAATGCGCCTGGCGGCGAGTCCGTCCCCAAATGGATTGGTCGCCTTTGCCATGTCCGCGTATGCCGAGGCATCCTCCAGCAGGCGCGTCGCAGTTTGGACGATGCGGTTGGTATCTGTCCCAACCAGTTTCAACACGCCCGCTGCGACTCCCTCTGGACGTTCGGTCACTTCGCGCAGGACCAGGACAGGCACGCCAAAGGCGGGCGCTTCTTCCTGGATGCCGCCTGAATCAGTCAGGATCAGTTTGGCTCGTTTTTGCAAGTGGACGAGCGGCAGGTAGTCCAGCGGCGGCAGGAGCGTGACATGCGGCGTGTTGCCCAGGATGCGCCTGACCGGCTGCTGTACGTGCGGGTTGAGATGCACCGGGTAGACGATCTCCACGTCCCCGCGCGTTGCCAGTTCTTCCAGCGCCCGGCAGATGTCTTCCAGCGGCTGGCCGAAATTCTCGCGCCGGTGGGCGGTTACAAGAATCAGATGCTTGTCATTGCGAGCGTGCGCAGCAGGCGAAGCAATCCCCAACTTACCAAGTAACTTCTCAACTTCTTGCGGCGCAGGTTGTTTTGCTACAATCTGCAGGGCGTCGATCACCGGATTGCCGGTCAATGCGATGGCTTTCTCAGGAATGCCCTCTCTGAGCAGGTTTTGGCGCGCCTGTTCCGTGGGGGCAAAGTGCAGGTCCGCAATGACGCCCGCTACGCGGCGGTTGATCTCTTCCGGGAAGGGCTGCCATTTGTCGTGCGTGCGCAGCCCGGCTTCCACATGCCCGAACCGGATGCGGCGGTAATACGCCAGCAGGGAGGTGATCGCTGCTGTAGTGGTGTCGCCCTGGGCAAGCACCCAGTCCGGTTCAAATTCGGCCAGCACCGGGTCCAGGCGGGTAAAGATGGCGGCGCTCAACTCGGCCAGCGACTGGTCTTCTCGCATCAGGTCCAGGTCGTATTCCGGTTGGATCGCAAACAAGTTCAACACCTGGTCGAGCATTTCGCGGTGTTGGGCAGTGACACAGGCGCGCGCCTCTATGCCCTGAGTCTGGGACAACTGTCTCACTACTGGGGCCATTTTTACGGCCTCAGGCCGTGTGCCGAAGACAGACAGGATTTTCATTGCCGGGTTCTTTTGCCGTCCCCCAGGCGGAAAACATCGAACCCGGCCTCTTCCCATTCCTTGTTTGCCCACACATTTCCTGTGTCCACTACTGCCCGGGCAGAAGTCATACCGGCCACTTCGGCTGGCTTCATCTCGGTGAATTGCGTGTGGCGTACGAGCAACAGGATGGCGTCCGCGCCCTGAATCGCCTCCTGGATGGAGGCTGCCATGGGGATACCGGGCAGCCCATCGGGTTTGAACGGTTCATACGCCCGAACATCTGCTCCCGCGTCGAGCAGCAGGTGAACTGCTTCGGCAGCCGGGCTCTCGCGCAAGTCGTCCACGTCTGGTTTGTATGCCAGGCCAAGTGCGGCAATCTTTTTGCCTTTCAATGCGCCAAGCGCCTTTTGGACCAGCGCCATCACGTAATGCGGCTGTTCGTCATTGACCTTGCGAGACGTGTAGATCAGCGGCGTCAGGTCGGGCGCAGTCTCGACGAAGAACCAGGGATCCACGCTGATGCAATGCCCGCCCACGCCCGGTCCTGGCGCAAGGATTTTCACGCGCGGGTGACGGTTTGCCAGCGCGATGGCTTCCCATACGTCTACCCCAAAACGCTCGGCTAGCCGGGAAAATTCGTTGGCGATGGCGATGTTGACATCCCGGTAGGTATTTTCCATCAATTTGACCATTTCCGCAGTGGTGGCGTCGGTCTGGATGATGTCACCCTTGACGAAGACGGAATATAACGTTGCGCCCGCCTGCGCCGATTCGGGCGTCACGCCGCCGATGACGCGCGCGTTCTCGATCAATTCGCGTAGGATCTGGCCGGGCAGCACGCGTTCGGGCGAATACGCCAGATGGAGATCGGGACCGACTTTGAGCCCGGAACGTTCCAGGATTGGCCTCACCAGGTCGATGGTCGTACGAGGCGGCGAAGTGGATTCCAGCACTACCAGGTTCCCTTTCCGCAAAAATGGGACGATGGCTTCAGTGGCAGACGTCACCGCCCGCATATCGGCCAGTTTGTAAGTCTCGCCGTTATATTCGCCGCTCCTGTCCATATAGAATGGAGTGGGGACAGCAATCAGGAAGGCGTCCGCTTCTTCGGGCTGCGCCGAGACGGTGAGTTTGCCGGACTTGATGGCTGCTTCCACAATCGTGCGTAGTCCCGGTTCGTGGATGTGGAGGCCGCCGTTCTTCAGTGTTTCCAATACTTGCGGGTTGGCATCCACGCCAATGACGTCGATACCATGGGTGGCGAATGTGCTGGCGGTTGGCAGGCCGATATAGCCAAGACCCAGGACGCAGATTTTTCGAAAGTTCACTTTTACTCCTTGTTCGGGGGATGCTTGTCGCCCCGCGTATTATACAATACTCAGTAGATGAAAATTTGCGCTTGTAGTGGCGACTTTAGTCGCCGTTACTACGAAACTTCTCATCTTACTGATACTGTCAGCGCAACAACTTTTAATTCCAGGGTGCGTAAATAGGTTAGTTTCTGGTGCAAAAGAAGGGAGTTGACAAGGAAGTAGCCCCTCTGATAAAAATTGAGGTGCGAGGCACAACTTTTATCAAAGGAGGCTGCCCCAATGTTACGCGATAGTTACGCAGAGGACAA
>JBMOMO010000011.1:0-4374 GCA_049324135.1 Chloroflexota bacterium
CGCTCGTGCTGGTCTCCATCTCGCGCGGCATTAACCGTCACAACCGTATGTTGCGCGAGATTGGCGGCATCTCCAAGAAAATGCTCGCGCAGACATTGCGTAAACTTGAACAGAACGGCATCATCAACCGCAAGATATACCCCATTGTCCCGCCCATGGTGGAATACACTCTCACGCCCATTGGGAAGGAATTGATGGAACCCATCTCCATGCTCGGCGCGTGGGCAGAGAGAAACTCAGATGCTGTGCAGGTGGCGCGCGAATGCTTTGACGAACGCGCAACCTCGGTTGTGTTAGGCTTTACTGAAGGCGCGTAGATTTAGGCTGGAAAGTACGTGCAGACAACCGCCCGGAGTACGAACCGATGACGAGAGAAAAGTTTGGGAAAGATTTAACTCCGCATCGAGTGAAACATCGCACGTTGAAGAGATGAAACACTTGACGTCATTTTGATTTGAAGGAGACGCATCATGCCGCTATTTGATTTGTTCAAAAAGCCATCACAAAAGGAAACACCAACTTCGCCCCAAGAAGTGGACAAAGATCTCATGTCGCCTGAAATGCAAAAGAAACGCTATGAGGCGGCGATGGATTTTGTCAAAGAACTTCAAGAGAAAATACCGCTTGTCGGCGGCAAGCCCCATGCTGGCACGGTTTTAGCGATTGCAGCCCGTATTGCTGGCACAAACCTCTATAGGGCGATGAATTACGGTCAAGAAGCAACGCCTGGGACAGTTGTTCTTTCAGAAGAAGTCAACCAGGCCTGGCCTCAGTTAATGAACTTGTTTGCATTTTATTGTACGCAAAACGGAATAGATGTCACGTCCAAGCCTCCCATTACAGAATTTCCCCAAAAAGACAAACCTGTAATGACAGTAGAACAAGTCCAGTTGGAATATCAAGACCAATATGACGCAATCATGAAAAAGCACGGACTGGATTACTTGAACGCCGCCCGCGCAGGAATGGTCGTCTCTTCTATAGTCTTTCAATATCATTGCGCCAGCGCAAAAGATATTGATCCGCGTATAGGCGCTGGAATCATAGCGATGGGAATTGTTGAGGGGGCAAAGACAACGCCGCCGCCTTTGGGTACGCCCAATCCCAAAGCCCTGCCCAAGAAAAACAATAACCGACTTGTCCTGGGAGAAGACGAAGTTGCCGCGAGGGAGGCTGGCGAAAACGGTGGTATTTTCATTCAACTTCCAGCGGCAGTTCTGAAAACTTTGCAAACGGGCAATATTGATCCCTATGCAATATACGAGAAATCCCTTATCAATCAAATCGAAGCCAAAATCGCAAGGATTGATTTTGTCGAAGCCAATGTGGATGAATTATTTGATGAATGGAAAGCAAAGCCTGAAAAGCAAACTCCCATTTACATCAGGCTTATCATTTGGCTCAAGAAAAACGCCTCGGCTCACGGTTACGAACAGGATGGAAATAGTTGGGTAAGAAAATAGAAAAAGAAATTCGGCAAAGACCTCACCCCGCATCGGGTCAAATACAGGACATTGAAACGATGATGCAGGAAAAGAACAGTAGGGACAGGTCTGAGACCTGCCCCTACCCAGACTATCCCTACAAGGTTTACGCGCCCGGTTCAGGCGCTGCCGGGGAGGCGGGCTGTATGGCGGCGCTGGATGCGCCGTCCCGTTTGCCTTTCTGGTAGGCGAGGTAGGCTGTCAGCGCCAGCGCGCCCAACGGCAGGAGCAGGCGCAGCAGCCCGCCGAAGAACATGAACGGCAGGAAGGGCATGAAACCAAATCCGCCCCAGGCGCCCATGCCGGGCGTCATGCGCATGGGATGGCGGTCGAAGCCGCCGCGCGGCCCCTGCCAGTCGTCCGAGTCGAAGCGGTACATCATGGGATGGCCGTAGGCCATAGCGCCGCCCCAGTTGTAGGTAAAATAGCCCAGGGCGGCAAAGACGACCAGCGCCAGCGCAACCCCAAGGATCCATTTCCAAATATTTTTCATGATATTACTCCTTATTCGAGCAGATCGTAGCGCGACTTCCAGCCGCAACCAAATGTCATTGCGAGACCGGCGTTTTTTGCGGTCGAAGCAATCCCCTCGCAGGCCAGGAGACTGCTTCGTTCCTCGCAGTGACACCACGATACAAAATCTTCGCGATTGGCATAGTTTTCACAGGGCAATACTATAGCAGGCCTGTGTAAACATCTTGTGAAGATTCGATAAAGACCGCATAAGAAACCGATCACGCGGGCTACGCTTTTTCCCAGGCCTGGTACACGGCCAGATTGCCCTCCCTGCCGTCCGAATAGAAGGTCCCGGCAACCTTGAAGCCGCTGGAGGCGGCCAGCCCGGCCAGTTCCGCCTCGCTGAAGTGATGCGCGTAGCGCAGGCCGGCGCCGCCGGAGCGCCAGTCGAGCAGGTAGTCGTTCTCGTCCACGTCCGCTTCCGCCAGGCCGGCCTCGCTCCATTCCCGGACCCTTTGCCTGAGGCGCGGGCTGTGCAGGAATTGCCAGTTCGAGTGAATGAAGCGCCCGCCTTCGGCCAATAACGTATGGATTGCTTCCAGGATATTTTGTCGCAGGCGTTGGCCAGGGATATGGTGCAATACGGCAAAGGCAGTGATCAGCGACCAGCCTGTCCCCGCAAGAGGATGACCAGCGGCCGATGGCTGATGGCCGACCACTGATAACTGATCACGGATCACGGATAACTGTGTAAGGTCCGCTTCCCGAAACTGCGCCGGAAAACCTTGGGGCATAGATTCGGCCTCCGAAAGCAGGGGCAGGCTGAAGTCCAGGCCCAGATACGCGCCGCGATGCCCGTCCCCGGCCAGCGCGCGCGCCAGTCCGCCGTTGCCGCAGCCCAGGTCGAGGATCGTCTCGTCCCCCTTCAGCGAATCCAAAACCCGCCGCACCCCCGGCTGGATGCGGCCGCGCGTGGCGGAAAAGGAGGCGCCAAAATCGGTGTAGAACCGGCGGTTGAGGGCCAGCAGGCGTTGGGCGATGTGCGCTTTCACACGCTTATTATATGATACCCGCAGGGTATATCGGGTTATAATTTGCGCTCCATGTTGAACATCGCGCAGATACAACGACTTTCGGACGAGTTCGAACACAAGACGCCGCAGGAGATCGTGGCCTGGGCGGTGGATACGTTCTGGCCGCAGGTTGCGTTGAGTTCGTCCTTCCAGACGCAGTCCATGCCGCTGCTGCACATGGCCACGCGCATCCGGCGCGACCTGCTGGTCTTCTTCCTGGATACGGGCTACCATTTCTGGGATACGCTCATCTTCCGCGAAAGGATCGCCTCGGAGTGGCGCTTGAACGTGCTCGACCTGTACCGCGACTCGCGCTGGGACGTTTTCGCCCGCCAGAACGTGCGCGCCCTGCCGCTGGAAGACCCCGACCTGTGTTGTTACATTCATAAAGTGCAGCCGATGCAAAAGGCGCTCAAGGATTTGAAGGCCTGGATCACCGGCATTCGCAGGGACCAGACGCCCACGCGCGCGCAGGCAAACATCCTGGAGTTGCATAACGGCTTGCTAAAGATCAATCCGCTGCTGAACTGGACGAAGGCGGACGTGGACGCATATATCGAAGAACACCACCTGCCCTCCCACCCGTTGACGGCGCAGGGCTATCGCAGTATCGGCTGCGCGCCTTGCACGGCGGTAGTCGGCGCAGACGATTATGAACGCGCCGGGCGCTGGGCCGGGCGCGGCAAGACCGAATGCGGCCTGCATACCGAAATGTTCCACAAAAAGGATATTGCCGAGGTGCAACATGACTTCCACCTGGATGTTTCGGGGATATTTGGGAAGAAGGGATGAGGCTGGAAAGTGTCGAAGCGAGAGAACTGGCTCGAAGCCCATTCCCTGACGCCCGAAAAACTGGCGCTGGCGCGCCTGGTGCTGGCCGACGTGCAGCGCGGCCAGCCAGTGATGGACAGCCTGCGCCGTCACCCCGCGCCCGGCGGCGGCTACCTGGGCAAATACGCGCTGGTGGCGGCCTACAACCAGATGCTGGCGCAGGGCGAGCTGGGCGAGGACGCGCGCCTGCTGGAGCGCATCCGCTTGAAGCCTGTCCGCACGCTCTCCGGCGTGACCACCGTCACAGTCTTGACCAAACCGTATCCCTGCCCCGGCAAATGTATCTTCTGCCCCACCGACGTGCGCATGCCCAAGTCGTACCTGCCGGGCGAGCCGGGCGCGATGCGTGGGTTGGAACACGACTTCGATCCCTATGCGCAGGTGCGCTCGCGTCTCGAGTCGCTGGAGGCGGTCGGGCATCCCACCGACAAGATCGAGTTGCTCATCCTGGGCGGCACCTGGTCGGCCTACCGGCGCGATTACCAGGAGTGGTTCGTCAGGCGCTGTTTCGAGGCGCTGAATGAACCCCT
>JBMOMO010000012.1:0-20262 GCA_049324135.1 Chloroflexota bacterium
AGCGGCGTTCAAAGCGCATATTTATAGAATATTTATAACCACCCCCCCTCTTTTTAGTCAAAATTTTCATAACGTGTATACAATGAGTCCAGTGCGCGGTGTTATACCCGCTCTTGGGAGTTTTGTGCATTCCACACGGCAGCCTCTCCCAACATACCATTTCCTTTCGCCAAAGGAGGAGCACCAAAATGAAAGACAAGTTCGTAAGATTGTTTGCCCTGTTGATGGTTGCCAGCCTGTTCCTGGCTGCCTGCGGCCCACAAGCCACACAGGCGCCCCCTGAACCGGCTGCTACCGAGGCGCCCGCCGAGCCGGCCGCCACTGAAGCGCCAGCGGAACCGATGGAGAAAACCGTGGTCATCGGCTTCACTTCATCGCTGACTGGCTCACAGGAAGTTTCTTCCAAGCGCCAGGTGAACGGTTTCAACCTATGGCTGGAACAGGTCAACGAAGCCGGCGGCGTCACACTCAGCGACGGCACGGTCGTCAAATTCGATTTCAAAACCTACGACGACGAATCGAATGCCGAGCGCGTGCAAGAATTGTACACCCGCTTGATCAACGAGGATAACGCGGACTTCCTGATCAGCCCGTATTCCTCCGGGTTGACCTCCGCAGCCTCCATTGTCGCCGAACAGAACGGCAAAGTACTGGTCACGACCGGCGCCGCCGATGACGCCACGTACCAAACCGGCAACACCAGCCTGTTCCAGTTGTACACTCCCGCCAGCCTGTATATGTCGAGCACGGTCGACATGCTCAAACAACTCGACCCCGAAGCCAAGATCGCCCTGGTACACGAAAGCGACAAATTCTCCACCAGCGTCGTCGAAGGCATCAAGCCCTACCTGGAAGCCAACGGGTTCGAGATCGTCCTGGAGGAAGGGTACGCTTCAGAGACGACCGACTTTGGTCCCATCGTCAACAAAATTGCCGGCTCCGGCGCGACCGTCCTGCTTGGCGGCGGCCACTACAACGACGGCACTGCCCTGGCGCGCGCACTGTACGACCGCAAGATTGGTCTCAAGTTCGCCTACTTGCTGGTCGCCCCGGCGGATTCCAAATTCCCAGAATTGGGCGACGCCGCCCTCGGCATTGCCACATCCAGCCAATGGGAACTGGCGGCCACCCATACCGAAGCGGAAGCGGCTAACCTGGGCATGGAATGGTTTGGGCCCACGGGTGAAGATTTTGCCGCCGCCTATGAAGCCGCCTACGGCGACCCGCCCACCTACCACGTCGCTGGCGGTTACGCTGCCGGCCTGGTGCTGCAGAAAGCCATCATAGACGCTGACTCGGTCGACCCGGAAGCCGTCAAAGCCGCCCTCAACGCGATGAACCTGATGACCTTCTATGGAGGCATCCAATTCGACACTTCCGAGGAAGCCCACGGCTTGCAGATCGCCCACAAGATGGTCGTTGCGCAATGGCAAAAGAATGAAGCCGGCGAACTGACCCGCGTCATCATCGCGCCCGCCGATGTCGCCACGGCTGACCCACTGTATCCCATCCCGGTTCCCTGAAAGCATACGGTTTCGCCCACATCCCCTCAGGATTTTCCTGGGGGGATGTCGTCCATAACAAATTACGATTGGGAGTTGATATGCAACAATTAAACCTGCTCCTGGCATCCCTTCCCGATGGCATCTTACTTGGATTCGTCTACGGCATTGCCGCCATGGGCTTGACCCTCATCTGGGGCGTGATGAACGTCATCAACCTGGCGCATGGACCGATCATCGCGCTGGGAATGTTTGGGACTTTTTTCCTGGTTGTCCGCCTGGGCGTCAATCCTTACGTCGGGCTGATCCCGGTGGCAATTTTAGGATTATTGCTTGGCGTCCTGATCTATTTTACTGCCGTGCATCGCGTGATCAACGCGCCACATCTTTCGTCCCTGCTGGCCACATTCTCCGTCAACATGATCATCATCGGCCTGGGCACCGCAGCCTTGACCACCTCACCCTATAACGTAGATTTCGGCCTGGGCGGCTTCCAACTAGGCGCAACCATGATCCTGGGAACCCGCCTTATCGCCGCCGCAATTGCTATCCTGGTAACAGGCGGGCTTTACCTTTTCTTGTTCCGAACCCGCCCCGGCAAATTCATCCGCGCGGTGACTAACAACCGCGCAGCGGCGGAATTGATGGGCGTACCATCCACCCGCATCCTGGCCCTCAGTTTCGGACTCGGCACGATGCTTGCCGCCGTTTCAGGGGCATTGATCGCCACGTTCTTCCCCTTCAACATCCTGTCCGGCAGCGGTTACGAACTCAAAAGTTTTGTGATCGGCGTGTTGGGAGGACTCGGCAATCCAATTGGCGCGTTACTCGGCGGTTTGATCCTGGGAATGCTCGAGGGCATCATTCCCGCCTTCCTGGAAACTTCCTGGGTGCCAGTGATCGAATTCGGCTTATTCGTCGTCATCTTGCTGGTTCGGCCTACCGGACTCTTTGGAGCAAAGAAATGAAACGCTGGCAAAATCACCTCGGTCTCCTTTTGCCGCTGCTGATCGTTGCCGCGCTGGGTCTCTGGCCGGCGGTCACAAATAACATCTCTGCCCGCGAAAGCGCGTTCACCATTCTCAAAGCGATTGCCCTGGCGTCCAGCCTGAACATCTTGTTGGGATATACCGGCTATGTCAGTTTCGGGCATATCGTCTTCTTTGGCTTCGGCGGCTACGTCGGCTTGTTCTTGGTGAACGACCTGGGCTGGTCGATCTGGATATCCATCCTGGCCGGTGGGATAGCCTCCGCGATCCTGGCATACCTGCTGGGCAAAGCGATCTTGCGTTTGCGCGGCGCTTACTTTGCGCTGGCCACCATTGGCGTCAACGAAGCGATGAAAGCCTTTGTCAACAACTTTGATTTATTTGGCGGCCCGATCGGCATGACCTTGAATTTCAAAGTTTACAAAGCCTACGGCGGCGCTGCCCAGGCATTGGGCATGGCTTTCTACATCATGGTTGGATTGACCTTCGTTGCCATCATCGTCAGCCACCTGGTACGCACGTCGAAATTCGGGTTGAGCCTGCAATCCATCCGCGAAAACGAAGACGCCGCCGAAGTAATGGGAATCGTAGCCCCCAACGCCAAAACCTGGGCATACGTCCTTTCGGCGTTTATCCCCGGCATGGTCGGCGTACTGTTCTTTTTCAAAAACGGCAATGTGGAACCCCATGCGGCCTTCCCGTTACACGCCTCCATCGAATTGCTGGTTATGGTCATGCTTGGCGGGCAGGGAACTGTACTTGGACCCATCCTGGGCGCCTTCGCGTACCAGGGCATGCGCGGCTATCTCGTCACCAACGATTTCTTCAAAGACATCCAACTGTCTGTTTCCGGGGTAGTGCTCCTGCTCATCGTGCTTTTCATCCCGGCCGGCGCCATTGGCTGGCTACGCCGCCGCATACCGACATTGAGGAGGGTGCTGGCATGACCATATTACTCTCTGTACAAGGGATCACCAAGCGGTTTGGCGGCCTGCAGGCGCTCACCCAGGTGACATTCGACCTGCCAGAAGGGCAGATCCTTGGATTGATCGGCCCAAATGGCGCGGGTAAGACCACGCTGTTCAATGTGATAAACGGCGTCTACGCTCCCGATGAGGGGCGGGTCATTTTCCGAGACAAAGACATCACCACACAAAAGACCTACGATCACGCCCGCATGGGCATGGCGCGCACGCACCAGATCGTCCAACCCCTGAACGAACTGACCGTCCATGAAAATGTGATGGCAGGCGCCTGTTTTGGACGCGAAAACCATAGCCTGGGACGCGCCGCCGAGATTGCCGCCGAAGTCCTGGAATTCGTCGGGTTGGCAAAAAGGGCCGATCAACTGGCTGGCAGCCTGAACGTCGCACAAAAGAAGCGCCTGGAAATGGCGCGCGCGCTGGCGGCCCACCCCTACCTCCTCCTTCTCGATGAAGTGCTGGCCGGCCTGAATTCGTCTGAAATCGGGAACATGGTCGAAACTGTCCTGAAGATCCGCGAGCAAGGCGTCACGATCATCATGATCGAACACGTGATGAAAGCGGTGATGAATGTCTCTGACCGGCTGCTGGTGTTGGACTACGGCCAACAAATTGCCGAAGGCGCGCCGGAAGAGATATCGAAAAACGAAAAAGTCATCGAAGCCTATCTTGGCGACCCCAGGCTGGCCGAAAAATTGTTGCAGGAGGAACCGCAATGACAATCCTGGAAATCAAAGACATTGCTTCCGGCTACGGGGAAGTGCAAATCCTGTGGGGTTCGAGCCTGGCATTGGAAGAAGGGAAATTGACCTGCCTTGTGGGCGGCAACGGGGTTGGGAAAACCACCCTGTTACGCACCGTGATGGGCCTCTTGCGCCCCTGGAAAGGTTCGATCTCATTCCAGGGGAAAGATGTAAGCCGCGTACCTGCTTATACCAAAGCGGAAATGGGACTGATCATGGTGCCGGAAGGCCGCCAACTCTTTACCGACATGAGCGTGTACGAAAACCTGGAAATGGGCGCATCCAATAAACGCGCGACGCCAAAATTCAAGGCAAATCTCGAGCGTGTTTACGAAATGTTCCCACGCCTCAAAGAACGCCAAACGCAAAAAGCCGGCACGCTGAGCGGCGGCGAACAACAAATGCTGGCTGTTGCGCGCGGTATCATGGCCGACCCGATTGTATTGATGATCGACGAATTGTCGCTAGGCCTGGCGCCTGTACTCGTGCTGCAACTGTTCGAAAGCCTGAAGCAATTACGCCAACTGGGCATCACGGTCTTGCTGGTCGAACAAAACGTACAAATGGCGCTGGCGATTAGCGACTATGGCTACGTCCTGGCCGAAGGAAAAGTTGAACTGCAAGGTCCGGCCCGCACGTTGATCAAGAACCAGCACGTACGGGAAGCCTATCTGGGTTTATAATATGAGTATACGGCCTCCCCATCTCCAACATGCGAACTTTTGCACGGAGATAGGGATAAAATTTCACAGTATCATAAATGGCTTGCCAGCCCCCTGGCGCAAGCACATGGAGGTTTCTTATGTTAGTCGGCGAAAGAATGTCCCATCCCATTATTTCTATTGCCCCGGATATGCCGGTGCATGACGCCCTTAACCTGTTCAAGCGCGAACACATTCGCCGCGCCCCGGTCGTCAAGGACGGCAAACTCATTGGCATCGTCTCTGACCAAGATCTGCTGAACGCTTCCCCCTCTCCTGTCACGAGTTTGAGCATATGGGAGATGAACTACCTGATGAGCAAAATCACCGTCGCAGAAGTAATGACCAAGAAAGTATTGACGGTAGAGGAAAGCACCCCCATCGAAGAGGCGGCTCGCATCATGGCAGATAACAAGGTAGGCGGCCTGCCCGTTCTGCGCGACGGGCATGTAGTTGGAATCATCACCGAGACCGACCTGTTCAAGATTTTCCTCGAATTGATGGGAGCGCGCGAAAAAGGCGTACGCGCAACCATATTGATCGAGGAGAAGCCGGGCCAACTGGCGAAAATTACCGAGGCGATTGCAAAGGCGGGCGGTAATTTTGTGGCATTTGGGCAATTTGCCGGCGAGGATCCCTCGACCCGACTGGTTACGATGAAAGTGGATAGCATGAAGCCGGAGGCTGTGAAAAAAGCCGTTGCTGAGGTCGCCAAGGAAGTTTGGGACGTTCGAGAGGTTTGAAGGCAACAGAAATAACAAAGGACCGGTCTCGCGCGAGACCGGTCCTGCTTTTATCGCTGCTCGCTTGAAATCAGCGTTTTTAAACTGGCAATCTCTTCGTTTGTCAGGTAGCGCCACTGGCGGGATTTCAAATTCCCCAGTCGAAGGGTCCCGATGCGAGTGCGTACGATCCGCACCACCGGCAGCCCCAGCAGGAAGCCGATCTCGCGGATCTGGCGCTTGCGTCCTTCTCCCATCACGATACGTATCCAGGCCCCCTTCCCAGAAGTTGACTCGAAACGCACCTGCGCCGGCGCAGTGCGATGGCCGTCTTCCAACACCACGCCGCGCCGCCAGGTCTCCAATTGCGCCTCATCCGGGCGGCGGGCAAGCAACACGCGATACTCTTTCTCATGTCCATAACGCGGATGGGTCAGGCGGTTTGCCAGGTCGCCATCATTGGTCATCAAGATCAAGCCCTCGCTGTCGAAGTCCAGGCGGCCAACCGGGTACAGTCTCTCTGGCAACTCCACCAGGTCACGGACCGTCTTCCGGTTATCGCCCGGTTCCACTTCCACTGTGGATAAGACATTGCGCGGCTTATGCAAGGCCACGTAGGTAAACCGGGTTGTGACCGTCACCGGCTTGCCGTCCACGAGAATCTTATCTGTACTCGCATCGGCCTTCTGGCCCAACTGCGCAACCGCCCCATTGACGCGCACGCGCCCCGCCTCGATGATCTGTTCGCAGGCGCGCCGCGAGCCATGGCCCGCTTGCGCCAGGATTTTTTGCAACCGTTCTGAAGCCATCTTATCCTTTCAGGAGCGCGACATCCTGTTCGCCATTTCCTGCCAGGTGAAGCGGGGGCAACTCGGCCAGGGAATTCAAACCAAAATATTGCAAAAACTCTGTCGTGGTGCTGTATAAGATCGGGCGTCCTGGTCCTTCGGCGCGCCCGCCCTCCTGGATCAAGCCCTTGCCCAGCAAACTTTTCATCACGCCATCGCTGTTGACGCCCCGCACCGAATCCACCTGGGGGCGCGTGACCGGCTGCTGGTAAGCGATGATCGCCAACGTCTCCAGCGCGGCGCGGCTCAAGTGACTGGTCGCTTCCAAGCCCAAAAATCGCTCGATCGCGCCGGCCGCGTCCGGGGCGGTCGTCATCTGCACGCGCCCGCTCAATCGCTGCAGGCGCAGGCCGCGGGCCAGGAAAGAAGCGTCCAGTTCCTGCAAGGCGCGTTCCACTTCTGCATTGGAGGTCTCTAAAGCGGTCGCCAGTTGCCCGGTCGTCACCGGCTCAGAAGCCACGAACAACAAGGCTTCGATTTGGGCGGCTAACGCCAACTCCGGGAGATTCTGAGATTCGCTCATGCTATAATAAGTCCCTACAAAAATCCTTTACGGAAAGTAATATGAACCAAAACCGTTTTCTTTTGTTTTTATCCGTACTGCTCCTGTCGACGCTGGCTTGCTCCATCTTCGTAGGCGGGCCAGACTACCCTGAAGAACGCATTCCCATCTCCGCGCAGGCAGTCGAGAGTTTCAAGACCCAAACCGAAGAAGCCATGTTGGCCGGCGCCCAAACGGGCGTCATCACGCTCCAGATCACCGAGGAACAACTGACCTCGGCCATAGCGTTCAAAATGGCGTCGCAAGAAAACCCGGCTTTCACCGACCCGCAGGTGCACTTGCGCGAGGGACAAATGCAAATCTATGGCCGGGTGCGGCGAGGCTATTTCAACGCCAACATACTCATCGTTTTGAGCGTCAGCGTCGATGAACTAAACCAGCCCAAAATCGAAGTCGTCTCGGCAGACTTCGGCCCCTTCCCCGCGCCAGAAGGCCTGAAACAGAGCATCACAACGCTTGTGGCCGAGGCCTACACCGGTTCGCTTGGCCCGGTCGCCACCGGGTTCCGCCTGGAAACCATCAGCATCGCCGATGGGATCATGACTCTCGCCGGGCGAATTAAATAGCCGTTGGATTATACCAGACTCGCCCCACAGGATATGCGCCAGACCCGCCGCTTCGCCCTACCCGCTTGCCTGCTTGCCATCCTGCTGGCGTTTGCCGCCGGGACGGCCGGATGCCGCTCCCCGCAAATTGGGGACGAGCAGATCAGCGTCCGGGTCACCGCCGACGGACAATCGCAAGAGATCGAAATCCAGAAAGGCAGCACAGTAGCGGACGCGCTCGAAATCGCCAACCTGCAAACGACCAACCTCGATAAAAGCGACCCGCCCGCGTACACCGTCCTGGGCGAAGGCGATGAGATCCGCCTGGTGCGCGTGCGCGAGGAATTTACCACCGAACAAGAGACCATTCCCTTCGAACAGCAAATCGTGCGGAACGAATCCCTGCCCGAGGGCGAAAGACGCCTGGTGCAGCCGGGCGTCAACGGCCAACAAGAACTAACCTACCGCATCTTGTTGGAAGACGGCGTAGAAGCCAGCCGCTCGATCGTCAAAACAGTAACCCTGCAAGAAGCCGTTCCAGAGATCGTGATGGTCGGCGCGCAGTCTGCGTATGCGCCGCTCATCATCCCCGGCAAGTTGGCTTACCTGGCTGGCGGCAACGCCTGGCTCATGGAGGGCACCACTGCCAACCGCCGCATCCTGGTCACGTTTGGCGACCTGGATGGCCGCGTTTTTTCCATCTCACCCAACGGCGAATGGCTGCTCTTTTCGCGTAAATCGAAAAAAGCCGCCGACGAAGAAATCAACAGCCTGTGGGTCGCCAGCCTGACGCGCTCGAAAACCGCGCCTTTTGCCCTGGGAGTAAAAAACGTCGTCCACTCAGCCGTCTGGACCCCCAGTTCCGCCAACGTAGCCTACACCACCGTCGAGCCGCGTTCCACCGCCCCCGGCTGGCAGGCCAACAACGACATCTACAAAGTGGTGGTTGGCCCAGGCTGGGCCGGGACGCCGCAGCGCATCCTGGAAGCGAACAGCGGCGGCGTATACGGCTGGTGGGGCATGGAATTGCACTATTCCCCCGAAGGCATCTTGTCGTACGCCCGCGCAGACCAGGTCGGCGTCGTAGACCAGCAGGAAGGCCAACTCAAGCCGCTGCTGGAAATCACCCCCCTGCAAACGCACAGCGACTGGGCTTGGGTGCCGGGCATGACCTGGGGCGCAGACAGCCAAACGCTCTACGTCATCACCCACGCGCCGCCGCCCACCCTGGTCAACGAAGAAGAGTCGCCGTTCTTCGACCTGACAGCCGCCTCGGCTGCCAACAAAGCCACCGTGCGCCTTGTGCAGCAGACAGGCATGTTCGCCTATCCGTCCACTTCGCCCTTGCGTCAAAGCGGCAAGGAAAAATCATACCAGGTGGCATTCCTGCAAGCCATCTTCCCGGAACAAAGCGAGACCAGCCGTTACCGCGTGGTCGTTATGGATCGCGACGGTTCGAACCAGCGGGTTGTCTTCCCTCCCGCCGATGCGCCTGGCCTGGAGCCCCAAACCCCGGCCTGGGCGCCGCTGCCGCTCGAAGGCCAGGCGGGGGACTTCCTGGCGTTAGCCTACCAGGGAAACTTGTGGCTGGTCGACTCTGGCAGCGGACAAGCCTTTCAAGTCACAGGCGACGGACTCATCAGCCTGTTGGACTGGAAATAATCTCTCACTGATATTGAGGAAAGTATGCGAATTTTGATCACTGGAGCGGCCGGCTTCCTCGGCTCCCACCTTTGCGACCGCCTGCTGGCAGACGGGCATGAAGTCATTGGCATGGACAACTTCATCACCGGCAGCCCGGACAACATCGCCCACCTGGCCGGCAACGACCGGTTCAGTTTTTACAAGCACGATGTTTCCAATTACATCTACATACCCGGCAAAGTGGACGCCGTGCTGCACTTTGCCTCCCCCGCCAGCCCCAACCCCAAGTCGCCGGTCGGCTATTTCAACCTGCCCATCCAGACCATGAAAGCGGGCGCGCTGGGCACGCACCACACCCTGGGCGTTGCCAAGGCCCACAAAGCCCGCTACCTGCTGGCCTCCACCAGTGAAATCTACGGCGACCCGCTCGTCCACCCCCAAAGCGAAGAATATCCCGGCAACGTAGATCCGGCTGGGGAACGCGCCGTGTACGACGAGGCCAAACGCTTTGCCGAAGCCTTGACGATGGCCTACCACCGGGCGCATGGAGTGGATACACGCATCGTGCGCATTTTCAACACCTACGGCCCGCGCATGGACCTGGACGACGGGCGCGCCCTGCCAAACCTCCTCAAACAAGCCCTGCTCGGCCAGCCGCTCACCGTTTACGGGGACGGGCAACAAACCCGCAGTTTCTGCTATGTCGACGACCTGGTCGAGGGCATCGTCCGCCTGCTGCATTCGGACGAACACATGCCCGTCAACATTGGCAACCCAGTCGAAATGAGCATCCTGGAATTCGCGCAGGCCATCAATCACATCACCGGCAACCAGGCTGGCATTACCTACCTAGCGGGCGAGCGTTCCACCCGCGATCCCCAACGCCGCCAGCCCGACATCACCCGCGCGCGAAGACTCCTGGGCTGGGAACCAGGATACAGCCTGGAAGAAGGCATCCGCAAGACCATCCCCTACTTCCGCAAAAAATTGGGGACTGCATGATCCTCAACAACGCCAAAGAGCGAGAACGCTTCCTCAAATTTGTCGTCGTTGGCGCGATCGGGGCGCTGATCGATTTCGGGGCCATGAACCTGCTCACCCAAACGGCCAGCATGTCACTCGTCGCGGCAGGAACGATCTCCTTCACGTGCGCAGTCCTGAGCAATTTCCTCTGGAATCGCTACTGGACATATCCCGAATCGCGCTCACGCGCAGTGGCCCACCAAATGGCCATGTTCTTCGCGGTCAATATCGCCGGGGTCGCGATCCGCATCCCCATCCTGCACTTCGTCGAACCGCCACTGATCCGCTTCCTGGAACCCTTCAAACTGCGCGCGCCGTTCACGGCCGAATTCGTCGCCAAGAACGCCACCCTGGCGCTGGCTGTCGGAATTGTAATGCTTTGGAATTTCTTCGTGAACCGTTATTGGACGTATAATGATGTAGATTAATCTTTCGAGGCCATCATGGATTCACCTGCCCGAAAACTGATCCCCATCTACACCTCTCGCGGGGACGCCGAGGCCTTCCTCCTCTACCCCTACCTGTTCAGCCGCTCTGGGGAGTGGATCGGCTTCGTGACCCCCAAGCGGGAAGTCTACTCCGTCCTCGGCTACTACGCAGGATATTTGACGGACGACCGGCGCATCCTGCGGAAGCGCGCCACCAGCACGCTCAAACCACGCCTGCAGCCGCCTCCGTCTCCCGGCAAAATCTCCCCCCCGGCCACGGTCCCGCTGCCCCCCATGATGCGCGAACTGACCCACGGCCAGGTAGACGTCCTGCTCGACGAACCGGAGCGCCTGCACCCCGTAGACAGCGGCGAATTCCGCGAAGACATGGACTGACACATGCCCGCGCCCCTGAAAGCCAAACCCATCCGCGCCTCGCAGATCAGCATTGCCCAACTGATGCAGCCAGAGCACGCCAACAGCCAGGGCAACGTGCATGGCGGCTGGATCATGAAACTGGTGGACGAAGCCGGGGCGCTGGCCTGTATGCGCCACGCGCAATGCCGGGTCGTAACAGTAGCCATTGACTCGATGGTGTTCCGCCAACCAATCCGCATCGGTGACCTGGTCATCCTCAATGCAGAAGTAAGTTACGCCGGGCGCACCTCCATGGAGGCAGAAGTGCAAGTGGTTGCCGAAAACCCGGTGACCGGGGAACAGACGCACACCAACACCGCCTACCTGGTCTATGTTGCCCTCGACGATGAGGGTAAGCCGGTCCCGGTCCCGTCATTGTTTGCCGAGACCGAACACGAAAAGCAGCGCCTCGAACAGGCCCAGAAACGGCAAAAATACCGCCTCTCGCAAAAGTAACGCTATGAACGAAGCCGAACAACCTGACTCAAAAGAGCCGATTGCCCACCCCTTCCATTCCTTGCGCGAACTGGTGGAGTACGTCTCCGGCAAATCCCTGGCCGACCTGCCGCAAGAAGATAGCGGGCTGGCCGAACCTCTCCCCTTCCCCTTCCTCGCCATTGTCGGCCAACGCGAGATGAAACTGGCGCTCATGCTTGGGCTGGTCAATCCCAACATCGGCGGCATCCTGCTGATCGGGCCGCGCGGCACCGCCAAGACCACCGCCGTTCGAAGTTTGCTCGACCTGCTCCCACAAGTGGAACGCAGCGCCTGTCATTATGGCTGCTTACCCGAAGATGTGGAAGCGGGCGGAATCACCGCCATCTGCCCCGACTGCGCAAAGAAATACGCCGAAGGCCAGCCATTGACCATCTCTGACCGCGCCCGCCTGGTGGAATTGCCGCTCAACGCCCAACTGGAAGACGTGGTCGGCGGGATAGACGAGCGGGCTGCCATCCTGCACGAACGCATGAGGGTGCGGCGCGGCATCCTGGCGCAGGCCGACCGCAACCTGCTCTACATCGACGAAGTCAACCTGCTGGACGACGCCATCGTAGACGCCATCCTGGACGCCGCCGCGCAAGGTTCCTACACGGTGCGGCGCGGCCCGGTGAGCGCCACCTATCGCGCGCGCTTCCTGCTGATCGGCTCGATGAACCCGGAAGAAGGCCGCCTGCGCCCGCAGATCCTGGACCGCTTCGGGCTGCGCGTCATCGTCAAAGGATTGGAAACGCAGGCCGAACGTCTCGAAGCGTATCGCCGCGTCCAGGCCTACCTGGCCAACCCGCGCCTGATGATCTCCACCTTTGCCGAGGAGATGCAAACCGCCAGCGCCGAAGTCACAGCGGCGCGCCAGCGCCTGCGCGAAGTAGCGATCCCGGATAAGGTCGCCAATCCCGCCATTGCGTTGGTGCAAAAAATGGGCATCGACTCGCTGCGGGCAGAGATCACCTGGTTCGAGTCCGCGCGCGCCTACGCAGCCGCGGACGGACGGGACGAAGTCACATTCGATGACTTGAAAACCGTCGCCCCCATGTGCCTGCGCTTGCGGCGCTCTGCCTTTATGACAGAATACATCCACAACCAGCGAGGCGAGGAAGTCGAACTGGCAGAATTACTCAAGAAACTGGGCAGGAAGAACAGCCCGAAGAGCAACCCTGCTCAAGAGGCGGATGGCTCTTCCAGGTAACTGCAAACAGCCAGCGCATTGTCCCGGAACGAACCGGAAGGGGCGAACTTCCGGTCGAACAGCGCGCTGCCGATAGTAAATCCCCAGGCGCCGGCCCGCCGCACCTCGTCGATCCGCTGGAAAGAATCGATGGAACCGGCAGACACAATCGGCGCATGGGTCGCCTTGACCACCTCTTGTAACAGGCGGGGCGCATCCCCCACGTAGCGATAGGTCAGCAGGTCCAAACCCTGCGCGCCTTTGTTCTCCAGGAAACGGGCATGGTTCACGATCTCATCCATTGCCCCGTCTAAAATACTTGGGTGGCTGTGGACATGGCCCGGAAACGGGTAATACTGGATGGGTTTGTCCCTGAGATACGCCAGGATGGAATCGAAAAAGACCGTCCCCATCAAGACATCGAAACCTGCTTCGACAGCGATGTGCGCGCCGCGCAGCCCCTCCGCCTCCGACAGGCTGACGACTTCGAGATAGGTCGTCTTGCCGGCGGCTTTCATTTCATGTACCAGGGCTTTCATCTCCTCCGGCGGCAACCCCACATCCTTGAAACCCCAATGTGTCGCGGGCGTATCCTTGCACTGCCGAAAAATCTCCAGCGCGTCCTTGACCGTACTATCGTTGTAAGTCAACATCAAGATGAATTCGGGTGTCATATTCAACTCTCCTGGCTGGCAGGGATTGTATCATCCTTCCCGCCGCACCTCGAAAAGTGGTTCATTGGGAATTGGGAATTGGCGTGGCGCACTGCCAGATGTAGGGCGGAATTAATTCCGCTCTACGGCGCGCTGCCAGATGTAGGGCGGAATTAATTCCGCTCTACGGCGCGCTGCCAGATATTGGGGCGCATCACGGAAAATCCCAAAGAGCCCGAAACGTTCTTGCGCAATTCGCGTGCTATAATTTTTGGAGAAGAATTACCGCTCGTTCCCGGTGGATGCCGGAGGAGGCTCCCCATGTCCCGCATGATCCTGTCTGCGCTGATCGCCCTGCTGGCCCTCTCGGCCTGTACGCCCGTCGCCCCGCCGCCGACCACAACGTCGACTACAGCGCCGACCGAAACGCCGCAGCCCGCCGACGTCCCGCTCGAACTGGCGCGAGTCCAGATGCCGCCCGAAACGCCAGGCCAGTTGGATCTGTCCCAGGTCCCCGGCTTCGAAGGCGCAACGATTGTGCAGATAGAGGATGTTCCGGTCGGCCTCGTGCGCGGGGTGTACAACCTGATCCCGGTGGCGACAAACGACGGGCTGTTAGCAACCGAGAACAACGGTTTTACCGCTACCGCCGTGCCGGAGCAGATTTCCCGGAGGGATACTGAAAATAATCTGGAAATTTTAGCGCGCGATCCGAATAGCGAGGGCGGGCATTGGCGCTATTTTTCTGCCAGCGGCGCCGAACAGTTTATCCCTAAAACAGTCCAGCGGCCGGACGGGAACCGGGTTTACTTGGCCGTCAGCCGCAACCTGGAAGATATCGGCGTCACTTATTTTATCTCCGTGGACGAAAGCGGCAGGGTTTCCCGTTATGCCAAGGCCGTAGCCGAGAAAAATGCCGAGGGCCAGATCCCGGCCCTGGAGTGGCAGTCGGCCGAAGGCAAATGGCCGACGCGCGGCCATGAAGCCCTGACTGCCGACCACGTCACCGATCTCAAGGCCAACCAGGAAGCAGGCAATACCGTCTGGAGCCAGGATAATAATCCGGTTTTAGGGACGAAACGTTTGGAGCAGTATGCTTTTACCGACGCGGATGGCGTCCATACCTACCTGGCGGAACAGATTGCCTGGATGCCGCTTCAAGTCGAAGGGGCGTTCCAGCCCGGCCAAAACGGCGAGGAAGTTTACGGCCTGACGATGCTGCTGGCGGCCGACGGCGCGCCGGAATTTGTCCGCGCTAAAGGCCAGAGCGAATGGCAGGCGGCGGAAAAATTCGATCTGCCTAACGGCGGCCGGCTGTTCGGGGCGGCGATGCTTTATAACGGCGAGTTGGTTGAGCGGATGTTTGTGATGCTTGGTAATATTGCCGCCGGGGTGAAAGAAGTCCTGAACGAAAACGGCCATGATGTGGCCGTGCTGGGAGAGGGCTTAAGGTACGTCTGGGGCGAAAACGGGTGGGGGAAGGAGTTGCCGGAAAGTTTGATGAAGGTGCAGGAGCGATTGACACCGGGAGGATTTGAGTTGGTAGGCAGTCAGGATGGTTATTACGAAATTTTCGGCGCGGATGGGCAGAAGGTGGAAGGGGTGAAGGTATATGACCAGGGGGATCGGGCATACTCGACATTGGAAATTGCCGGATTGGAACCTGTGGTCCAACCGGTTAAGGTTATTACCTTCAGTCAACAATACGGTTTGGTTTGGGGAATTAGAAATCTTGAGAATGGCATTTGGAGCACGCCACGCTCGTTGTCTTCGGAAGAAGAGGTTAATGGACACGAGGGCTATCCGTTTATGTTGGGAGTGGATGAAGACAGTGATTTTGCCCCAGAGATGAGATCAACCGCACTTGCCGAGCACGAGCGGGCGACGGAAAAGACAGAATTGTATGACCCGGCCAGCGAGTTCGAGGGAATTTCAATCACCGTCAACGAAACCACAATCGATAATTTTGACAATACGCCTGAAGAATGGCAACTAGCAGATATGAAAAATACCACTATCCCGGGAAGATTTTGGATAAGCCCAAGATCTAAAATAAGCGGAGTTGTTTATGATGATGACAGCACTTTGGCCTATGCCCGACCGATGCAGGTAGCCCTGGGCAAGGGCTGGGTCCCATTTTGGCGACGGCTAAACGGAAAGGAAGAAATGGATGTGTTGGTGCCGGTGGTCGCCAAAGATACGGACGGTTCGATAAAAATATTTCACTCGATTTTAAGGGAAACCGACATCCCGAAAATCGCTCACCTGCTTAATCGAAACGAACGGGGAAAAATCTGGACAGGATGGTTATATACAGCTTTGAATGAAACAGGTAATGAGGTGGGGGGAAAGGAATTATTAGGTTTTTCGATCAGGGCAAATCAGCAATTTTGGCAAACTTTCAAAGCCAGTATGGTGACTGACGAACAAATCGATTTTATTGACCCTAATAAAACCAAAGCGATTATAACCGTGCCGGTCTTGCCGGCCGGATTGGAGCAGGCGGTTTTGGTTATAAAAGTTCGACCGGAAAACCAGAAAAATCAGGATTGATTGACTTCCGTTGAAGTTTTGTTCATACTGAAACAGCATGAGCCAAGCAAGGTTAAAGACGGTATTGGTTTTGGTATTGATTATTCTGGGAATTACTGCCGGATCAATTTGGCGGCTGTCGACTTCAAAATCTATCGCCAACATCGAACCGGCAATCCTAGCCAGGCGATTGATAAGCAACTTTGATGTTGCCCCGAATGAGATTTCTCCGGTTAAAACGGTCAAATACAGCGGCGGCAAAGCCTGGCTGTACTTGCTGTCCGGCAAACTGGAGGCAATCAACCCGGCAGAGCGGTTATTGGTCCTTTTATCCGATAACGGCAAAACTTACGGTTACCGGTACGAGATGAACTTGGATGAGGAGGGAAATCTGGACATCTGGGAACAGTTTGACGGCCAGCCGGCGGAAAATAAAAAAATCAAGGTCAACTTGATCCCTTTAGGCAGTTTGGTAACGGTTCAATGGGAGGACAGGCGGCGGCTGGAAGAAATTTTATCGGCGGCCGGGCAAGACCAGTTTCAAGTTATTAACCCGGATATAACATCTTATGATCTATCAAGAATAATGGTCAAGCGGCCATGAAAATACGGCAAAAAATATTAGCGGTTGTTTTGGCGGTGACGGGTGCCTTATTGATTTTCCGCTCGGTAGTTTGGGCCGCTTGCTGTATGGCAAGTGATCCGGACACAGGACAGTGTATAAGCCCATGTTGTGAAGAGTGCGGCTGCCAATGCGGGCCGCCGCTAGAACCAGGGGTGGATCCCAAGCCCGACAACAGCGGGTGCGGGGCGAATGAGTATTTGTGCTGTCATCTTAATCCAAGAGGGATAAAACGCTGTAATTGTTGTCTTTGCGGGGATCTGAATGTAGCGCCGACGAACTTGACGGCGACGCCGGTATCGGAGACAAGCGTACGGTTAGACTGGACGCCGTCGCCAAGTTCCGGAACACAGCATGTCCAGTGGACCAACAATCCCAGTTATTATGGCCAATGCAATATTTTATCTTCTGGAAATCCCTGTTCTTATGCTTATGATATTGGTCAGGGAACGAATACTTATACTTTGACCGGTTTGACTCCTGGAACCCGTTATTGGATTCAAGTACAAGGGACTGTGGCTAGCGGCCAGGGGGCGGAGAAATGCCCGTGGGGAGAGTTTATGAGCTATATATATTACCCGCCGGTGTGCTGGATGACGCCGGAGAGCGCGGAACTTTTGGCCGGGGAAAATACGGCCTTGATGATGGATATTTACGGCGGGACGGTGGACAGGGTGTCCTACCAGACATCGCTTGGGTAGACGTAATGCTCGATGATATAATGCAATTGTCGCCGTGCAGGAAAGGTTTGCCATGTCCTTGGAACAGATTCGAAACGATGCCCGACGGCGTGATGCGCAAAAAGCAAGCCGACGAACATTCCGAGGGCAAATTTACCAAGTACACACTGGCAAAAGGACGCATCACAGTAACAGTCAAAGATTGCCGCCCCGCCTTCATCATCACGGCGAACAGGAGCTGAAGTATGGAATGCCCAAACGGTTGTTCAAGTTCAATGAAAATGGTGCGCGTGACAAGGATTTTTTACCGCGACAATCAGCCTTATGTGATCAACGACCTGGAAATGCATGTTTGTCCCGAATGCGGCAGTGAAGCAATGCCGATGCACTCTGCGCGCCTGGTCGAAAATGTGTTGAATGGGCGGGTGAAGCCCATTGGCCAATTCTCCGCGCCGCTCTTTCGATCAGCGCAGCCGACTTAACCCCCAAGTGGCCGGAGGCGCTCCTGGAAGAGCGCACCCGTTTGTTATACCTTACATGGATGAGAATTTCGCTTTTGTTCAACGAAATCCAGCCGACTGAAATCCTGCCTCAGCGCATGAAAGTCGGACACCTGCACTTGCGCCAGGTGCAAGTGTAAATCCGACTCATTGCGCCAGTCCGAAGACGGCGCGTTGAGCCTGTCGAAACGACTTCCACGAACTGAGCCGTTGGGTCGAGTTTATCGAGACCAGGCGACCTTAGCCCCGCGAATCAGGCGGCAAAAAACCGCAATCAGATTGCATCCATGATACCCAACCCCGCAAACGCCTCCCAACCACCCAGCCAGGCGCGCTGCTTCCTCTTGGACATGGACGGCACCTTCTACCTGGACGACCGCCTGTTGAACGGCGCCCTCGAATTCATCGAGACGCTGGACGACTTCGGGCTGGACTACCTGTTCCTCACCAACAACTCCTCCAAACATCGCAGCCAATACGCCGAGAAGATCACCCGCCTGGGACTGCCCATCGCCGAAGAGAAAGTGTTCACTTCCGGCGAAGCCACCGCCCTGTACCTGCAAAAGGAGCATCCGGCCAGCCGCATCTACGTGGTCGGCGCGCCGCCCCTGCAGGAAGAATTCCAACAGCACGGCTTTCAACTGGACGAAGATCATCCCGACCTGGTCGTCCTGGGCTTCGACACCACCTTGACCTACCAGAAATTGTGGAAGTTATGCGACTTCGCGCGCGCCGGCCTGCCCTACATCGCCACCCACCCCGACTTCAACTGCCCCACTGCAACCGGTTTCATGCCCGACATTGGCGCCATGATCGCCTTCGTGCAAGCCGCTACCGGCCGCCAACCGGACGTGGTGGTCGGCAAACCCAACCGCCTGATCGTGGACGCGGTGGCGCAAAAATACGGCTATTCCATCCAAGAGATGGTTATGGTCGGCGACCGGCTGTACACCGACATCGCCCTCGGCCAGACCGCCGGCCTGGCCACCTGCCTGGTCCTGAGCGGAGAAACCCGGCTGGAAGACCTGGCGGGTTCCCCCTACCAGCCAACCTACATTTTTCAAGACCTGGGGGATATTGCGCGCTGGCTGCGGGAAAACCTGTCGCCATAAGGAAAACGTCCATGCAACTCCCTTACGACCCCGCTGACGGCCCCCGCTTCTGGGACGCCATCCGCCGCCTGCCCGGCTACCCCGAGGGCGAAACCGCCCCCATCCAAACCATGCGGTTCGCGTCGGGCGCGCTCTTCGAAGTATCCAAAATATTGGAAGTATCCGGCGCCCGCAAATCCGCGCCGCTGGTCGTGGTCATGGACGAGACCCCCATGCGCCGGGACGGGGAAGACCTCAAGCCCCTGGCGCTCGGCCTGCTGCAAAAAGACGGCTGGCGCGCGCAAACCGTCCTGCTGCGCGCCGACGGAAACGGGCAGGTGCATACCGACCTGCCCCGCATCCGCCAGGCGCAGGCCAGCCTGGCGCCCGGCTGCGCGCTGCTCTCTATCGGCTCCGGCGTCGTCACCGACATCGCCAAGCACGGCAGTTTTCTCTACCAAGAAGAAACCGGCGAAAAAATCCCCTACGTGGTCTACCAGACCGCCAACAGCGTCAGCGCCTACACCTCGAACATGGCGCCCACCTTCGTCGATGGCGTCAAACGCACGCTCGACTCCCGCTACCCGGACGCGCTGGTCTGCGACCTGGAAACCCTGCGTGACGCCCCCATGCAAATGACCGTCGCCGGCGCAGGCGACATGCTGGCCGCTTTCGTCAGCCTGCCCGACTGGTACCTGGCGCACCGCCTGGGCATGGACGACGGTTACAGCGAACTGCCCAAGCGCCTGCTCGGTCCGCTCGACGAACTGCTTCTTGCGCACGCCGCCGGCCTCCGCCGGGGCGACTTGGAATCGGTTGCCGCGCTGGCCAAACTCATCTCGCTGGGCGGGCTGGCCATGTCGCTCTCCCACGCCACCACGCCGCTCTCCGGCTTCGAACATGTCATGTCGCACCTGCTGGACTTACAAGCGGAAATGACCGGCGCGCCGCTGGCCCAACACGGATCGCAGGTCGCTCTGGCCGCCATAGCAGGCGCGGGGATGTACCGCCGCTTCATCCTGGACTTCGAGCCTGCCAGCCTCGACGTGGGCCTTTGCTACCCTGACGAGGCGACCATGCGCGCCCAGGTCGAGCGCAGTTTTTCCGTCATTGACCCCTCCGGCAAGGCGGGCGCAGAATGCTGGAACGATTACCGGCAAAAACTGGCCGCCTGGCGCGCCAACCGCAAAGCGTTCGAGCAGGCGCTGGGCGACTGGCCTGCCATTCGTCAGCGCCTGGAACAAGAAACGAAGCCGCCGCAAAGAATCCTGCAAATCCTGGAGGCGCTGGGCGCGCCGCTCAACTGGTCACAACTCGAACCGCCGGTCACGCAGGAACGCGCCCGCTTCGCCTTCCTGCACGCCCCCCTGATGCGCAAACGCCTGACCCTGGGCGACCTGCTGCTTTTTAC
>JBMOMO010000012.1:20362-32927 GCA_049324135.1 Chloroflexota bacterium
CAGGTCGGCGTTACCTGTTTGCCAGGATTTCCCCCGTCCGCCGAATATCGGCGTGGATCTGCTCCAGCAGCGCCTCGACGCTCGCAAATTTCAACTCGTCGCGCAGGCGCTGCACGAACTCCAGTTTCACGTCCTGCCCGTACAGGTCGCGGTCGAAGCCCAGCAGGTGCGCCTCCACGTTGGGCGTCTGCTTGTCGGGCGTGAAGGTCGGGTTGACGCCGATGTTGGTCGCCGCCGGGATGCGCTCACCGCCCACCCAGGCCCAGGCAGCGTACACGCCATTGGTCGGGATGACTTTGTCTTTTGGATAATCGATGTTCGCTGTAGGGACGTTGATCTTGCGCCCGCGCCCGTCGCCATGCACCACCGGGCCGTTCAATGCGTAGGGACGCCCCAGGGACTGCGCCGCAGCCTCCACCTGCCCGGCGGCAATGCGCTGGCGGATCAGGCTGGAAGAAAGCGTATGGCCGCCGTTCTGCACCGCAGGCAGCGTTTTCACGTCATAGCCAAATTCTTTCCCTAACGCGGCCAGGCGCTCCGGGGTCCCTTCGCGGCCGCGGCCCAGGGCAAAGTCGTAACCCATCCATAACGAGCGCAGGCCCAGGCGTCCGGCAACGAGGCGCATGAAGTCCTGGGCAGGGAGGGCGGCGAAGTCCCGCGTAAAGGGTTGGGTGATGACGGCGTCCACGCCCAGGTCGCCGAGTAATCCCGCGCGCTCCTCGGGGGTGGTCAAGCATTTCAGGTCATCCCGTTTGCCAAGCACGACGGCCGGGTGCGGCCAAAAGGTAAGCACAACAGCGAGCGCGCCGTTACTGCGCGCGCCCGCTGTTAAATTCCTGATGATCTCCTGGTGACCGCGATGGACGCCATCGAAGACGCCAATCGTGAGCCAGGAATCTTGCAGGGTGACTTCCTCGATAGAGCGGTAGTGAATCATCGTAGCGACGGCTTTAGCCGTTCAAAAGCGACTCAAGCCGGCACTGCCTGTCCCCGTTAGGGGGAGCCTGCCGAAGTGTCGCACCTGCATCAACCGGATTGGAAGAAGACTTTCTTGGGCTGCCACTCGCGTGAGCCGTCCTCGCCTTCCATGCACTCCATGAGCGCTACCAGTTCGCCCTGGGTGCTGACGCCGCGCACCCTCTTTTCGAGCGGGGTATCGGGATCCGCCTTGGCGCGATGGCCGTGACGGACCTCTTCGACCTCGTCGGGGTTGAGTTCGACAGCCGGCCAGTCGGCCAACGCTTCGGCGGCCGGGATCAGGTACTGGTACCAGTTGCCGGCCTGGAAGGCCTCCTGCAACTTGCGCAGGGGCACCGCGTCGCGCAGGGTGAAGCGCCCGCTCTTGGTGCGGCGCAACCCCACCAGGTAGGCGCCCGTGCCGAGCGTCTCGCCCAGGTCATTGGCCAGCGAGCGGACGTAGGTGCCGGAAGAGCAATGGACGTCCACCACCACTTCGGGCGGGGCCCATTCCAGCACCTCCAGGTGATGCACCTGGATGATGCGCGGCTCCAGTTCCACTTCTTCGCCCTTGCGCGCCATCTCGTAGGCCTTGCGGCCCTGCACCTTGACGGCCGAGTACTGCGGCGGGGTCTGTTCGATCTCGCCCTCGAAGGTCTTGAGCACCTTCTCGAACTCTTCTTCGGTCACGTTGACGGGCGTCTCCTGGCGGGTGAACTTCCCGTCTGCATCGAAGGTGTCCGTCGCGCCGCCCAGGCGGATGATGGCCTGGTAGCGCTTATCCGAGGCCGACACGAACTCGCTCAAGCGCACAGCCGGCCCGATCAAAATGACCAGCACACCGGAAGCGCGCGGGTCGAGCGTGCCAGTGTGCCCGGCGCGGCGGATGCCTGTCCCGTTGCGGACGGCCTGCACGACGTCGTGCGAGGTCATCCCGACGGGCTTGTCAACCACCAGGACGCCGGAGATTGCGTTCTTTACATCCTGACTGTTCATAGTCAAATTCCTCCTGAATTCATACTTTTTTTATCCTATTATCCTATTATTACACATTTTGGGTGTGTTTCGACTAAAGTCCCAGGATTTCCCGGGTAGTCTTAAGTACTAACGGCTGGACGTCCACCAACGCGCCGGGGATGTCGGCCCCGGCTGCGGCTGCATGGCCGCCGCCCTGGAAATGTTTCGCTACCGGCGAAACGTCGATCCCTGGCTCCAGCGCGCGCCAGGAGATTTTAACATGAGAATCGTGTTGTTCCACAAAGATCATGCCTACTTTTTGGCCGTCGATGGCAGAAATAGTATTGATGAGGTCGGCGTCGTCGTTGCCGCTGTAGCCGCAAACCTTGCGGTCTTCCAGGGTAAGTGTACCCCATACCAGGCCGTCTGCCTGCTCCAGTTTGGAAAGTCCCGCCCCCCAGTACCGGGTCGCAGCGAACGAACGGCGCACCAGGCCGCGCATGTACAGGTCGGGCATGTCGAGGCCAGCATCCATCAGGTCGGCGGCCTGGCGCAATGCTTCGGAAGTCATGTTCGAAGTGCGAAAGCCAAGCGTATCGGTGATAATGCCGGTCAACAAGGCGGCGGCAACCGGCCGGGTGATTTCCAGGCCCCAACCCGGCAAATGATTGGTGAGAATGGCGGCTGTGGCAACTTCATTGCCCTCGATCAGGTTCAATTTGCCAAACCTTTCGTTCGTGATGTGATGGTCTATGTTGATATCCGGGACGCCCAGGGACTGGAACGGTTTGCCGGTGCGTTTGAAGTCGGCGCAATCCACGGTAATGAACGTGTCGAACGCGCCGCCCGGCTCTTTCCGGACCTGGTCGCTGCCCTCCAGGTGCCGGAACGAGGACGGCACCCCGTCGGCCAGCGCCATCTGGACGGTTTTGCCGGCCTGCTGGAGCGCCAATCCCAGCCCAAGCAGGGAGCCGACCGCGTCGCCGTCCGGTCGGACGTGCGAGACGATCAACACATCCTGGGCTGTATCCAGGCAGGCTTTGATGTCTGCGTCTATAGAATTCGTCATGCTTGTTTTTGTCATCTCCGTAATCGTTTATTTTTCACGCAAACGCGCAAGCAATCGTTCAATGGCGTCCGCGTTTTCGGGCGTAGGGTCCCAGTGAAAGCGCAAGCGAGGAAAGGTGCGGAGTTCGATGCGCGCCGCCAACGCCCGGCGCAGGAAGCTGCTGGCGCTGTACAGACCGGAAAGGATGTCTTTGGAACGTGTCACGCCCTCCACGGCAGAGACGTATACGTCCGCATAAGCCAGTTCCCTGTCTACATTTACGTCAGTGACGAAGATTTGTTGCAGGCGCGGATCGTTGACCTCGCGGATCAACATCTCCGAAAGTTCCTGGCGGATACGGTCCGCGATGCGTTGCAATCGAATTCCTGTAGGCATTTTTCCCTACACACAACCCTCACGAGGCAGGCCTGAAACTACGCCGCCTCTTTTTCCAACAGGTAACACACGATTTCGTCGCCGACTTCGAGGTTGTGGAAATTCCGCAAACCGACGCCGCATTCGAAACCGGTGCGCATTTCGCGCACGTCTTCCTTCTCGTGCTTGAGCGAGGACATCTCACCCTCGAACAGGATATCGCCGTTGCGCAGCAAGCGCACCTTGGCGTTACGGCGCAATTCACCCTCGCGCACCCGGCAGCCGGCAATTTTGCCAACCTTGGAAATCGGGAAGACAGCCAGCACTTCAGCCCGCCCGATCACTTTTTCGGTCACTACCGGTTCGAGCATCCCTTTGAGAGCCTTCTCGATGTCCTCTGTCATGCGGTAGATGATGTCATACAGGCGGATGGACACGCCCTCGGCTTCGGCCAGGCGTCGCGCCGCCACGTCGGCCTGCACGCTGAACCCGATGATAATGGCTTTCGAGGCAGACGCCAACATGACATCGTTCTCGCCGACATTGCCGGTTTCCGCATACAACACCTTGACGCCGATCTCGCCCTTGCCTAATTTCTCGACCTCCGACATGATCGGTTCCAGGGAACCCTGCACATCGGCCTTGACGATCAGGCTGAGTTCTTTCGCCTCGCCAGCCTGGTAGGCTGCAAACAGGTCTTCCAACGAGGCTTTCTTGCTGGCCTGCTTCTTCTGCTTTTGGGCTTCCAGCCTCTGGTCCACGATGTCGCGCGCTTCCTTGTCAGATTTGACCACCCTGAACAGGTCGCCCGCAGCAGGGACATCGTTCAATCCCATCACGCCAACCGGCATGGATGGACCGGCTTTCTTGACGGGCTTCCCGCGGAAGTCGAACAGGGCGCGTAGACGCCCATAGGCGGCGCCAGCAACCACAATGTCGCCGGCCTGGAGCGTCCCGTTCTGCACCAACAAGGTCGCCACCACACCTTTGGTTTTATCCACTTCCGCCTCGATGACCGTCCCGATGATCCGCCCGCCGGGGTTGGCGCGGATGTCGGTGTTATCGGCCACCAGCAGGATGGCCTCCAGCAAGTCATCGATCCCCTGCTTCTGCTTGGCAGAGACCGGGATGACCATCGTGTTGCCGCCCCAATCGTCAGGGACGAGTTCCTGCTCGGCCAGTTGCTGCTTGACGCGGTCGGGGTTGGCGTTGGCCTTGTCCATTTTGTTGAGCGCCACAATGATCGGGACGCGCGCCGCCTTGGCGTGGGCGATGGCTTCCTTGGTCTGCGGCATGACGCCATCGTCGGCGGCCACCACCAGGATCACCACATCCGCGCCCTGTGCGCCGCGCGCCCGCATGGCTGTAAAGGCCGCATGGCCGGGGGTATCGAGGAAAGTGATCGCGCGCCCCTTCATCTCGACCTGGTACGCGCCAATGTGCTGGGTAATGCCGCCCGCTTCCCCACCCGCTACATTCGTCTGCCGGATTACATCCAACAAAGATGTTTTCCCATGATCTACGTGGCCCAGGATCGTGACCACCGGCGCGCGATTGACCAGTTTGGCCTGGTCTTCGTCGGCGATCATCTGCCGCCAGAGCGGCACTTCGCCGGTCTCTTCTTTTGCGGCCTCTTCGAACACCTCAGGCGCAGCGTCGAAACCATATTCTGCAACGACAATGGCAGCCGTGTCGAAATCCACTGACTGGTTGATGCTTGCCATGACGCCGTTCGACATCAATTTCTTGATGATATCGATCGGGCTTTTCTCTATTTTCTGCGCCAAATCACGAATCACAATACTGGCCGGGAGTTCAATTTTACGCCCATTATCGCTCATAACTGCCTCCTGGTAACTAATCTCGAACGCTCCGCCCCCCACATTTGCGAAGCCAGGTTCACCGGACGGGAAAAAACCTCACATGAGCGATAGGATCCCTTGCGGGGATGGGTCAATCGTTCACATAGTTGTCAGTCCGTCCGTGTTCATATCGGACTCTTCCGGGAGTGTTTCCAGGAAAGCCTGCAACCGCTCCCGGTCTTCTACCTTCAGTTCCACTTTCAACGCATGCGCCAGCGCGCCCTTCAAGCCGCGCTCCCAGCAGGAACGCCGGTCATGCAAGTAAGCCCCACGCCCGGCCAGTTTGCCGGTCGCGTCCACCTGCACGCCCGTTGGCGTGCGCACCAGGCGGATCAACTGGCGTTTTGCCAATACCGTCCGGCAACCCACGCAAGTCCGCTGCGGGACATGTTTCAGGCGTTGAATCGGTTTCCTCGTCACCTTCGTCTTCCCTCATCCTTTACCTTGCCGAGCAGGCGATAACCCGCCCGGAAAGTTGGAAGAGGGCCTGAACATTACCACGTTTCTTCGAAGCCTTCGCCTTCGCGTTTGTGCTTCTTGCGGACGACCACTTCGCCAAGGTCCTCATCGAACTCGATCTCGACGTGTTTCTTCTTTTTCTTCTTACCCTTCTTCTTGTCGTCTTCCGACTCTTCTTCAGCGCCGCCGGCCTGGAAAATCTCTTTCAATGCAAACATATCGTCCAGCGAAACCGAATCTTTCACGCGGTCGAAATCTTCGATCGCCTCGGCTTCTTTCTTTTCCTTCCCCTCTTTGACCGCTTCACCTTCTGGCGCAACCGCTTCCGCCGCGCCTGCTGGGACGGCTTCGGCCGCCGGGAGGACGTCCGTTTCGGGCTGGCCGGCCGCCTCGGCCTCCCCGGCAACTGCTTCCGGTTCCGCGACCGACTCGGCGCTTGGGGCTTCTTCCGCTACCGGTTCCGGCTCAGGGAATTGCAGCGAAGCCAATGTCTCGGTAATATTGTCCATGGCTTTCGGCCCGACGCCCGGCAAACCCAGCACCTTGTTCGGGTTCAATTTCATCGCCAGCATCAAATCGCCGATCGTCTCTATCTCGGCCTCTGTCAGGATCGCGTATACATGCTCCTTCAAGCCAGCCTGGTCGAGAGGCATCGTGAAAGCCGCCGCCGGGATCTCCGCGCGGGCCGCCGACACGCGCCCTTCTTCCTCGCGCGCCGCCTCCTCCTGGATCTGGATCGTACGGCGCTCCACGCGGTCTACGAATTGGGCGATCATGGTGTATTCTTCCGGCGTCACCGGGCGCCCCTCGGCCTTCTTGGCCAGCACCTGCTCTACCGCCGGCATACTTTCCACAACCGCCGGGAGCAGCGCAGCCAGTTCGGCGTCGGTCTGCATTTTCTGGACAGCATCCCCCGCCGCCTCGATCAAGGATTTGATGTCGATGCGCCAGCCGGTCAATTTGGCAGCCAGGCGGGCGTTCTGCCCATCGCGGCCAATCGCCAGGCTCAACTGGTCTTCCTGCACCACGACCGTAGCGGTGCGACCGGCTTCGGGCGACTCGGAAAGGTACACCCCGCTGACGCGCGCCGGGCTGATGGCCTTGGAAATATAGACCACCGGGTCGGGGTCCCACTGGATGATGTCGATCTTCTCGTCGTGCAATTCCTTGACGATGGCCTGGATGCGCACCCCTTTGATGCCCACACACGCCCCCACCGAATCCACGCCGGGCTGGGTCGCCATCACGGCCACCTTGGCGCGCTGCCCCGGCTCGCGGGCAATGGCGCGGATCTCTACAATGCCATGATAGATCTCAGGGACTTCGTTCTCCAGCAGGCGGCGCAGGAAATTGCGATGCGCGCGCGAAAGGATGATCTGCGGGCCGCGCGAACCGTCCTTCACTTCCAGCACCACTGAGCGGATGCGGTCGTGCAGGCGGAAACGTTCGCCCGGGATGCGCTGGTTGGCAGGCATCATCCCCTCGGCTTTCATATCCAGCCCGATGGTCGTAGACTGGGCGTTGGTGGCCTGCACCACGCCGCTGACGATCTCGCCCGACTGCCTCTCGAAATACTCCATCTGCGCCGAACGTTCCGCCTCGCGGATGCGCTGCTGGATGACCTGGCGCGCCGTTTGCGCCGCCACGCGGCCAAAGTCTGCGGGCGTAGTTTCCACCAACGCCATGTCGCCTAATTGCGCCTCCGGGCTATATTTACGGGCTTCTTCGAGTAAGACTTCCGTGCGCTCATCCTGCACATCTTCCACCACTTCTTTCTCGGCGTAGATCAGCACCTGCCCGGTCTCGGTGTCCACTTTGGCTTCCACCTGCTGCGCGTTGGAAGCGTTCACAGCCCGCCGATAGGCCGAAACCATGGCGGACTCAATCGCCGAAAGGATAATTTCCTTCGGGAGTTGTTTTTCTTCCAGTACTTCGTTGAAAGCCAGGGCGAATTCGTTCTTCGTCATCCTCTTCCTGCTCCAGTTTATTCGTTACAAGCAGAAAAGTGGGGGTTGCCCACTTTTCGACGTTTCCGGTATTGGCGTTCGTTGCGATCCGAATTCTAGCACACCTGTCCTGAAGGCGCAAGGTTTTTTTAGATCGGCAAGGTATAATATTCCTCATGAACACGAGAGACATGGACAAGGCCGCCCTGCGCGGCGAGCCGTCCTACGTGTGGCGCGAGGGACAGCAGCGCCGCCTGGATATGGTCGCGCGCGCGGCCGGCGAGCGCCTGCGTGGGCGCGCGCTGGAGAACGGCTGCGGGGTGGGCATGTACGTCGAGCGGCTGGCAGGCCTGGGGGCGGACGTGACCGGGCTGGAATTCGACTTCGAACGCGCGATAGAGGCCGCTTCCCGCGCCCGGGACATCGTCAACGCGGCGGGCGAATCCCTGCCGCTTCCCGCTTCGACCTTCGACCTGATCCTGAGCCACGAGGTTCTCGAACACGTCCAGGACGACGCGCGGGCGGCGCGCGAGATGGTGCGCGTGCTAAAGCCCGGCGGGCGGATCGCGCTCTTCGTCCCCAATCGCGGCTATCCCTTCGAGACGCACGGCGTATTCTGGCGCGGACGGTATCACTTTGGCAACAAACTTTTCGTCAACTACCTGCCGCGCGCCTGGCGCGACAAACTGGCGCCGCACGTGCGCATCTACACCCGGCGCGACCTGGAACGGCTGTTTGTCGGCCTGCCCGTCCGTTTCGTCGAGCGCGCGGTCATCTTCGGCGCGTACGATAACCTGATCGCCCGGTTCGGCCTGGCCGGGAAAGTATTGCGGGCAATCCTGCAATTCCTGGAAAGGACGCCGCTGAACGTGTTCGGCTTGTCCCATTTTTGGGTGATCGAGAAAACATGAAACTGTCACTGCGAGCCGCTGGTCGAGTAGCTGTGATTTTCCAGCATATCGAGACCAGACGAAGCAATCTCCTGTCACAAGGAGGTTGCTTCGAGCGGGGTCTCGATACGGACTTCGTCCTACTCGACCGCCGCTCTCGCAACGACACGATAATGAGAGGAAACGATGAAAAAATACCTGATCGAACCTGGCAGCAAAGTAGACCTGGATGATTTCGACCCCGCCGACACGAGCGGATTCCAGGGCGGCAAGAAAGAGGCGCAGGCAGCATTGCTCGAACAGAACGCGGAACTGGAAGCCTTGCAGGAGATGTTGTACGCCCAGCGCAAACACAAACTCCTGGTCGTCTTGCAGGGCATGGACACGGGCGGCAAGGACGGCGTGATCCGGCATGTGTTCGAGGGCGTGAACCCGCAGGGGGTACGGGTGGCCGGTTTCAAGGCGCCGACGCCCGTCGAGTTGGATCACGATTATCTTTGGCGGGTGCATCCCCAGGTCCCAGGAAGAGGCGAGATCGTCATCTTCAACCGCAGTCATTACGAGGACGTGCTGGTAGTGCGCGTGCATGGACTGGTCCCCAAGAAGGTCTGGAGCCGCCGCTATGCGCACATCAACGCCTTCGAGAAGACGCTGGCCGAGGAGGGGACGACCATCCTGAAGTTCTTCCTGCACATCAGCCCGCAGGAGCAGAAGGAACGCCTGCTGGCGCGCCTGCAAGACCCGACTAAGCATTGGAAATACAACCCCGGCGACTTGAAGGAACGGCAATTGTGGAAGGACTATACCCGCGCCTATGAAGACGCGCTAGCCAGGACCAGCACGGCGCACGCGCCCTGGTACGTCATCCCTTCGGATAAGAAGTGGTACCGGAATTGGGTGATCGCGAATATCCTGATCAAGACCCTCAAGGACTTGAATGTAACCTATCCCGCGCCCGACTATGACGTGCAAGCCGCGCTGGAGACGTTCGAGGCGGACTCGGCGCTATAGACCCTACAGGTTTCCCAGACCTTTAGGGTCTATAGAAAGGCATTCCGAGTAGAATGGAGAATATTCCGGTCTGAATGAAAGGCATTCCGGGTAGAATGGAGAATATTCCAGTCCGAATGAAAGGCATTCCAGGTGGAATGAAAGGCATTCTGGGCAGAATGGAGAATATTCCAGGCTGAATGAAAGGCATTCTGGGTAGAATGGAGAATATTCCAGCCTGAATGAAAGGCATTCTGGGCAGAATGGAGAATATTCCGGGTGGAATGGTATAATTGTCTCGACAAATAGGGGCGGGCCTTGTGTCCGCCCAAGTGGGCCAAGCCAGGCAAAGCCCCAACCCGACAACCAGTCTTTGCAAGAAGGAGGATCTCCATGGCCCTATCGCTCTCTACCCTGTTAACCGCCGCGCAGCAAATGACCACCGCGCTGGCGGCGGCCGCCAACAGCGCTGCCGTCTCGGCGCGCGGCGGCGACGCGGCCTTTGTCAACGCCGGGCAGAAAAAACTGAACCGCCTGCAACAACTCAACAATGAGCAGGAGAAGTTGAAAGCCGACCTGAAACTCAAGACGGCCGAGTTGGTGGCCGCCCAGAAAGAACTGAACCTGTGGCAATCCGAGGCCTCCAAGATCGTCAAACTGGCCTACCACGACCAGCAAGAAAAGTGGGTGGAATTCGGCCTGAACGCCAAAAGTTAGCCCTGCCTGTTAGCAAAAAAAGAACCCTTCTGAAGGCTTTGCGTCTTCGGAAGGGTTCTCCACATGCTATAATACATTTGTGGACACGCTAAAGATCAAAGAAACTTTGGTTCTCTGGGAGTTGCCGTGATTCTGCACACGGATTACACGGATTTCACGGAGTCGCGCGGATTTTCGTTTAAGAAACCCGTGTTTGTCCGCGTAATCCGTGAAATCCGTGTTCAAAAGGTTTTAACACAAGGCCGCATGGTTTTCGAAATCGAACCTGCCTTCAACCCGGCGGGTGTAAACCTGTAGCCGGAAAAACGATAACGAAATCACACACTTCACGGGCGGCAGGCAATGCCGCCCTTCTGATAAATCAAGTAAGGAGATTGAATGACACAAACGGTGGATCTAATTCTCACCAACGCGCTCGTATTGACAATGGACGAGGCTTTCAACCAATATGATCCCGGCGCGGTCGCCCTACAAGGGACGGACATCGTCGCCGTTGGACCAGCGGACGAGATCGAAAAATCTTACTCCGCCCGCGAAACGCTGGACTGCGGCGGCAGGGTGCTGATGCCCGGGCTGGTCAACGCGCACACCCACGTCCCGATGACGCTGCTGCGCGGCCTGGCCGACGACCTGCGCCTGGACGTGTGGCTGATGGGCTACATGATGCCGGTGGAACGCGAGTTCGTCTCGCCGGAGTTCGTGCGCCTGGGGACGAAACTGGCCTGCGCGGAATTCATCCGCAGCGGCGTGACCACCTTCTGCGACATGTACTATTTCGAAGCCGACGTGGCGGCTGCCACCGCCGAGGCCGGCTTGCGCGCCGTATGCGGGCAAACGGTGATGAAATTCCCCGCGCCGGATGCGGCCTCCTACGACGACTCGCTGGCGCTGGCGCGCGACTTCATCCAGGAGTGGAAAGGCCACCCGCTCATCACCCCGGCGGTCTCGCCGCACGCGCCCTACACCTGCACCGACGACATCCTGCGCGCCACAGCCCAACTGGCCGTCGAATTCGACGTGCCGCTGCACACCCACCTGGCCGAGACAGCCCAGGAACGCGAGAACATGCGGGACGAAAAGGGGATGCCGGTCATCCCGTACGTCAAGAAACAGGGCCTGTTCGAAGCCAAGGTCATCGCCGCGCACTGCGTCCACGTGGACCTGGGCGAAATGCACACCCTGTTGCACGCCGGGGCGGGCGTGGCGCACAATCCCTCCTCCAACCTGAAACTGGCCTCCGGCTTCGCGCCCGTGACGAAGATGCTGGAAGTGGGGCTGAACGTGGGCATCGGGACGGACGGCCCGGCCTCCAACAACGACCTGGACATGTTCGAAGAAGTGCGCCTGGCCTCGTTCATCGCCAAGGCGGTCAGCAACGACCCGACCGCCCTGCCCGCTCCCCTGGCGCTGGCGATGGGGACGCGCATCGGCGCGCAGGCGCTTCATCTCGGGGACGTGACCGGCTCGCTCGAACCCGGCAAACGCGCCGACCTGATCCTGGTGGATACCAGTCCGCTGCACAATTCGCCGCGCTTCCGGCGCGACCCGGACAACGCCTATGCCCAACTGGTATACGCGGGCAAGTCCACCGACGTGACGGACGTGATGGTCAACGGGAAGTGGCTGATGCGCGAGCGTCAATTGCTGACCCTGGACGAGGCCGAATTGCTGGCGGGGGCGCGCGAGGTAGCCCGTCAGATCGACGCCTTCCTCATCGAACGGGAGCAGTCCGTCCTGTCGAAACTGATCGCGCTGGGCGGCTCGATGGAGCAGGAATCCTACGAGGTGCAGGTCAAGGTCAAATTGGAAGACCGCGCCCTCGTCCTGTCCAACATCAAGCAGCCTGCCATCAGGATCAGCGCGCACAAGCGTTACCGGCAATACGACAATTACTTCTCGTTCGACGATCCGGCGCAAGGACGCCTGCGCTTCCGCGAGGACGAGTTGCTGGACGCCAAAGGCAACATCACCAACGTACGCTCCCGGCTGACGCTGCTCGGCCCGCGCGAGGACACATTCGAACATGACGTGCTGCTCTCGCGCAGCCGTTTCCTGGCGCCGGCCATGCACACGCTGCGCTTCTACCGCGAATATTTCAAGCCGGTGGGCGAGGTCGTCATCCAGAAAGACCGCCTGCGCTGGCACCTCAAATACAAGGATACCGAGTTCTTTGTCAACCTGGACACGTTGGAAAAGCCCGACCTGGGGCAGTTCCTGGAGGTCAAGAGCCGCACCTGGAGCCGCAAGGACGCCGAGCGCAAGGCGGGCCTGGCGCACGAGTTGATCGCGCTACTGGGCGCCTCGGGCAGCCAGACGGTCACGCAGGATTACATCGAAGTCGTTTGACCAGCGGAAGCGTTTCGC
>JBMOMO010000013.1:0-20405 GCA_049324135.1 Chloroflexota bacterium
GATGCACATCCTGGCTTTGCAGACAAACCGAATTGGATGATAATACGGTACGTTTCATGACATGCTCCTTGAGCTTGGTTGGTTCTAGGTAGTATGTCATGAAACGAAATTTTCATCTACTGAGCCTATGGACTTCACCTTTCACAAAGACTTCTCCACACTCGACCCGGCAAAATGGAACGCCTTGCTGTCCGAGAGCATCACAGATGCCCCCTTCCTGCGCTACGAATACCTGGGCGCCTGGTGGGATACGCGCGGCGGCGGCGAGTGGCCGCAAGCCGAACTGGCGCTGGTCTCGGCCAGCGAGGGCGGCGACCTGGTCGGGATCGCCCCACTCTTCCTGGCGGAACATGATGGCCGCCGGGCGCTGCTGCTGCTCGGCAGCATCGAAATTTCGGACTACCTGGACCTGATCGCGCGCCCAAGCGACCTGCCGCGCTTCCTGCCTGCCTTGCTGGACGCCCTCGCCTCTTCCTACACCCCAGCCTGGGATGGTTTCGATTGGTACAACCTGCCCGAGGCCTCTCCCAGCCTGCCCGCGCTGCGCGCCGAATCCGCCCGGCGCGGCTGGACCTTCCGCGAGGAAATCTACCGCCCCACGCCCTACATCCCATTGCCCGGCGACTTCGAGGCCTACCTGGCCGGCATCGAAAAGAAACAGCGCCACGAGATCCGCCGCAAGATGCGCCGCGCTGAAGAAAGCAGCCAGGAGGTGCGCTGGTACATCGTCACTGACGAAGCCACGCTGGACGCCGAGGCCGAAGCCTGCTGCCACCTGATGGCGCAAGACCCGGCCAAGCAAGCCTTCCTGACCCAGACCATGCGCACCCAGATGAAGGCCATGATCCACGCCATGTTCAAGGCGGGCTACCTGCAACTGGCCTTCATGGAAGTGGACGGACAGAAAGCCGCCGGTTACCTCAACTTCGATTACGGCGGGCGCATCTGGGTCTACAACTCCGGCCTCGACCAGCGGTTCCGCGATCTCTCGCCCGGTTGGGTGCTGCTCGCCCACCTGCTGCAATGGGCCAACGAGCATGGCCGCCGCGAATTCGATTTCATGCGCGGGGACGAGGAATACAAATACCGTTTTGGGGCGGTGAACCGGCATGTGATGAGGGTGCGGTTTGGGCCGCAGGCGTGAGATTGGCTACCTCTTTCAACGAGTCGCTTGTTCGTTGTGATAGAATTACCCACATAGTCTTTGCAGGGAACGCCGACAAGTCCAATGCCGTTCGTTGGCAAGTTTATGACCGGTATGGCAATTCCATCTACTTGACCCAAGAACGCTGGGAACATATCATTGACCCACTTAATCACCCGGAGTTCGTTACGCAGGAAGAGAAACTCAAAGAAACCATCCAGCAAGGCGCACGGAAGCAAGACTCCCTCAACCCACAGAAATATCGTTATACAAAGGCCTTCGATAACCTTCCAATGGACAACACTCATATTGTCGTAATCGTCTTATATCGTTATCGACAGGAAGCAGGCCAACCTATGCCAAACAATTACATCTTAACCGCTTATCAAGTCGAAAAAGACTGAACTATGGAAAAAGCCCAAATCACTTACGATGAAACCAGCGATACGCTCATCATTGCATTCGAGCCGGGAAAAATGGCAACCGGCATCGAACTTAATGAACATATCCTGCTACGGATAGACAAAAAGGGACGCAAAGCCATTGGGATTACTTTTTTGGATTACTCTTTACTGGCGCAAAAAGCCGACTATGGGCCGCGTAGTTTCCCGATAACAGGCCTGGGGGAATTACCCGAGGATTTGCGCAAGTTGGTGGTTGATATCTTACAAAGCCCGCCGGTGAGCGACTTTTTAGTATTATCCACTTATACTCCCTCGTATGCAGAGATGATCCCGATCACATCGTTTCACAAACTCCCAATGAGCATAGCGGGGTAATCTGTTAAATGCTTGTTACAATCCCGCTACCTCGTCAAACAAACTGGCGCAAGTAAGTGCGTATTCCCTCAGGCAAACTGCCACTGCTGGTAGAAGCGCAATTCGTTTTGTGCCATCGTAAGACCCATGAAAATCCTCACCGTCCTCACCTATTACCGCCCGCATACCTCCGGCCTGACCATCTACGCCGAACGGCTGGCGCGCGCCTTCGCCAAACGCGGCCATACCGTGACCGTGATGACCACCCAGTACGACCAGTCCCTGCCGCGCGAGGAGAGCATGGATGGCGTGCGCGTCATCCGCGTGCCGGTGGCCTTCCGCCTGAGCAAGGGCGTCATCGCGCCCACCTTTGGCTGGGTGGCGACCAAACTTGTCGCCCAGCATGACGTCGTCCAGATGCACCTGCCGCAGTTCGACGCGCCCGGTGTGGCCTTTCGCGGGCGCCTGTTCGGCAAGCCGGCCGTGCTGACCTATCACTGCGACCTTCTCCTCCCGCCCGGTCTGTTCAACCGCTTCGTCAACCTGGTGGTGGACTTCCAAAACCACATGGCGGGACTGCTGGCCGACCATATTGTTACCTACACGCAAGATTACGCCGACCATTCCCCGTATCTTTCCCGCTACGCCTCCAAACTGACCCCCATCCTGCCGCCGGTCGAGTTGCCCGATCCACGCCCCGGCGCTGTCCAGGCCTTCGCGGACGAAAATGCCGTCAAGGAACGCCGTCCCGTCATCGGCATGGCGGCGCGCTTCGCCTCCGAAAAAGGCGTGGAAGTGCTGCTGGACGCCCTGCCCACGATCCTGGAAAAGTACCCCAGCGCGCAAGTCCTGTTTGCCGGGCAATACCAGGACGTGATGGGCGAACTGGCCTACGCCGCGCGCCTGATGCCGCGCATCCGGCAATACGAAGCCGAAGGCCACTGGAAATTCCTGGGCGTGCTCGACCCGCAGCAGATGGCCGCCTTCTACCCGAATCTCGATGTGTTGACCGTGCCGTCGCTCAACTCTACCGAGGCCTTTGGGCTGGTGCAGGTGGAAGCCATGTTGAACGGCGCGCCGTGCATCCCATCCGCGCTGCCGGGGGTGCGCCAACCGGTGCTGATGCACAAGATGGGGCGCGTCTCCCAGATTGGCGACCCGGCCAGTTTAGCGGAGGCAATTCTCGGCGTCCTGGACGAAGCGGACAGGTTGCAATGCGACCGGGCGGCGCTGGCGCATCGATATAATCCCGAGTCCATTGCAGCCGAATATGAGAAGTTGTTCGAAAAATTGATGGAGAGAAAACGTCACGGAATGAGGCGGAAGCCTTCTTCGCGGAAGTGATCATCGAAAGTGAAAACGGCCTCGATGCCCAGGCGACGCATGGTTTCGAAAGCCGAGCAATCCACCAAACTCAACCTGCGACGGTTGGCAGAGAGAACGCGGTTAATGGCAATTTGGTGCTGGTCTTCGCCCACCCATTCGATTTGGATGAGAGGCAGTATTTTGTCCCGGAAATCGCGCACTTCACCGAGGCCAAACCTGTTTTGCATGAGCGCGATGCTTTCGACGATGACATAGTTGTTGGTAAACAGGGTTTGCCCCTCTTCGCGCAGGTTTCTGAGGCACTGTTCGGCGCGCAGGTGATGTTGGTCGCCAACAGAGATGATTGCAAGCAAAGCGGAAGTATCAACGAAGATCATCTTCGATGGCCTGAACGAAATATTCATCGTGGTTGACAGAGACATCGGTTTTGCCTTCGACGTCCCGGAATTTCTCAGGATGAGCATCGATGTAATCCAGGAATTCCAATGCCCGGCGCCACTGTTCATCGCGCTCGGTCGCTTCTACGGCAACAGCCACATATTGCGCTACGCTCTCGCGCACCAGGCTGGCGACGGAGGTCTTGCGCGCCCTGGCCATTGCTTTCAGCGCCTTTTGTTGTTCTTCGGTCAGTTGCACCATCATGCGGATCATAAACGCCTCGATTCTACGGCTTGACACTGATTGTCCGAGCGATTCTTGCCGGGCGAAGCCCGCCGCTACAATTGCGATTCTGCTATCCCCAAAGGGGATGCTATCACTTTTCGAGAAAGTGCTATCATTATATCATGCCTGAAAAAGATTTCCTGTTCCTGCACCTGCGCGACCTGCCCTACTTCCGCGCCCTGATCCGCGCGGTGGAAGCGACCTATTACCAGGACTTCGACCTGCCTGCGCCGATCTATGACGTGGGCTGCGGCGACGGGCATTTCGCTTCGCTGGCCTTCGAGCGCAAGATCGATGTGGGGCTGGATCCCTGGCATGGACCGATCCACCAGGCGAAAAAGTTTGGCGCTTACCGCGGATTGGTGGAGGCCGACGGCGCGCGCTCGCCGTTCCCAAGCGACCACTTTGCCAGCGCCATCAGCAACTCGGTGTTGGAACACATCCCGCACGTCGAAGCGGTGCTGGCCGAGACCGCGCGCGTGTTGCAGCCGGGCGCGCCGTTCTATTTCTGCGCGCCGAATCCGCGCTACCTGGGTGAACTATCCCTCTCGCGCCTGCTAGGCAAAGGTTACACCGAATGGTTCCGGCGCATTTCGCGCGTGCATCACGCCGACGAACCCGATGTGTGGGAAGGCAGGCTGGCGCGCGCCGGTTTCGAACTGGTACGTTGGTGGCATTACTTTTCCCCATCCGCGATGCGCGTGTTAGAATGGGGGCATTATTTCGGCGCGCCGACCCTGCTCCCGCATGTGTTGGCCGGCAAATGGCTCATCAGCCGCGCGCGATGGAACCTGGCGTTGACGGAACGCTTCGTTCGGAAGTACGCTTCGCCACAGCCGGTGGATGATGGAACGTTCACGTTTTATGTTGCGAGAAAAAGACGATAGACTTGTCTCTACTCCCTGATCTCTACTCTCCTCAATGATGTCCTTCGACGAGAACTATTTTTCCACCCACACCTACGCCGATATCACCTTTGCCCGGTACAGCATGTACTGGTGGTCGAACCGTTTCTATGCCATGCTGGCGCGCCGTCACGGGAAACGCGGCGGCCGCCTGCTGGAGATCGGTTCCGGGCTGGGACACCTGGTCGGCCAGTTGGAAGACACCTTCGATACTTGTGGCATAGACCTCAACCACTGGGCGGTCGAGCAATCGAAAACGGCAGTGAAAGAAACTGCCCTGCATACCGGCAGCGCCCAGGAACTTCCCTTTGCAAACGGCGTCTTCGATGTAGTCATTATCAAGCATATCGTAGAACACCTGCCACAGCCGGACAAAGCCATCGCCGAGATCGGGCGTGTGACCGCATCGGGTGGGACCCTGATCCTGTCCACGCCGAACCTGGGATCCCTGCTCAAACCCTGGAAGGGAGAACGCTGGATCGGCTACCAGGACCCGACCCACATTTCGTTACGGAGGCCGGCCGAATGGTTGGACATGATCCGCGCAGCAGGCTTCTCCCTGCAACGTGTCTTTGCAGACGGATTCTGGGACGTACCTTACATCCCCATCATCCCAAAGCAAATCCAGAAGTTGCTCTTTGGCTCGCTGGGCGGTTTCCAGGCTATGACCGGCCTGGTCTGCTTGCCGCCGCGCTGGGGGGAGAGTATCATGGTGATCGCCAGGAGACAGTAATCAGTGTTCAGTGTTCAGTGTTCAGTGTTCAGTGAGCAGTAGTCGCCGTGAAACAAGTTTCACCCCGAAGGATGAAAATCGCACCACGGAGACACAGAGTCACGGAGTTTTTTATCTTGGCGTCTCCGTGTCTCAGTGGTTAGTCTTGAGGTTCTATTCTCATATCAGATGAACAACGATAAACAACGCGCCAACCCCGACCTCCCGCAGGAAGAACCAACCGTCCTGGACCTGTTCAAGTCCGTTTTCAAGGATTGGGATGCGTTCTTCAATTTCCTCGTCTCCGCCTTCGACGCCGTACGGCGCGAGCAGATCAACCGCTCGCTGGTTACGGAGAGGAGCCTCATCCCGGCGGAGGAGGCGCCCCTCGTTACACAGCCGATAGGGAAAAGCGCATTTCCTTTCCGTTCGCTGGCCGGGCTGGCGCTGGGCCTGCTGGCGCAATTCTTGCTGGAGCCGGGGGGAAAGGTCATTGCGCTGGGCGCCCTGCAGATCGAGAAAGTGGGGCGTAGCATCCCTATGGCCGTTGGCATGTACTTCCTGGCCTTTGCATTGATCGCCTGGGCGATTTTCAAGCAGGAATGGAACTTATCTCCCCTGCCGCCAGAACGCGGCGGCGAAGACCCGACCACTGTACGGCTCATCCCCTTCCTGGCGTCCATCGGGTTTTCCTTTGCGGCGTTTATCAGTTTCGATGAGAATCTTTTTTCAACCGGCAACCTGACCCTGTGGCTGACCGGGATGGCGCTCTTCGTCTACGCCTTGTGGATCCCACACCGCTGGGCGCGCGCGCCGCAATCTCCCTACGCCCGCAGGCGCGCCCTGTTATGGTGGATTTTGCTTGGCCTCGCCGCAGCACTGGTCATCTTTTTCCGCGCCTGGCGCATCGGCGATGTGCCGTCCGAGCCGTTCAGCGACCACGCCGAAAAGATCCTGGACGTGTACGAAGTCACCCAGGGACAGACCAGTATCTTCTTTCCGCGCAACACCGGGCGCGAAGCCTTCCAGATGTACTGGACGATCCTGGTCAGTTGGACCTTCGGCGCAGGATTGTCGTTCCTCAGCCTGAAGATCGGCACGGCCCTGCTTGGCCTGCTGACCCTGCCGTACATGTACCTGCTCGGCAAGGAAACTGGCGGCCAGCGCGCAGGCTTGCTGGCGCTGGTATTGACCGGCATCGGCTATTGGCCGAACGTCATCAGCCGCGTGGGGCTGCGCTTCCCGCTCTACCCGGTGTTCGTAGCGCCCACGCTGTATTACCTGATCCGCGGCCTGCGCACGCGCAACCGCAACGACTTCATCCTTTCCGGCCTCTTCCTGGGAGTTGGCCTGCACGGGTACAGCCCCATCCGCATCCTGCCGATCGTGGTGGTGATCGCGGTCGGGCTGTACCTGCTCCACGCGCAATCGCGCGGCGCGCGCAAGGACGCCGTCTTGTGGCTGGTGGTGCTGGGATTGACCTCGCTGGTGGTCTTCATCCCCCTGCTGCGCTATTCGCTCGACAACCCGGAAGCCTTCTCGTACCGCGCTTTTTCGCGGCTTGGAGATGTCGAGCAGCCCCTACCGGGGCCGGCGCACGAACTCTTCTTCTCGAACCTGTGGAACGCGCTGCGCATGTTCAACTATGACGACGGCGAGATCTGGGTGCATTCGGTGACGCACCGCCCGGCGCTGGACGTGGTTTCCGCGACGCTGTTCTTGACCGGCGTACTGCTGGCGCTGGTGCGTTACATCCGCAACCGCCACTGGCTGGACCTGTTCCTGCTCCTGTCCATCCCGCTTTTGGCGATGCCCTCGATTTTGTCCCTGGCTTTCCCGGGTGAGAACCCGGCACTCAACCGCGCGGGCGGCGCGTACATCCCTGCCTTCCTGCTGGCCGCGCTGGCGCTGGATGGGCTGCTAGGCGCGGTAAGCCGTCGAAACGGCGGGCAGGCCGGGGCGTCCGGGAAGATGCGCGCGGGAGTCGCCTGGGGGCTGGGACTGCTGCTCGTGTCCGCGTCTGCCGTCCAAAACTATGACCTGGTCTTCCGCCAGTACGCGGACCAGTTCGACGGCGGGGCGTGGAACTCGTCCGAGATGGGCGCGGTCATCAAGGAATTCGACCAGGTCTACGGGACGACCGACACCGCCTGGATCGTGCCGTACCCGCATTGGGTGGATACGCGCCTGCCGGGCGTGTGGGCCGGCATCCCGAACCGGGATTTTGCCATGTGGCGCGAGAACCTGCCCGATACGGTAGAATTGCCTGGGCCGAAGTTGTTCCTGGTGAAGGCCAACGTAAGCGGATCGCCCGAAAACGACCAGGAGACGCTGGACGCGCTGAAGGAGTTGTACCCGCAAGGCCGGCTGGAACTGCATCCCTCGGATGTGGAAGGCCACGAGTTTTGGGTTTATTTCGTTCCCGAATGAAACCACAGATAAACGCTGATGAGAACAGATTTTGGTTTTTTGCGCCTGCGTTTATCTATGTTCGCAGCGTCCCCTTTGGGGATGTGTGGTGATGAATGACAACGATGCAACGCGAAAAACATCCCTGGATTTACGATGTGCTTGTCATTGCCGTGTTGGCTGTAGCGGCATTCTTGCGTTTAAGCGGCGCGGACTGGGGCGAACTGCAACACCAGCACCCGGACGAGTTGTTCCTGACCGGCGTGCTCGCCAACCTGCGCGCCCACGAGTGCCTGGACGAGAGCGTCCCGATCGATGCCTGTCCAACGGAGCAACAGCGCTGGATCAGCCTCGGCGATTACCTGGACACCAAAAATTCTACGTTGAACCCGCACAACCGCGGCTTTGCCTTCTTCGTGTACGGCACCCTGCCGATGTTCATCATCCGTTACACAGCCGAGATCGTCGGCCAGACCGATTACGGCCAGTTGAAGTTGCTCGGCAGGCAATTCTCCGCGCTGGCCGACCTGGGGACGATCTTGTTGTTGTACGTGATCGCGGCGCGGCTGTACAACCGGCGCACGGCCCTGCTGGCGGCGGCTTTTTCTGCGTTTGCCGCGATGCAGATCCAGCAAGCGCACTTCTTCACCACCGATTTGTTCGTCAACCTGTTCTCGTTCATGGCAATCTACTTTGCAGTGTTGATTGTAGAGAATAGAGAACAGAGAGTAGAGAACAGTGAGGAGAGAATAGAGAGCAGGCAACTCACTTCTCACTCCTCCCTACTCTCTACTCTCTACTCCCTACTCTCTAATCCTCTTTGCCTCTTGAGCATTGGCTTCGGCTTTGCCTTTGGCCTGGCGCTGGCGTCGAAGGTCAACATTTACCCGCTGGCGTTCCTGCTCCCCGCCGCATTCTTATTGCGATACTTCACGACCGAACGCAACCGATCACCGGTCCCTGACGACCGCTCACTGACCACTGATTACTGGTCACTGGTCACTGCCTGCCTGGTCGTGGGCGGCCTGGCGGCCTTCCTGGCTTTCCGGGTCTTCCAGCCGTACGCCTTCGACGGCCTGCTTCCCAACCAGCAATGGCTGGACAACATCGCCGAACAACGATTGCAGGCGCGCGGCGACGCAGACCTGCCCTGGAACCTGCAATGGGCGCGGCGCACCCACCTGTACTCCTTCACCAACCTGACCGTTTGGGGGCTCGGCTTGCCGCTTGGCGTCCTGGCCTGGGCGGGCTTCCTTGTCATGGGCTGGCGCATCCTCAAGGGCGAGCGGCGTCACCTGCTGCTGTGGGGTTGGACGGCTTTCTACTTCACCTGGCAATCGCTGCAATTCAACCCCACCATGCGCTACCAGTTGCCCATCTACCCGCTGCTGGCGCTGATGGCGGCCTGGGTGGTGTTCGAACTGGTCGATGCATCGACATCACGCATCACGCTTCACAGATTACGCATTACGCATTACGCATTACAAACCATCGGCCTGCTCGTTCTCATTGCCACCGCTATTTGGGCCTTCGCTTTCCAAAGCATCTACACTCGCCAGGAAACGCGCCTGGCCGCTTCGCGTTGGATCTACCAGAACGTACCGGCCCCGATCAACCTGCGCATCCAACTGGCAGACGGCTCGGTCTACAGCCAGCCGGCGCCGTTCCCTTCCGGCGCGTTGATCCAGCCCGGCTCGCCTTATGGGACCAATTTCAGCGCCGCGCGCGACGGCCTGCTGACCGAGGTCTCGTTGGGCCACCTGGCGGACACGCTCGCCTCGGGTCCGCAGACCCTGAGCCTGCTGGCCGCCAACCAGCCTGATCCAACGCCGGAACAGGCGCTTGCCAAATCCGCACTGACAGGCGACTTTGCCCCCACCACCGATCCCCATTCTGGGGACTTTCCCCATTTTGGGGACTTTCCGCGCGGCGCGCCCGCCACCCTGGTATTGACGCCCCCGCTCCAAGTCAAGGAAGGCGAGATCTTCTTCCTGCACTTCGAAACCACCGGCGGCGCGTTGACCCTGAGCGGCGCGACCATCGCCAACGAGACCGACTACGATTACTCGCTGCCCTTCCGCACGGAATACGACGGCTTCGGCGGCATCTATCGCGGCGACCTGAACTTCCAGGTCTACTGGGACGACAACGCCGACAAACTGGCGCGCTTCACCGAAACGCTCGACCAAACCGATTACATCCTCATCCCCACCAACCACCAGTACGCCCAGATCACCCGCCTGCCGGAACGCTATCCGCTGACGACCGTTTACTACCGTGAACTGCTCGGCTGCCCGCCAGGGCAGAACATCATCGCTTGTTACCGCGAGGCCGAACCGGGCATGTTCCAGGGCAGGTTGGGCTTCGACCTGGTAAAGACTTTCACCTCCTACCCGACCCTCGGGCCGCTGGTCATCAACGACCAGGCCGCCGAGGAAGCCTTCACCTTCTACGACCATCCCAAGGTCATGATCTTCCAGAAGCGCGCTGACTATGACCCGGCGCAGGTGAGGGCCGTCCTGGGCGGCGTAGACTTGATGAACGTCGTTCACCTGACGCCGCGCGAGGCCTCGACCTACAAGAATTTGATGCTTTCCGATGAAAGCCTGGCCGTCCAACGCGCTGGCGGGACGTGGTCGGATTTGTTCGATTACGACCACCTGCAAAACAAATATCCGCTCATCGGGCTGCTCACCTGGTATGTCTTTGTCTTCCTCCTGGGCGCGCTGGCCTACCCCATCATCCGGCTGGCCTTGCCCGGCCTGGGACAGGGCGCCTACCCGCTGGCGCGCACGCTTGGGCTGGTCATCCTGGCCTACGTCCCCTGGCTGCTGGGGTCGCTGGGCGCGCCGCACAGCCGGGGAATGATCGGGCTGGTATTCGCCGCTATAACGGCGGCAGGCCTCGGCCTGGGTTGGATGCGCAGGGAGGAGTTGGCCGCAGAGTGGAAGTCCAGCCGCCGCTATTTCCTCACGGTCGAGGCGGTCTTCCTGTCCTTCTTCCTGTTCGACCTTCTCATCCGCCTCGGCAACCCCGACTTGTGGCATCCGGCCAAGGGCGGCGAGCGCCCAATGGACTTTTCGTATTTCAACGCGGTGTTGAAGAGCACGACCTTCCCGCCGTACGATCCCTGGTTCGCGGGCGGGTACATCAACTATTACTATTACGGTTTTGTGCTGGTGGGCGCGCCGGTAAAACTGCTTGGGATCGCGCCGTCCATTGCCTATAATTTCTTGCTGCCGACCTGGTTTGCATTGACAGCCGTAAATGCGTTTGCGGTGGGATTCAGTCTGGTGGGAAGAGGATTAGAGAGTAGAGGACTAGAGAGTAGTGAAGTTGAAAGGCGTAACTACTCTCTAATCCCTACTCCCTACTCTCTCCTCTCCGGCCTGGCCGCTGCGCTCTTCATGACGACGCTCGGCAACCTGGGCACCATCCAGATGGTCTTCCAGGCGTTGGCGCGCATCGCGGCCCCGGGCGGGAGCATTGCGGATTCTCACTTCTTCCAGCGCCTGGTGTGGGCCGGCGAGGGATTGTACAAGACCATCGCGCAGGGCGTGGCCCTACCGATCGGGCGCGGCGAATGGTACTGGAACCCCAGCCGCGTCATCCCGCCGGGCCCCGGCAACGAGATCACCGAGTTCCCCTTCTTTACCTTCCTGTACAGCGACCTGCACGCCCACATGATCGTCATGCCGCTGGCGCTGTTCGTGGTCGCCTGGGCGCTGGGCGCGATACTGGCGCGGCGGACGTCACTGCTCTCGCTGGCGGTGGGCGCGCTGGTGATCGGCGCGCTATACCCGGCCAACCTCTCGGACATGTACACCTACCTGCCGGTCGGACTGACCGCCCTGGCGTACGCGCTCTGGCGCGCAGACGAGGGCGCATTGCCGCGCTGGCTGCCAGACGTCTCCCCATTCTGGGGACTTTCCCCGCAGGCCAAACGCCTTATCTGGATTGCCCTCAGCATCGCCATCCTGACGGCGCTCTCGTTTGGGTTCTATTCCCCCTACCGCGCGGCCTACAGCCAGGCCTACAGCAAACTCGACCCGTGGACGGCCACCCAGACGCCGCTCACCTCCTACCTGACGCAGTGGGGGCTGTTCCTGTTCGTCATCTTTGCCTGGCTGGCCTGGGAGACGCGCGAATGGATGGCGGCCACGCCGGTCTCGGCGCTCAACAAACTCAAGCCATTCCAGTTGCTGATCGAACTGGCGCTGGCGCTTTTCCTTGTCGCTTTGCTTTACCTGGCTTACCGCAAAATATGGATCGGCTGGATCGCCCTCCCGATGGCGGCCTGGGCGGGCCTCTTGCTGCTGCGCCCGCAACTGGCAGATACAAAACGGCTGGCCCTGTTCTGGATCGGGACGGCGCTGGTCGTCACCCTGGTCGTGGAATTGGTCACTGTGCGCGGCGACATTGGCCGCATGAACACCATCTTCAAATTCTACTTACAGGCCTGGGCCTTGCTCTCGGTCAGCGCCGGGGCGGCCTTCGTCTGGACGCTGACCGATGTCCACAAGTGGCGGCTGCGTTGGCGCAACGCCTGGCAAGGCGGCGTCATCATCCTGGTTTCGGGCGCGCTGCTCTTCACCGTTACAGCCACCACCGACAAGGTCAACGACCGCATCAACCCGGACGCCCCGCATTCGTTCGACGCGATGGAGTACATGGCGCATTCCGAATACTGGGACGCGCAGACCATGGACCTCAGCCAGGACTACCACGCTATCCGCTGGATGCAGGACAACGTCCAGGGATCGCCGGTCATCGTCGAGGCCAATTGCCCCGAATACCGCTGGTGCTCGCGCTTCACCATTTACACCGGCCTGCCCGGCGTGGTCGGCTGGAACTGGCACCAGCGCCAGCAGCGCGCGCTCACCCCGCCCAACCTGATCACCGACCGTGTGGACGCCATCGGCGCTTTCTACAACTCAACCGACGCCGAATTTGCCCGCGCCTTCCTCGCCCAATATGACGCGCGTTATATCGTCGTCGGCCAACTGGAAGCCATCTACTACCCGGACGGCGGCCTGGCAAAATTCGAACAACTCGACGGGACGCTGTGGAAGTCGGTTTACCACGACGCCCAGACGACCATCTACGAAGTCCTTCCTTGATTTGCGACTTTGGATTTACGCATCACGCCTCCACACCTGACACATGACACCTGACACCCACATCCTCCACCTCGCCTCCCACGCCGCCTGGCTTGCCGCCGTTGACCAGGGCCTCTACTGCGCTGACAGTTTGGCGACCGAGGGCTTCATCCACTGCTCGAAACCGTCCCAGATCGTGGAGGTAGCCAACGCCTTCTATCGCGGCCAAAGTGGACTGGTTTTACTGGTCATCGATCCGGCGCGCTTGACCAGCGAACTCAAGTGGGAGCCGCCCGCCGAACCCGCCCCCTCCCACGCGCGCACTGGCGACCTGTTCCCGCACATTTACGGGCCGCTCAACCTGGAGGCCGTGACCGAAGTCATCCCCTTCGAGCCAGCGGCAGATGGGACGTTCACACTCCCTGCGGGCAAATTACAGATATAATTCGACACATGGAAGTCCCTTCTGCTTTTATCGTACCACCTATCTACAAACGCAAGCGCATTCCCATGCGAACAATCCGCGCGATTGTAAAACATATTGCCGAAAAGTTCGATCCTGAGAAAATTATCCTTTTTGGCTCGTATGCCTATGGCAAACCAACGGCATGGAGCGACGTTGATTTGCTGGTCATCATGGATGCGCCCAAAGGGGAATTAGAAACGTCGCTCGAAATCAGAAGGTCGCTGCCCACCATCACTTTTGGATTGGATATTGTCGTGCGGTCGAGAAAGGTCATCGAAAAACGCAAGAAATTGGGAGATTGGTTCTTGATTGACGTCACTGGAAAGGGAAAAGTTCTATATGAACGAGATCGCCAGTGAATGGGTCGCCAAGGCCGACAATGACTATTTTAGCGCCGATATGCTCCTCCACACGGGAGAAGTTCCTATTATTGATACTGCCTGTTTCCATTGCCAGCAATGTGCAGAAAAATATCTCAAGGCATTTTTACAGGAACATACAATCCGCTTCGAACGAACCCATGTTTTGGCATCCTTGCTGGAGTTGTGCGCTTTGATTGACAAAGATTTCAACAAGATCGCAGACGATCTGGACAATCTAGAGGGTTACGCAGTTGCAATCAGGTATCCGGGTGCAGTCGTGCCAGCAGAAATGGCAGAGCATGCCTTCGAATCGGCCACACATGTCCGTGATTTTGTGCGCGCTAAACTCGGAGTATAGCATCTGACCAACCCGCAATCATCCCACCTATCTATCCGCCCCGCCAGCCAGGAGGATGCGACGCTTGCCTCCAAATTGTATTTTCTCTCCATGGGAAGCGAACTGGCGGAGTATTTCTTTGGCGGCGCTCATTTGCCTGTCGGTGAAATCCTGGCAGGCTTGTTTGTGTTGCCAGGGAATCGCTTCAGCATGGATGTGGTTGATGTCGCCGTTTGGGAAGGCAAACCAGCCGGGATGCTTGCCAGTTTCCCAGGCTGGCAGTTCCATCGCCGCGAACTGGGCATTGGGTTTGGTTTGTTGCGGTTATGCGGCCTGTGGGACGTGATGCGTTTATCCGTGCGCGCCCTGTCCATTGCCAACGGCGTGGAAACCTACCATGACGAATATTATCTCGCAAACCTGGCGACTTTCCCCGATTTCCAGGGACGTGGGATCGGCTCTGCGCTTCTCGAACATGCCGAAAAAAGGGCCAGGGAGTTTGGGCTGAAAAAGTGTTCCCTGATCGTTGACATCGAAAATCCAGCAGCGCAGCGGTTGTACGAGCGCTTTGGGTATCGCGTGGTTATGACCAAGACCTATCCCGGCGCAGGGGGAGAAGCGCACGCTGGCTATCATCGCATGGTCAAGGAACTGGTCTGATATGCCCTGGTTCATCTCCTGGTACCTGGTAATCACCTTGCTTGGCTGGCTGGCTTTTCCCATCGCCCGGCGGCTGTTCCCGGCGCTCCCTGACCGCGCCTATGCCTTCTCGCGGACGATTGGCCTGCTCCTCTGGGGGTACGTCTTCTGGATGTTCACATCGCTGGGACTCTCGCAAAACGACCTGGGCGGCCTGTTGTTCGGCCTGCTGGTTTTGGCGATCATCAGTCTCTGGGCAATCAAACGCCATCCAAAATCGCAAATCGCAAATCGCAAATCCGAAATCCTCCCCTGGCTCAAATCCAACCTCCGCCTCATCATCAACGTCGAGGTCCTGTTCCTGGCTGCCTTTGCCTTCCTGGCCTTCGTGCGCGCCAGCAACCCGGAGTTGACCAGCGCCGAGAAACCCATGGAGTTGATGTTCATCAATTCCATCCTGCGCTCACCAACCTTCCCGCCGCGCGACGGCTGGCTCTCTGGCTACGCCATTTCATATTATCACTTTGGCTACATTATGACTGCCATGTTCGCCAAACTGACCGGTACGCCCGGCAGCGCCGCGCACAACTTGATGACGGCGCTCATCTTCGGTCTCAGCGCAATCGGCGCGTATGGCATCCTCTATAACCTGCTCGCGCTGCGACAGCCCCAGAACGCAAACAACCACACATCACCGATTACGGATTACGCATTACGCATTACGCATTACGCAAAACGTAACACGCGATACGCCTTCTACGCTCCCCTCTTCCTGCTGCTCATCTCCAACGTCGAAGGCTTCCTCGAACTCCTACACCGGCGCGGCCTGTTCTGGAAGTTTGGCGCGGACGTCGAAGCGACCTCCACTTTTTGGGCCTGGCTGGATGTCAAAGACCTGAGCCAACCTCCCCTCCAACCGCTGGGCTGGGCGCCGGAACGCTACCTGTGGTGGTGGCGCGCCTCGCGCATCGTACAGGATTATGACCTGAACGGCGGCTTCAAAGAGGTCATCGACGAATTTCCCTTTTTCTCCTTCCTGCACGCCGACTTGCATCCGCACGTGCTGGCGATTCCCTTTGGCTTGTTGGCAATTGGCGTCGCCCTGCATATTTACCTGGGCGGCTGGCGGGAACATACCAACCTGTTCGGGTTTTCGCTCTACATCTCGAAAATCGGCCTGCTGTCCACGGCGCTGGCGCTGGGCGGGCTGGCCTTCCTGAATACCTGGGATATCCTCATCGCGGCGGCGCTGGCGCTGGGGGCATACATCCTGGCCCGGGTCGCGGAGGCCGGCTGGGGCTGGGAAAGAGGCGAGGAGGCGCTCACCTTCGGCCTGCCGCTTGCCATCTTGTCGTTCCTGCTCTACCTGCCGTTCTATCTCGGTTTTTCCTCACAATTGGGCGGAATCCTGCCGAACCTGGTCTATCCCACTCGCGGGGCGCACCTGTGGGTGATGTTTGGGACGCTGTGGCTGCCCCTGTTTGCGTACCTGGTCTGTCTCTGGCGCGCGGAACGACCTGCCGCCAATTGGCGCCTGGCGTTGGGTTTCTCGCTTGGCCTGGCGCTCCTGCTGTGGGGACTTGCCTGGCTGTTGGGCTGGGGCATTGCGCTGGCCTCGCCCGAAACGGGTATACTTTTCCTGCAAGAACAGAACCTGCCCAACCTGGCGGCGGTGTTCGAGGCCGCCACGCAGAAACGGCTGGCCTCGCTCGGCGGCCTGCTAACCCTGTTGGCGCTCCTGACCCCGTCGCTGGCGTTCTTATTCGGGGGGCGGAAGGCAAGCGACGAAACCGCGCTCGAAGGCGCCCCTCGCGCAGACGCGCATCCTGCGCGCCCCACAACATTCACCCTCCTGATGATCGCGCTTGGCGCGCTGCTGGTCATTGGCCCCGAATTCCTGTACCTGCGCGACCTGTTCGGCACGCGCATCAACACCATTTTCAAGTTCTACTACCAGGCCTGGATCTTATGGAGCATCGCGGCTGCCTTTGGGGTAGGCATTTTGTTGCAGACCTTACGCGGCGCGTGGGCGGTTGTCTTCGATGTTGCGCTCCTACTGCTCATTGCAGTTGGATTGGCCTATCCCCTTTACAGCCTCCCAAACCGGACCGGCGACTTCCGCCTGGAGCGCGCCTTATCCCTGTGGAACGAGATTCGCATCAGCGAGACTGAATCCCTGCGCGAAGAGTCCCGCCAGGAACTCGACTCCCTGTGGACGCTCGACTACTTCGACATCGTCGCAGACAACAACCCCGATGAAGCCGCCGCCCTGCGCTGGCTGCAAACCGCGCCAGATGGGGTGGTTGCGGAGGCCATAGGCGGCAGTTACAGCGGCTACGGGCGCGTTGCGGTATACACCGGCTTGCCCGCCGTCCTGGGCTGGCCGTTCCACGAGTACCAGTGGCGCGGCACGTTCTCCATACAAGGCGCGCGCGAGGCCGACATCAAGACGCTCTACGCCACCAACGACTGGCAAACGGCGAGTGACATTCTGGAACGCTACAACATCCGCTACGTCTACGTCGGCGACCTGGAACGGGTCGAGCCGTTGCAGGAAGATAAATTCACCCAATACCTGCGAGTGGCCTTCCAAGATGGAAATGTGACGGTTTACGAGTCGCCATAGGGAAGAACAAATGTTTCTTGACATTATCCCCTTTTATGCGTATACTGAGTTTGCGGTCGGGTGGGCTGCATTGGTGCGGTCCATTAATAACTACGGTTATTACCCGGCTGCATTTCTTTTATTATACTGCCGGATTAATATCAAAGCGGAGGGACAATTATGCACTTACTCTATTTAGATGATTCTGGCTCGTCCGGAAATAAAAACGAACAATATTTTGTTCTTGGGGGAGTAAGCGTTCCAGAAGCAAGCGCCAGATGGCTTTCCCACAAAATCGAACAAATTGCTCTCGAAATTGACAAGGATAACCCTGGCGGTATCGAATTTCACGCAGCAGAAATTTTCCGGGGAGCGGAACATCCCTGGAAAAACTTCAAAGATCGTACACAGAGAAGCGCAATCATCAATAATATATTGCGCATCTTGGAAAAGGCATATCCTGACGTTACACTTTTTGCTTGCGCCATTCATCGGGCTTCATTTCCTACCGAGGATCCTGTGATAAAGGCTTACGAGGAAATCAGCAGCCGCTTCGACTTGTACTTGCAAAGAATCTCTGCAGAGGGGAGTCCCCAACGAGGCCTGGTTATCATCGATAAGAGCTCTTACGAAACAGGCCTCCAAAAACTGGCTGCGCAAATCCGGCAATCTGGAAACCGGTGGGGAAGTTATACAACGAGTATCTGTGAAGTGCCAATGTTCATCGACTCACGAGCATCACGAAACATTCAACTTGCTGACCACGTTGCTTACGCGGTTTTTCGCCGTTACAATGCAAATGACCTGACATATTTCAACACAATAGAAAGCCGTTTTGACCAGAAGGATGACGTCATCTGCGGTCTGATCCATAAGCAAACTTACAACCGACATTGTACTTGTCCGGCCTGTTTGACGAGAAGAGGATAAGGGATACAAAACGCATGAAAGTCGCCAACAGAAGTGAAACCTGGCTGTATGGTCTTGCCTTTTCATTAGCCGCCGCATTCCGCTTTGCCGGGCTGGGCGCGCTGCCCCTGGGCGACGCCGAAGCCGAATGGGCTTTGCAGGCGCTCCACCTGGCGCAAGGGACGCGCCCCCTGCTCGGTCCGCAACCTGCCTACGTCCTGCCGACCGGCTCGCTGTTCTTCCTTTTTGGGGCGACGAACTTCCTGGCGCGCCTCCTCCCGGCCTTGACCGGCAGCCTGCTGGTTGCCCTGCCCTTCCTGTTCCGTGACCGCCTCAAACCGGCCCCCGGCCTGCTCCTGGCCTTCTTCCTGGCCCTCGACCCGGGACTGGTCGCCCTCTCGCGCCAGGCGGGAAGCCCGATGCCCGCCCTGGCCTTCACCCTGCTGGCCTGGGCCTCCTGGTGGAAGGGACAGCCGCGCATGGCCGGCGCCCTGGCCGGGTTGGCGCTGCTCTCCGGCCCGGCGCTCTGGCCGGGACTGTTGGGCATGGGACTGGCCGGGGGGCTAGGACAGATCTCTCGACCGCGTTCCACTGCCTCGACAAGCGAAACGCCCCCTATAACGGAAGCAACCCCGGGGGAAGTCCCGACGCGGCGCAGCGACCTGAAATCAGCGCTGATCGCCGGCGGCGCGACCATCCTGCTGGGCGGGACGCTGCTCTTCCTGTCGCCCAATGGATCGAGCGCCTGGCTGTCATCCCTGCCTGCCTGGCTGGGCGGCTGGGGGGGGGCTCCCGGCGTCCCTGTCAAGCGTATGTTGTTTGCGCTGGTCATCTACCAACCCCTGGCGGTCGTTTTCGGGCTGGTTGCCATCCTGCGCGGCGCGTGGCAGGGACGGCGGCGCTACATCCGCCTGGGCTTGTGGTTCGGCGTCGCCCTGCTCCTGGCGTTGCTCTACCCCGCGCGGCAAGTGGGCGACCTGGCCTGGGCGTTGATCCCGTTGTGGGCGCTGGCAGCCCTGGAACTCTCGAACCACTTGCGCATCTTCCCCGAGGAACGCCGCGAAGCGATCGGCATGGGCCTATTGGTGGCGCTTTTCCTGGCCTTTGCCTGGCTGAACTACACCAGCATCGCGCTCGACCCGTACAACCCGGCCAACGCCATGACCAATGGCATCCAATTTGGCGGCAAAATCATTTTGGAAAACCTGCCGCCCACGCGCTACCTGTTGCTGGGCAGCGTACTGCTCCTGCTGGTGGTCAGCGTATTGTTGGTGGCGCTGGGTTGGTCGGCGCGGATCGCGCGGCTGGCGTCCGTGTGGGGGCTGGCAACCGCCCTGGGAATATACGCCCTGGGCATGGCCTGGGGCGCTACCGGCCTGCGCACGCCGGATGGCTGGGAATTATGGCAGCCCGCTGACCGTCCCGCCCAGGCGGACCTGCTGCTCGCCGCCGTAAACGAACTGTCCGAGTGGAGCGCCGGGGACGGGCAAGCGCAGGAAGTGATCCTCTCAGGCCTGGATTCCCCGTCCCTGGCCTGGTTGCTGCGCGAACACAACGTTCAATCTGTGACCGCGCTGGCTGCGCAGCAAACGCCCGCCATCGTGATTACTGCCGAGCAAGAAAGCCTGGAAATCCCCAACGCTTACCGAGGCCAGGATTTTGCCTGGCGGCAGGCGCCCTCCTGGGATATCCTGACCACAAACGATTGGATCCGCTGGTCTGTGTTCCGGAAACTGCCCTACGACTCGGACATCGTGATCGTTTGGGTGCGGGCAGATTTGTTCCCTGACGCGCACCCCAGCCTACCCTGAAGCGGGGAACTGCTTCGCCCAAAGCGAGAAGATGAATTAAAATCGAAAGCAAGGTAAAAATGGCAACCCTTTCTGTTTTTAGCCCATCCCTGGACAAACCCGTTCCCCGGAGGACGATTCGGGCTGTAGTAAAGCATATTGCCGAAAAATTCCAGCCCGAAGAGATCGTCCTGTTTGGGTCTTATGCCTATGGAAAACCAAATCCATCGAGCGATGTAGACTTGCTGGTTGTGATGGAAACGCCAAAAGGAGAGTTGAAG
>JBMOMO010000013.1:20505-32707 GCA_049324135.1 Chloroflexota bacterium
TTAGGGGAAGAAGCGATGAAAGCCGCTGGCTACGTCCGCGAGTTTGTGCGGCACAAACTTGACAGCACATGAACAAATGATCTCTCCTGAAGAACAATAGAACCCGTGTCAAAAACTCGACCTCCCTCCATCATTGCCATAGACGGCCCGGCAGCCTCGGGCAAATCCACCCTGGGCAAGCGCCTGGCCGACGCCCTGGGCTTCCTGTTCTTCGATACCGGCGTCATGTACCGCGCCGTCACCTGGCTGGCTTTGCAGCGCGGCCTGGACATGCAAGACGAGGCCGCCATCACGGCATTGGCCGAGTCCACGCCGATCGATGTGCTGCCGCCGTCCCAAACGGATGGCCGCGCCTGCGACGTGCGCGTCGAAGGGCAGGACATCACCTGGCAAACACGCCGCCCCGAAGTGGACGCCAACGTCTCGGTCGTTTCGGCGTATGCGGGCGTGCGCCGCGCGCTTACCGCCCAACAGCGCCGCATCGGCCTGCGCGGGCGGGTGGTCATGGTCGGGCGCGACATCGGCACGGTCGTATTATCCGAGGCCGACCTGAAGATCTACCTGGACGCCTCCGCCGAGGAACGCGCCCGCCGGCGCTATGACGAACTCATCGCGCGCGGCGAGCAGGCGGACTACGACGAGATCCTCGCCAAAGTCATCGCGCGCGACCGCATCGACTCCACCCGCGACCTGGCGCCGTTAAAAGCAGCCGACGACGCCGTTATCCTGGATTCCGACAACCTGAACGCCGACCAGGTCTTCCAAAAGTCGCTGGCGTTGTGTAAAACGTAGGGCAGGTCTTTGACCTGCCCAAATCGTGTGGGAAGTTTGCCTATGGACGAACCCTACCGCGTCCCCCTCCGCTTTCGATTATCCCGCCCGGCGTTGCGGGCCGTCTTCCGGCTGATCTTCCGCATCCTGGGGCGCGTGAAAGTGACCGGTAAGGAGAATGTCCCGCGCGGCCAACCGTACGTAGTAGCCATCAACCACATCTCCCTGTTCGACCCGCCCCTGGCGGCCGCCTTCTGGCCGGAGGCGTTGGAAATCATCGGCGCATCGGACGTGTTCGAGCGCCCCGGGCAGGGACAGTTGGTGAGGTTGTACGGCGTCCTGCCGGTGCATCGCGGCGCGTTCGACCGCGCCCTGTTACGGCGCGCTGTTGCGGCCATCCGCGCCGGGCGCCCCATGCTGATCGCCCCCGAGGGCGGGCGCTCGCATGTCGCGTCCATGCGGCGCGCCTTTCCAGGCATCGCCTATCTCATCGAAGAGACCGGCGTACCGGTCGTACCGGCCGGGCTGGTAGGCACGACCGATGACTTCTGGCAGCGCGCCAGGCGCGGCGAAAGGCCGCGCCTCGAAATGCGCATAGGTCGGCCTTTCACATTACCGCCTGTCACCGGGAAAGGCGCGGAACGACGCGCAGCCCGCCAGCGCAACGCCGACCTGGTCATGCGCCACGTAGCCGGCCTGCTGCCGGAGGAATACCGAGGCGTGTATGCTGACTCAGCCATACCACTTTGTGGCGCTTTCCCGCCATCCGAAACCGGCCGATGAAGCGCGGCGCGCGTCGGTCATGCCGGGGCAGGGAGAGGCTTCTCGACTCAGCAAGCAGGCAAGTCGTCGGGAATGGATGCGGCGGGAAGCCGCCAGGCTATGGTAGTATTAATCAGTCTGCCGCCCACAGCGTATCCCAGGGCTTACAGAACTGTCAGTAATCGGCAACTTTAAGCGCCTGCTTTACGGCTATAATTCAGAGAATAATGATGTCCTTCCTAAGCCCAATCCTGGAGACATTACCCTACCTGACGCTGCCGACCCCTTTTGGCTGGGTGGTATGGTTGTTCTTGGGCGGGTTGTGCGGGTATGGCTTGTATCTCTGGCGCGTCTCCCAAAATGTCTGGAAAGGACGCGAGTGGGGGATTTTCTTCGGCCTGTTGGTGTTCACTCCCCTGGCAGTTTTGTCGGTCGGGTTCCGGCTTTCTTCGAGCGCGGCGCTGCCCCCGCCCGGCGTCCCCACCGACCAGTTCGGGGCGGCGCTGTTGCCGTTGGCGGGCATTTCCTGGACGCTGGGAGGCGGGCTCTTGGGGCCAGTGGGGGCGGCCCTGCTGGGCGGGCTGACCGGTTTGCTGCGCGGCCTGTGGGACACGCACAACTTATTTACGCTGCTCGAAATGGCGTTGCTGGGAATGGTGTTCTCCGCCAGCGTCCGCCAGCGCTACCGGACGACGCTGTTCCGGGTATGGCGGCAGCCAGTGGTAGCCGCGTTTGGGCTGATCCCGTTGCGGGCGGTGTTGTACGTGCTGGGGGCGTATTTCACCATCCCTGGCGAGGCGACCGTCAGGCTGGACTATGCGTTGAGCAACGCCGGCGCTGTTACCCTGGCGTTTGCAGGTGAGATGCTGGTTGCCGGGTTGACGACGCAAGCGCTGGCGTTGGTTTTGCCGTCGCTGTGGGGTAGCCAGCGCGAGGCGCAGCCCTCCCCGGCCGAACGCAGTCTTGAAAAGCGTTTCTTATTCAGCACGGGGGGGTTCGTGCTGCTGTTGTTAATCGCATTACTGATCGGCGACTGGATCGTAGCCGGGAACGCCGCCCGCCGGATGTTGCAAGACCGCCTGCGCAGCACGGCCGAGATGGCCTCGCAAAGCGTGCCATTCTTCCTGGAGACCGGGCAGAACCTGGCCGAGCAGATCGCTGCCAACCCGCGCCTGCTGGAGGCGGTGGACCCGGAACTTTCGTCCCTGCTGGGACAGCAGATCCAGATGGTCCCCTACTTCGACCAGGCCTTCGTCCTGGATAGCGCCAACCGCGGCCTGCTCGGATGTTACCCGGCCGAGGCCTGCGCAGCGTTTACCCTGTTTCCCGAAGAAGACGCCGGCCTGTTGTTTGCCATGAGCGATGTACCGACCCAGATCTACACCATCCCGCCGGCCGCGCCCGGGGGCGTGGGACGGCTTTCGTTCATTGTGGCTGTCGAAAACGCCGGGCAGACCCAGCGCATCCTGCTGGCCCGCACTGACCTGGGCATCAACCCGTTGACCCAGCCTCTCATCCGCAGCCTGGGGGACATGGCGCAGACGAATGGCGCTGGCATCCTGTTGGACGATAACGGCGCCATCCTGTATCACACCGACGCCAACCAGATCATGACGCGCTATAGCGGGCAGGCCGGCGAGCAGTCGCTGTTCTACGATGAGACCGCCCCGGACGGCACGCGCCAGATGGTGTATTACCAGCGCGTGCCTGGTCGCTCGTGGGCCATCGTGCTGGCCATCCCGGCCCAGGAGACGCAACAACTGGCGCTCGACATTGCCCTGCCGCTCTCTATGATGATCGTTGGCCTGGCCGTGTTTGCGCTGGTGCTTTTGCAGGTCAGCCTGCGGGGCGTGACGCGCCACCTGCAAAACCTGGCCGTAGAAGCCGACCGCATCGCGCAAGGACAACTTGACCGCCCGCTGCAAATCAGCGGCGAGGACGAGGTCGGCCAGTTGGGACGCTCTTTTGAGCAAATGCGCGTCTCGTTGCAAGCGCGCCTGGAGGAACTGAACAGGCTGCTGGTCGTCAGCCGCGGCGTGGCGTCTACCTTAGAGATAAAAGAGGCGGTCCAACCGGTGCTGGAGGCGGCGCTGGTGGGCGGGGCCAGGGTCTCCCGCGTGGCGCTTTCCCCTGCGCTGCTGCCCGATTCCCCGGTGGAATCGCCCACCCGCTTCTCGGCCGGCGGGACGCCCGGCCTGTACGCGCACCTGGACGACCAGATGCTGAAACTGGCAGAGGGACAGGACAAACCCGTCCTGCTGGAAAACATCCCGCGCGCGCGCAACCTGCAACTGGACGCGCATCTCCCGCAGCCCGCCTCCCTGGCGGCGGTGGCCTTGCGGCACAAGAACCGCTACTATGGCGTCCTGTGGGTTGGATATGAAACGCCCCACAAGTTCTCGGAGGGAGAAGAACGCTTCCTTTCGACCCTGGCCGGGCAGGCCGCCCTGGCAGCCGCCAACGCGCGCTTGTTCCTGAGCGTAGAAGTCGGCCGCCGCCAGTTGGAAGCCATCCTCGACTCTACCCCCGACCCGGTGCTGGTCACAGACACCAAAGATCACCTCATCCTGGCGAACACCGCCGCAGAGCAAGCGATGGGCTCCCGGCTGGGGAAGAGCGAAGGACGCCCCATGCAAGGCGTGATCCAACAACAGCCATTGCTCGACCTGCTGCGCGCCGCCGGGGAAAGGCAATCCGTCGAAGTCAACCTGCCGGATGGGCGCACGTACCTGGCCACAGCCTCCTCCGTGCTGGCCGATGGGCGCCCGGTAGGACGGGTGTGCATCATGCGCGACGTGACGCACTTCAAGCAACTGGACACGCTCAAATCCGAGTTCGTTTCCACGGTCAGCCACGACCTGCGCTCGCCCCTCACCCTGATGCGCGGTTACGTGACCATGCTGGACATGGTCGGGCCGCTGAACGACCAACAGCAGGGCTACGTGCGCAAGATCATCATGGGCGTGGAAAACATGGCGCGCCTGGTCAACAACCTGCTCGACCTCGGGCGGATCGAACTGGGCGTGGACTTGCAAGTCGAGCCGGTATTGGTGCTGGACGTATTAGAGCGCGTCGTTGGGACGCTCCAGACCCAGGCCAGCCAAAAAGAAGTTGGCTTGAGCCTGGAACTGCCGAAGGACCTGCCGCCTCATATCGAAGCCGATCCTGCCCTCTTCCACCAGGCCATCTACAACCTGGTAGAGAACGCCATTAAATACACCCCCCAGGGTGGACAGGTTTTCCTGCGCGTGGGCGCCGCCTCGACAGACCTGCTCATCGAAGTCCAGGATACCGGCATTGGCATCAGCGCCGACGATATGACGCGCCTGTTCGAACGATTCTACCGCGGCAAATCGCGCGCGGCCCGCGCCCAGCACGGAACGGGACTCGGCCTGGCCATCGTCCGCTCGATTGCTGAACGGCATGGCGGGCGCGTGTGGGCCGACAGCGTCGAAGGCAAGGGAAGCACCTTCCACCTCCAGGTCCCGCTCAGGCAACCCAGGCAGGGCGAGACCTCATAGGCGGCAAAATTGGTTTATAATACGCCCTCGCTCTCGCTGCGCGGGGGCGTGTTTTTGTGCTTTTAATGATCTGTTGTAGAGAAAGTGTGAACGTTCTATGTTGACGCCCAACGAGCCCACCTCGTCATCTATCATGCGCCGCGAGGCAAGTTATACGCCGCCGCGTTCGCTCGACCACTGGCTGATCGGCCGCCCGCTCTCCACCGCCGACGCCCCGCACCAGACGATCGGCAAAGCCATCGGCCTGGCCGTGTTCGCCTCGGATGCGCTCTCGTCCACTGCGTATGCCACGCAGGAGATCCTGGTCATCCTGGCGGCGGCCGGCACGGTGGCGTTTGGCTATGTATTTCCCATATCGATTGCAATTGTCATCTTGCTGGCAATTGTTGCTGTATCGTACCAACAAACCATTCATGCCTATCCCGACGGCGGCGGCGCGTACATTGTTGCCCGCGATAACCTGGGTGAATTGCCCGCCCAGATGGCCGGAGCGGCTTTGCTGACAGATTATGTGCTTACCGTGTCTGTATCCATTTCATCGGGCGTAGCGCAGATTACCTCAGCATACCCCACAATCTACCCGTATCGCGTGCTCCTGGCAGTTGCGGCGGTCCTGTTCATAATGCTCATCAATTTACGCGGTGTGAAGGAATCGGGGACAGCCTTTGCAGTACCAACCTACTTTTTCGTGGTTATGATGTTTATCACCGTTGGGCTGGGACTGTTTCGTTCCTTAACCGGGACGCTTGGCGCAGTTGTTGACCCACCGGAAATCGAGATTGCTAAAACGATTTCCGTCATCACGCCGTTCTTGATCTTGCATGCTTTCTCCAGCGGCACTGCCGCATTGACCGGCATCGAAGCAATTTCCAATGGCATTACCGCCTTCAAAGAACCGCGCAGCAAGAACGCTGCTATCACCCTGATTTGGATGGCGTTGATCTTGAGTTCCCTTTTTCTTGGAATTTCATATATCAGCGGCCAAATTCATGTAGTCCCATCCGAGGAGGAGACAGTCATCTCGCAACTGGCGCGCACAGTGTTCGACAGTCGAGGGGCGGTCTACCTGGCAGTGATCTCTGCCACTACGGTGATTCTCATTATGGCGGCCAACACTGCTTTTGCAGATTTTCCTCGCTTGAGCGCCCTGGCAGCCAAAGACGGTCTGCTTCCCCGCCAATTGACTTACCGTGGAAGCCGCCTGGTTTACTCTTACGGTATCGTCTCACTGGCTATCATTGCTTCTTTGCTGATAATCGTTTTCCAGGCCAGCGTATCGCGCCTCATCCCGCTCTACGCAATTGGCGTATTCCTGTCCTTCACTTTATCACAGGCAGGCATGGCGCGTCGCTGGTGGAAAATCGGCCACATCGAGACTGGCAAGGAATTGGCAGAGGCCGGTTCCGTCTTGCGGTATGAGCAAAACTGGCAATTCAAAATGCTTGTCAATGGTTTTGGCGCGGTGTGCACTGCGATTGTCATGGGTGTTTTTGCAGTGACAAAATTCCAAGACGGCGCTTGGGTAGTGCTTATCCTTTTGCCAATTTTGATCAGTATATTCCTGCTTATTCACCGCCATTACCACGGCCTGGCCGGGCGCCTCTCGCTGGAAAAATTTGGGGGAGCGCCTCCGCAGGCCACTCGTCACCGTGTGATCCTGCCGGTCAGCGGCGTCCACCAGGGTTCTCTGGCGGCGCTGCGTTACGCGCGCCTGCTTTCCGATGATGTGACCGCCGTCCACGTTTCGATTGAACCAGCCGAGACCGAAAAAGTGCAGAAAAAATGGGAGACCTGGGGCGAAGGCACGCGCCTGGTGATCGTGGATTCTCCCTACCGGCTGTTTGTGGAACCCTTGCTGGTTTACCTGGAAGAGATCATCGCCCAACGGCAACCGAACGAGACGATTACGATCATCGTGCCTGAGTTCGTGCCGTCCAAGCGCTGGCACAACTTCCTGCACATGCGCACCGCCAGCCTGCTGCGCAGCGAGTTATTATCCAAGCCGGGCGTGGTGATTACCAACGTGCCCTACCAGGTTCCCTGACGCCAGGATTGTCCTTGTAAGGAGGATTCCCATGAATTTTATTGTGATCGGGTGCGGACGGGTCGGCTCTGAACTGGCCTTCCGCCTGTTCAAGAACGGCCACAAAGTGACCGTAGTCGATTCCAACCGCGAAGCCTTCGAGACGCTCGATCCGGCCTTTCGCGGCCGCACCCTGGAAGGGGACGCGCTCACCGAGGGGGTGCTGGACCGCGCCGGGATCGCCGAAGCCGACGGCCTGGCAAGCGTCACGAATTCGGATACGCGCAACGCGGTCACGGCGCACATGGCGCGCGAAATCTATAAAGTGCCGATCGTTATCGCGCGCAACTACGACCCTGCCATGCGCCCCGTCATGGAGGTCTTTGGCCTGCAGATGGTCAGTTCCCCCAGTTGGGGCGCGCAGCGCATCCAAGAGTTGTTGGTCGATTCGGCCTTCCGCACCGTGTTTTCAGCCGGCAACGGCGAGATCGAGGTCTATGAAATGCGCATCCCGGCTTGCTGGAATGCGAAGCCGTTGGGCGACCTGATGCGCGACGCCCCGGGCTGCCTGCCGGTTGCCCTGACGCGCGCCGGCCGCGCCCTGTTGCCCTCCCCCGAAATCATCCTGGACGAGGGCGACCTGCTCAACGTCAGCGCAACGTTCGACGGCATCCAAACCTTGCGAAATTGCCTGGATTCCGATAAGGAGGTTTGAGATGTTCGTAATCATCGCTGGAGGCGGCCGCACCGGCGCGCAATTGGCCTCCCTGCTTCTCTCCGAAGGCCATAAAGTACGCCTGGTGGAGCATCGCCGTGAATTGCTTGCCCGGTTGCACCAGGAACTACCGACAGAAGTAATCTATGAAGGCAACGTAGCCAACCCCTCGGTGCTGGAACTGGCTGGCATCCATGAAGCCAACGTCATGGCAGCCTGTACATCGGACGATACTGTAAACCTGACGCTGTGTTTCTTGAGCCGCAAGATGTTCAACGTGCCGCGTACCATTGCGCGCGTCAACAACCCGCGCAACGCCTGGCTGTTCAACGACAACTTCCACGTGGATGTGGCCCTCAACCAGGCCAATGTGTTCGCCCACCTGATCCAGGAAGAAATGTCCATGGGTGATATGATGACCCTGCTCAAACTGCGGCGCGGGCGGTATTCGCTGGTCGAAGAAAAAGTGCCGGTTGGCGCAAAGGCCATCGGCGTCCCCATCAAAGACCTGGGGCTGCCAGACCAATGCGTGATCGCGGCCATCATCCGCAAAGGCAAAGTCACCCTGCCGCGCGGCGACAGCGCCTTCCAACAAGACGACGAGGTGCTGGCGATCACCGACCCGGAGGGCGCGCGCCAACTGGCAGAATTGCTCGCGCCCGCAAAAAAGCAGGTGAACAAATCGTTGTTTGACCAATAAAAAGCGTTACGGTATAATAGCGTGCCAGTCTAAACAGCCTGTTTCGTTCCCAAGAGTCGGGAATGGCAATTATCTCTTTGTGTGAGGAAAGTTCATGACAAAACGAACGTATCAACCCAAGATCCGCCGCCGCGTGCGCGTGCATGGATTCCGCGCCCGCATGGCCAGCGCTGACGGCCGGGCGGTGCTCAAACGCCGTCGCCTGCGCGGTCGCTATAAGTTGGCCGTTACAGCCAACCAGCATGTCAAGCGGGTGCGGTGGTAGGATCGCTTCTGGCGCGGGCCGCCAGGCGGCGTCTTTCTCCCTGCATGGTGTTTTGAAACAGAATAAACAGTTGGCATGTTGAGGCGCGGGTGCAGCGAAAATTCCGCCTGACCCGATCCATTGATTTCAAGCGGGTGCGCCGCACAGGAAAATCGTATGCACACCCGCTGGTTGTGTTGACAGTACATGCGAGCGAAACACCCAGGGTGCGCGTTGGGGTAACGGCAGGACGCTCGGTAGGCGGCGCGGTCCAACGAAACCGGAGCAAGCGTCTCTTGCGCGAAGCGATGCGCCCCTTCCTGCCTGCGTTGCTGCCCGGTTGGGATGTGGTCCTGATCGCCCGCCCGACCTTGCCGCTGGCGTCCCTTCCTGAAATCCACCAGGCGTTGGCCGGCCTGCTGCGCCGCGCGCAACTGCTCCCTGCCCCACATGAAACCTGAGTTCTACCTCCCGAAAGACTACCCAAATGAGCCGCGCCTGCGCGACCTGCCGCGCAAGCCGGGAAACTGGCCGCGCCTGGCGTTGTTGGCGATCATCCGCTTCTACCAAAAGACCATCGCGCGTGGGTTGCCAGAAGGCACATGCCGCTTCTACCCCTCCTGTTCCCATTACGGCTACCAGGCCATCTACAAGCATGGCGCTACCAGGGGCGCGCTGATGGCTGCCTGGAGGGTCTTGCGATGCAACCCATTCAACCCTGGCGGCTATGACCCTGTTCCCTAGGAGAAAATTTTCTCGATGAAATCCAAGCATTTCCTACTTTTGCTTGTCGTTATCCTTGCCGCGCTCTGGTTGAGCGCTTGCAGCGGCGCCACGCTCGTCAATAGTTGGCCGGGACTGGCCAGCGACGGCGAGACGGCTTACCTGGCCTCCGGGGCGCACCTGTACGCCATCCGCCTCAGCGACGGCAAGGAGATCTGGCGCTACCCGGCCAAAGCCAGCAACGGCATCCAGTTCATTGCCCAGCCGGTGCTTGCCCCAGATGGCTCCATTATCATCGGCTCGGCCGGCACGGACCACCGCCTGGTGGCGCTCGACCCCAATCGCATAGACCCGGAAACCAACGCTCCCATGGAAAAATGGATCTTTTCGGACGCCAAAGACCGTTGGATCGCGGGCGCGCTGGTGCTGGAGGACAAGGTATTTGCCGCCAACACGGATGGAACCCTGTACGTCCTCGAACTGGAAGACGGCCTGGCGACCAAAAAGGCGCTCGAACAGATCGAACTGGGCGGCCCGCTCTGGTCGCAGCCGGTCTCGGACGGCAAACTGGTGTACGTCACATCCATGAACCACTACCTCCACGCCATTGACCTGGAAACCTACGCTTCCCCCTGGCCTTCCATTGACCTGGGCGGCGCGGCGCCCGGCTCGCCGTTGATCGGCCCAGACGGCAAGTTGTACGTCGGTTCTTTCGCTTCCCAACTTGTGCAGGTAGATCCCGCCACCGGCCAGGCCTCGCCTTTTGCCGCCACGCAGGGGTGGGTTTGGGGCGGCCCCGTGCTGGATGGCGACTCAATGTACTTTGGCGACCTGGAAGGCAACCTCTACGCCTACGAGACCAACGGCCAGCAACGCTGGTCCATCCAACCGGACGGCCCCCTGGTCGGCAGCCCCCTGGCGACGCCCGATCGCATCATCTTCGCCACCGAGTCCGGCTCGCTATACGCCGTAGACCGCGAGGGCAAGATCGCCTGGCAGCGTGAAGTGGGCGGCAGCATCTATACCGTCCCTGTAACCGGCGGCGAGTACACCCTGGTTGCGCCCATGCAAGCCGAGTTCGCGCTGTCTGCGCACGACGCCAACGGGGCGCAAGTCTGGTCATTTACCCCTGAGAAGTAAGGAAAGAAGCCATGTGGGATACCCTGATCATCCATCCGTTTACCAACCTGCTGTTGTGGATTTATTCCCTGATGGCAAATGTGCCTGGCGCCTTTGGCTGGGCCATCATCCTTTTCACCATTGTCATCCGCATCGTCACCTGGCCGCTCAACGCCCAGCAATTGAAAGGCGCGCAGGCCATGCAAGAACTCCAAAATGACAAAGAGTGGCAGGCCATCCAGAAGAAATACGCCAAAGACAAAGAAAAACTGGCGCAGGAGCAGATGCGCATCTACAAAGAAAAAGGCATCAACCCCTTTGGCTCCTGCCTGCCCACGCTGATCCAGTTCCCCATCATCATCGGCCTGTACCAGGCCATCATCCGCGCCCTGGCGACCGCGCCGCTCGACCTGCTGAAACTGGGCCGCAGCCTGTACCCGGCGCTCGACGCCGCCGCCCTCATCCCGCTCAACAGCAGTTTCTTGTGGATGGACCTGGGACGCCCCGAGTTCATCCCTGTTTTTGGCTTCAACCTGCCCACCCTGGCCGTCATCGTTGCCATCACCACCTATATCCAATCCAAACTGACCATGCCCGCCAGCACCAATCCCAACGACCAGTCGGCGGCGATGAGCAACACCATGAGCATCTACATGCCGCTCCTGTTGGGCTACTTTGCGCTCACCTTTGCCTCCGGCCTGTCGGTCTACTTCATCACCAGCAACCTGCTCGGCATCTTCCAATACGCAGTCACCGGGCGCGCCAACTGGCGCAACCTTCTCCCGGGCGGCAACAAACCGCCATCCGGCAAGTAATGAAACAGGGAGGACATTATGAACGAAAAAACGACCCTCGAAATCATCGCCCCCACCGTCGAAGAAGCGCTTTCACAAGGGCTGTCCCAACTCGGCCTGCCGGCCGAGGCCGTCAGCATGGAAGTGCTGGATGCCGGTTCCAAAGGCCTCTTTGGACTGGGTGGACGACAGGTGCGCATCCGCCTGACCATCAAGACGGACGAAGAACCGGTTCCTGCGCCCAAAACGCCTCCCGCCGCCTCGAAACCGGGACCCAAGCCTGTCCCCGCCAAAAAGGCCGCACCCAAGCCCCAAGAGACCACCCCGTCTCCCCGCCAGGCAAAAGGCGAAAGCGACCGCCTGCTCACCCTGACCGAAGAGACGGTCTCCAAACTACTGGCGCACATGAACCTCCAGGCGCGGGTCTCGGCGCGCTACGACGATAACGACCGCGCCCCCCATTCCGGGGGGGCGAACCGCCAGGCAATCAATGTGGACGTGCGCGGCGACGATTTGAGCATCCTGATCGGACGCCGCTCCGAAACGCTGAACGCCCTCCAATACGTCGCCAGCCTGATGGTAGGTAAGCAAGTGGAACAGTGGGTACAACTGTACCTGGACGTAGAAGGCTACCGCAGCCGCCGTGAACGCCAACTACGCCAGATGGCGCGCCGTATGGCGGAACAAGCCGCCAAGAGCGGGCGCCGCCAGACGCTCGAACCGATGGCCGCCGCCGAGCGCCGCATCATCCACCTGGAATTGCGCGACCATCCAGACGTGACCACCGAGAGCGCAGGCGAAGAGCCGCACCGCAAAGTGAACATCATGCC
>JBMOMO010000014.1:0-2745 GCA_049324135.1 Chloroflexota bacterium
GCAGGGAGAGGGAACTCCCTTCCCCCCGCGGGGGAAGGGCTGGGGATGAGGGCGAGTCACTATTTTTCTTTCCTCTGCCATCCCACGCGGTCGATCAAATAGAACAGCAGGAGCGAGATCAGCGTAAAGAGCAGGATGAACAGGAACGGGCTGACATTCCACAGTTCGGGAATGATGGCGTTGCCGTAGTTGGCAAGTGCGGAAATCTGGGGGAAGACCTGCTGGTAGGTCAGGCCGTAAATCACCGCGCCAGTCAGGAAACCGAGCAAACCAGGGACGATGTAATCCATTTTGCCTTCGCCGCCGCCGGCGGCGCAAGTGCCTGGTCAGTACCCTGTGAGCGCCATGCCCACGCCGAAGATCAACCCGCCAATGAGATTGCCAACGACATAGGTCGCGGGCACGTTCGGGAATTCGATCCAGCCCAGGGCGCGCAGGGCGTATAGTCCGCTCATGGAAACGACCAGCGCGGTCATCATGAATTTCAATACCGCCAGGTCGGTGAAGCGGAAGACGTTCACGATCTTGTGATATTTGGTCAAGCCCGCCTTGTTCAGCGCAAAGCCGAAAAAGACGCCGAAGACCAGGGGAAGGACAACGGTTGTCATGTCAGTCTCCTAATAATTCTTGCGGTAGATGATGAGGGCAGTGACGATGCCCGAAGCGAACATGCCCATGATGAACAGGAACGCCGCGGGCGCCAGCAACATGCCGCCCGAAATGGCGAGTCCGCTCGTACAGCCGCCCGCAATGCCTGAGGCGTATTCCAGGACAATCGCGCCGAAGAACGCCAGCGCCCAGCGCTTCCAGGTCTGCGGGCCGAAGACCCGCTTCCACTGCGCGTCCGAATTGGCCGCGCCCTTCTTGCCCCACAGCAACGTGCCGCTGGTGGCCGCGCCGATCATCCCGCCGAAGAAGATACCGATCAGCAGCAGCACGCCGTAGGAAATGCCAGGCGGCATGATGAAGTTGAAATACAGGTTGTCGAACGCCGCAGGCGCGACCCACTTCCCGATCATGCCCGCCAGGTTCTCGAACGCGCCCGACGCGCCCAGCAGGTTGTCGCTCGCCCACACCGCTCCGATACCCACCAGTCCCAGCAACACGCCCGCCACGTACGGCGACCACTCTTCCTTGCGGATGTAATTCAAAACGAATTTCATGGCTTACTCCTCATCCTTCTTCACGACAGCGTCCATCAGGTCGAGCACCTTGTCGGCTTTTTTGCTGTCCAAAACGCTCTTCAACGACTGGCGCGCGCCCGCCTTCAGCCCCGCGATCTTCGGCAGCATTTCCACCACGTCCGCGGGATATTCATCTTCCACCTTGCGCGTATCGCCGAACTTCACGTTGACCAGTTTCTCGCGCGTGATAACGAACCCGCCGCCGCCGATCACCATCATGCCGATCATCCCGATCAAAATCATGTTGCCCCAATTGACGGGCTTCTTGCCCAACACAATGGCGTCATAGTTTTGCTTGTAGTTGACGACGTTCGGATCGTCCACCACGATCTCGTTGCAAGTTGACGACGCAACGGGAGCGGACTCCGCGCTGACGGGCGCCGCCGCTTCTCCCGACCCCGTTGCGGGCGCGCCCGACCCCGAGCCGACCGCCACCCCCAAAATGTCCGCGTAGACCTTGGCGCGCGCGTCCAAGTCTGCCACGTGGCACTGCTGGCAGGCCGCGTTAACGTCCGACAGCGGCGCCACCATCCCTTCGTGCGCGGCGGCCTTGTCCTTGGCCTGGTTGTTGCCCGCGTGACAGATGTAGCAGAAATCGCCGAAGGCGTGTGACTGGTGCCAGCCTGTCCCGTCCGCGTTGACGGGCATTTCCGCCTGCACTTCGTGGCAATTCTTACAGGACGACGCCTGCGAGCCGCACTGCGCGCTGACGGGCGAGGCCGTCGCTAAAAAGATGCTGGCGGCGATGACAAGCGCCAGTCCAGCAAAGAGGAAAGTAAAAGCGGTCTTCTGGTGGTGCATATTTTCTCCTCACAAAGAAATTGGAAAATCCACTCAAGAACAGATCAGGCAGCGGCCTCTTCCATCAGGCTGGCGCGGTGCGCGATCCGGTCGCGCAGCACGGAGCGCAGCAGGTCGAGCGCCTCGATCAGACGTTGGTCGCTGAGGTGATATGTGACTGTCGTTCCTTGCCGTTCGGAAGTCACCAGGCCTCGATCCCTCAATACCTTCAAATGACGCGAGGCGGCTGGCTGGGTGATTTGCAGTTCGAGCGTCAACTCGGTCACATTGCGCGGTCTCTCGTCAAGGGCATAGAGAATCAAAATCCGCGTGGGATCCGCAAAGGCCGAACAGAGATCCGCTTCCATCTGGGAAACTTCTTGCGCTAATGTTTGTGAAATCATATATTCCCTTTAACGAATAAACGAATATACCACTTTGTCAATATTACCCTCCCCGGGTGGATAAGGGATAGTGCATTTTGTAATGCAGATTTGTGCAAAACGTCACACATGCGACCTGGAAGTTTCCGGCGCACTAGAGAGTATTGCTCTTGAGAATCTATAACAACCGCGAAGATTTGTAGCGCGAAATTTATTTCGCTTTTGGTTGCGGAATGAATTCCGCGCTACGCTCAGATACGAACACCGCAAGCGACAACTTTTGTCGTATACTCAGCCTGCACTGCAAAAGGGGAACGCGGCGTTCGCGCCGGTTCCCGGTCGCTTATTGGTTGTAAATAAGGAAAAGATACGATGAACACAAAAATCGCTACCCTGGC
>JBMOMO010000014.1:2845-4310 GCA_049324135.1 Chloroflexota bacterium
CGACAACTTTTGTCGTATACTCAGCCTGCACTGCAAAAGGGGAACGCGGCGTTCGCGCCGGTTCCCGGTCGCTTATTGGTTGTAAATAAGGAAAAGATACGATGAACACAAAAATCGCTACCCTGGCAGGCGGGTGTTTTTGGTGCTTGGAGGCCGTGTTCGACGATGTAGTCGGCGTGCAATCCGTCGAATCCGGCTACGCGGGCGGGCATGTGGATGATCCTGACTACCGCGCTGTCTGCACCGGCATGACCGGGCACGCCGAAGTGGTACAAGTCACCTTCGACCCTGGAGCCATTTCATACAAAGAGTTGCTGGAGATATTTTTTGCCATCCACGACCCGACCACCCTCAACCGCCAGGGCGCAGACGTAGGCGCACAATACCGCTCGGCCATCTTCTATCACGATGAAGAACAAAGGACGATTGCCATGCGTCTTATCCAGGAATTGGATGCGCAGGGGATATGGGAGCATCCCATCCTCACCCAGGTCGAGAAATTAGAGAAATTCTACCCGGCCGAGGATTACCACCAGGAATACTTTGCCAGGAATCCCTCCCAGCCCTATTGCCAGGCTGTGGTCGCGCCGAAGGTAGAAAAGTTCAGGAGGAACTTCCTGCCGAAGTTGAAGAGCGCCTCGGCGTAAACCGAACCGCCTGCCCAGGCAGGGAGCGCCTGTCAGTTTGTCCTTTGTAAAGACATGCGCGCGGGAATGGTTTAAAATAGCGCTATGCGAAAAACAAGTTACAGCCTGCCGCTTATCTTCCTGTTTGCGATCCTCGCCTCGTGCGGGACGCCCGCGCCCGCCCCGACGGCCTCGCCTGAACCTCCGACCGCCCTCCCGCCGACCGAGACAGCCCTCCCCCCGACCGAACTGCCCACAGCCACGCCCATCCCCGCGCCGGAACGGGCCAGGTACACGCTCGATGTCGCCCTCGACTACGCCGCCAAGACCGTCAGCGTGGACGAGAGCATCCTCTACCCCAACCACAGCGGCGAAGCCCTCACCAGCCTGGCGCTGGCGGTCGTCCCCAACTTATGGGCCGGCGGGTTCACCCTGACCAGCCTGGGCGTGGACGGCGCGCCCGTCAGCGCCTATACCCTGCAAGGCCAGAAACTGGAAATCCCCCTGCCCGCGCCGCTTGCGCCGGGGAGCGTCGTCACAGTGGCAATGCAGTACACGCTCGTTTTGCCCTTTGCCGAGCAGCAAGACCCCAGCCTGGAGCGCCCGCGCATCTACGGCTATACCGCCCGCCAGGCCAACCTGGTGAACTGGTATCCGTTCATCGTTCCGTACGAAGCGGGGACGGGCTGGGTCTTGCACGATCCCTGGTATTACGGCGAGCACCTGGTCTACGAAGCCGCCGATTACGAAGTCAACCTGAAGACCGACCCCGGCGTGGTGGTGGCCGCCAGCGGTTTTGCGGAACAGGGCGGAGAATTTACCCGTTACAGCCTCACCGC
>JBMOMO010000015.1:0-32260 GCA_049324135.1 Chloroflexota bacterium
AATGATCGCCAAAACCTGGCCAATGACAATGCCTTCAATTACTGCCACAAGCATAATATGATTCTGTTCACTCACTACCGCAGAAAGCCTATGTGGGACAATTTTTTCATCGAATATATTCTCATCAAAGTTATTGAGAATATCCATGTTACCCTCGTTAAGTTGAATGATTTCGACAATCATTTTTGTCCTTGGAAACTGGTAGAGTCAATACCTTTCCACCTGTACCTGCCTGTCCTCCCAAAGGGCATCGGGACGGTGTGGCGGTCGGACCAGGGCGGTACTGGCGCAGGCAGGAATACTCACACTTGCAAAGGCTTTCATGTGAGACCTGGAACAAGAGCCTTTCTTTCACGTTTGGGATGGTTGATCATGCAAGGAAACCGCTACACCGCTTTACCCTTTTTGTGGGGCGAGGTCTTGCTCGTGCGCGGCAGGTCGATGACGATATTCGTGCCTACTCCCAATTTGCTCTTGATCTCGATCGCCCCACCGTGTCCCTGGATGATCTGCTTGCAAATCGAAAGTCCCAGCCCTGTGCCAGTGGTGCGGGTCTCGTGTTCACGCACGCGGTAAAATTTCTCGAAGACGTGCGCCAGGGCGTCATCCGGGATGCCCACGCCGGTATCCTGCACCGAAAGGCGCAGGATGTTCTCATTGGTCTCGGTCTTCAAGATGATCGAACCGTTCGGGCGGTTGTACTTGATGGCGTTACTGAGCAGGTTGAGGATGACCTGCTTGATCTTGTCCCGGTCGGCTTCCAACATGGTGGACCCCTCCGGCTCTTCGATGACGATCTGGATGTGCTCTTCATCGGCTTTCGAGGCCATCACGTCGCGGCATTCGTAGAGCAGGTCCGCGATATCGAAGGCAGATTTGCGGAACTGCACCCGCCCCGATTCCAGCCGCGCCAGGTCGAGGAACGAAGACGCCAGGGAATTCAGGCGCAGGGTCTCGTTGTGGATGTTATTGACGATCTGTTCCTGCTGTTCGCGCGACATCTCCGGGCGCAGCAACAGGTAGGTGGCCGTGCTCAATGACGCCAGCGGGGTGCGCAGTTCATGGACGAATTCCGAGATCAGGTCGGATTGTTGGAAGAGACGCGCGTTCTCGATGGCGACAGCCGCCTGCGCGCCCAACACCGAGAGCAGGTTCTCGTCGCCGGTCGAAAACTGGCCTTCGTGTTTGTTCAAGACCTCCAAGACCCCCACGACTTTATTCTTGGTGACCAATGGAATGCCCAACAGGGAGTGGGTCAGGAAGCCGGTGGACTGCTCTATATTCCCAAAGTGACGCGGGTCCTTATGCGCATTATCGATGCGCACCGGCTTGCAATTGGTCACGATCCACCCGGCAATGCTGCCCTCCAGGGGAACGACCAGCCCGCGCAAGGTCGGTTCGTCGATGTTAGTGGCAACCTGGAAGTAGAGTTGGCGCGAGGTATTGTCGTATAGCAAAATAGAGGCTGCTGCTGCGGAGGTAATATCGGCCGCGGCTTTGACGATGCGGTCCAGCAGCACGTCCAGGTCCAGGGTCGAGGCGAGGTCGCGCGCAATGTCGATCAAGCGCACGTAACTGTCCAAGCGTTCGGTTTTGATTTCAGCCATGTAGCGTTCTCTCTGCAATTACGGGAATGATCTCGGCGACATCTTCTGTAAAGACAAGGTCTGCCCTTACGTTGAGGTATGTGGGCGTGTTGTTCAATATCATCAGGTGGGCGCCGCGGTCGATGGCCTGCATCGGCAGCCCGGCCACAGGGAGCACCTCCAGCGAGGAGCCTGCCACGATCATCAGGTCGCACTGGCGGCTGTCGCGCTGGGCTTCGTACCAGGCGCGCTGGGGCAGTTGCTCGCCAAACAGGATCACGTCCGGTTTCAGGAGACCGCCGCATTTCGGGCAGCGCGGCAACTGGCCTTGCTCTACGAACGGCTTCAAATAGCCCTGCGCTTCTACCTGGTGGAAACATTGCGTGCAAGAAAGTGTGCGCATTGTGCCGTGCGTCTCAATCACTTGTTTCGAACCGGCCTTATGATGCAGCGCGTCTATGTTCTGGGTGATGATGGTGTGGATGCGTCCCGCCTGTTCCAACCCTGCCAGGGCTGTGTGGGCCGGGTTGGGCTGCGCATTGAAGATTTGGGCCGCCAATGGGCGAAACCAGGCAAAGAATTTCTCTGGATCCGTGCGAAAGGTGGAAAGGGAAGCCACTTCCATCGGTTCGTCCCTGGACCACAGGCCGGTCCCCTCGGAGCGGAAATCGGGAATGCCTGAGGGGGTGGAAATCCCCGCCCCGGTCAGAACCACCGTCCGCCTGGACTTACGAAGCAATTCGGCGGCATATTCGATATTTGCGGAGGTCTGGCCGGAAAAAGAGGTCATTGCGCGTGCGCCTCGTGCTCCACGATCAGGTCTGCCAGTTTGTTGACCTGCTGCGCTGTCAGGCTGTCGGGCTGGCAGAGCAAGGCGGGCGTCTTCATGCGCACCGCTTGCGAGAAAAGTTCCGGGGCAGGCGTCAGCGTGGCAGAGATCGAATGTCCCAACTGCTGTTGGACTTCTGCCCAGGGCATCTGGCTGTCTGTGCGCACGCGGTTGTTTAGTACGGCCAGGATGTGGTTCTTGTCTGCGCCCAGTTCGACCAGGTCGGCGACCAGCGCTTTCGTGTGAGCGATGGTGTTGGGTACGCCCTCGACAACGACGATCACGTCCTTGACCAGGGGCAGTAAACGCTGCACAAACGGAGGCAGGCCCATCCCCAGGTCCAGAACGATGAAGCGTCCCAGGGTCGAGAGCCGGGCTACCAGGTTCTCATACTGGCTCACTTGTCCACTCAAATGGAAATCGCGCGGGTGGTTGGAGGCCAACAGCATTTTGAATCCGGCTGTATGGGCAACCAGTTGTTCAGCCACCTTGTCGCGCGTAATTTCCGGAGGCGCTAACGATAATAACTTAGCCAGCCCGGCGTTTTCTTCAGAACCCAGGTCGAGCCCCAGGCTGCCCTGCCCCGGCGTCAGTTCGGCCAGGACCACGTCGGCCTGGGTCTTTTTGAACAAGCCGGCAGCCAGGTTGGCGGCCAGCGATGAAACGCCCATCCCACCGCGCGCAGAGATGAAACCGATAACGTACCCGTGATGCTCATGTTGCATCGTCTTGATGTCTTTCGGGGCTTGTTCCGAGCGCGCCAGCAGCGCCTTGACGTGCGCCTGTAGTTCCGACGGGTGGGTCGGCTTGGTCAGGTAATCGTCCGCGCCTACCTCGAACCCAGCCACCTTGTCATCCAATTGCGTCTTGGCCGTGAACATCAAAATCGGCGTGCGCTCTGTGAGCGGATTGCTGCGCAGCCGGCGGGCCACTTCATACCCGTCCATTTCGGGCATCATAATATCCAACAGGATCAAGTCCGGTCTGTCTTCGAATGCCTTCGACAACCCCTGTTTCCCGTTTGTGGCAGCCATAATCTGGTATCCCTGGCGTTGCAGCATCAAACCAACCAAACGCAGGGTGTCGAGGTCGTCGTCAATGATCAAAATTTTTTCGGTCATAGTTCATCCTTCGGCCTTGTAATCAAAGTCTAGCATAAAGGACGGGTTCAAGCAAGCGCATAGCAGGTGCTTCTCGATCAAATTCTAACACCTGGCATCCTGGAGGAACGCCCAAAACCAATCATCCCCTATTTTATCCTGATTTGGCGTGATATAATGAAATTGATGGGGAGCCTCCCTGAAATCGGTGAAGTCCCTGTATAGGGAAAGTCCCCGCAAGGGGAAAGTCCCCACTTGGGGATGACAGGCTTCGACGGGAGAGGCTGTTCCCGGAATGCGAGCCGAGAGGCGCCGACCTCGTAAACTCAGCGCAAAACATTAAGTGCCAACCGCACTTCCTATGCTGCTATGCCCCTCGCTGCATAAGCGATCCGCATAACAGTCGGCCTCCCTAGATGAGGCCGCGTCCACCTGCCCCGATCTCCGCCAGGAGCAGGCCCGGGCGTGACAAACGCGGAGTGCCGCGCGCAACGCCGCTACACGCGCGAAAGACCAGCGGCTGGCTCAGGGTAGTCCGCGCCAGTTGAGGCGCCCTGCGCGACAACCTTCAACCGGCTACGCTCGTAGATTTCCGAGGGGCGAATCTTTCGGACGCGGGTTCGATTCCCGCCATCTCCACCTCCCAGACCCTAAAGGATACCCTTTAGGGTCTACAATTATCATGGATGCGCCATGCAAAGATCCCTGCTGATCGGACTCCTCCTCTTGACCGCCTGCCAGGCGGCGACGCCCGCTCCCACCGCGACGACCGTCCGCCTCCCGCCTACGCCCCCGCCTGCCTCCGTTACCGCAACGCTGACCCCTTCCCCAACCTTCACCCCCGAACCTCCCCCGCGTTTCTTTACCGAAGAATTCGAGCGCGCGCCTGCTTACTGGACCACCTTATACGCTTCCGGCGATCCCGCAAAAGCGGACTTGTTTCACCGGGATGGAAAACTGGTCTTCGAACTCTACGAACCGAATACCTGGCTGTACGCTATCTCCGGCGCACATGAATATGAGGCTGTGCATCTCGAAGCGCGGGTCGAATCATCCCGCAGCGAAGCAAACGCTATGGGACTGGTGTGCCATTACAGCGAGCAGAATGGCTGGTACGAATTCAATCTCTCCAGCGACGGCGCCTACGCCCTGCTCTACGGGCAATGGCTGGCAGAAGGCATCGCCCGCTACACGCCCATCCGCAGCGAGGCTTCTGACCGGATCGCGCGCGGCAGTGCCGTCAACGAACTGGGGCTGGATTGTTACGAGGATATCGTCCAGGTTTACATCAACGGCAAAATCATCCGCAAAGTGGACGTCTCACGCTTTGGGTTGGCGGGCGGCAGGGTGGGCATCGCCGCCGCCTCGTTCGATGACCTGCCGGTCATCCTGGCCTTCGACTGGTTTAAAGTCAACGAACCGTAGTATTACAACGCAAAGTCGAGAAGCTTGTCCACTAATCTTCGCTAATTTTTTCGTGTAGATTAGTGAAGACAGCGTGCCCTTTGGGTATTAGTGGCTTCATGGCTGTTCGCGCCAACTGTGCGCTGTAATGGAGTCTTTGCCGTAAAATTACAAATCTGGGGCTGATAGGGTAAAATAAGAGTGCAATCGTCCTCTCTGGATGGCAGAGAAGCCTTGAACCACATTCCTGATTAATGGCTGCAAGAACATCATCTATTCCTTTGTACTCAGAAATAGCAAGAGAAAGTTTTTCTAAACTTGCCGGTCTTGAGCCCCGCATAAAAACCCTGCGCGATAACCTGGCGCAATTGGAATCGCCAAATGACATGGCGCAACTTGAACTCAAATATGAGATCATGCTTCTCGAAATAGAAGCAGCAAAACTGGCTTCGGTCACAATTGTATTTACAACGATTTCAGCCGAAGCGTATATCTATGACTATGCAGCGCGTCACTTGAGCGACTCATACGTCAAAAATTATCTCGACAGGCTCGATCCGATCAGTAAATGGGTCATCATCCCCAGGCTGGTAACGGGGAAAGAGCTCAAGCATGGAGGTAAATGGTTCCAACTACTAAAGGACCTCATCAGGGACAGAAATTCTGTTATCCATAGCAAATCATTCCAACTGCCCTCGCCTTCCAACAGGGAAGGGACCCAGAAATATTTCGAAAAACTCGAAGAAGATCATCATCAAATGATTGAAAAAGCAAGAAAAGCCATGGAGTTGTTAGATACGCTGGTGGCTGAAATTGGAGCACTCGACCCTGAAGAAGCAATTTGGGCTGAAAATTACCTATCCAAACCATTCCAACCCTGGAGGAAAAATGAGTTTTCAAACGATTATCATTGCCGGAAACCTTGGGCGCGACCCGGAAATGCGCTATACCCCATCCGGGCAAGCCGTAACCAATTTTTCTGTTGCGGTCAATGAAGGTTTTACAAGTAGCAGCGGCGAGCGCATCCAGAGAACGATCTGGTTCCGCGTATCCGCTTGGGGGAAGCAGGCGGAAACTTGCAACCAATACCTGAAAAAGGGGCGCATGGTGCTGGTGGAGGGGCGTCTGACAACTGACCCGAACACGGGCGGCCCGCGAATTTGGACTGCGCAGGATGGCACGGCGCGCGCGTCCTTCGAAATCAGCGCCCAGGCGGTACGCTTCCTGTCTTCCAGGACGGAAGGTGATACTCCTGCTGCCGCCAGCGGCCCGATGGACGCCGGCGATATGCTGCCGCCGGAGGATGATATCCCCTTCTAGCCTCGCTCGTTATCGATGCTTACAAGTCAGCCCGCTGGAGGGCCTTGTAAGCATTCCCTTATATTTTCGACCGGAATATTGTATGGCAACTCCCCCAACTCCTTCTGGCCCGACTTTGCTGTCCCCGGACGGCTTGAAAATTGTTTACACCAACCTGGCGCGCATTGCCCACTCCCCGGCTGATCTTGTGATCGATTTTGCGCACCTTCTCCCCGGCGAGCAAAATGCCACCGTACAGACGCGCGTGCTGATGTCTCCTTTGAGCGCCAAGTTACTTTTGCGGGCGCTGGCGGATAACATCTCGCGTTACGAGGCTGCCTTCGGCGAGATTCACGTGCCGGGGAATTCCCCCCTGGCGGAGCAACTCTTCCGCCCGCACCAGCCGCCGGAAGCGCCGAAAGAGAAACAGGGATAAATGCAAAAACTGGAAACAATTGCCGAACGGATCCGCCAGGACTTCGACGCTCGCACATCTGCGCGCGACAATGCCCTGGCGCAGGCGCGCCAACTGACGCGCGCCTGCTCGCTGGCCATCCGCGCCGTGCACCGCGAAGAGGCGGACAGCATGGATGCGCGCCTGGCCGAGGCGCGCGCGCTGGCCGAGAATCTGAAGAGCGGCCTGCGCGATCATCCCGACCTGTTCTTTGCCGGGTACACCCAGGATGCGCTCAAGGAATACGTGGAGGCGAACATCACCTGCGCCCTGATCCGTTGCCAGCCGCTTGCCTCGCCCGAGGAATTGGAGGTCGTCTCTGCAACCTACCTCAACGGCCTGGCGGAAGTCGTCGGCGAGTTGCGGCGGCGCATCCTGGACATCCTGCGGCACGGCTACTCGGAGGAGGCGGAGCGCCTGCTCGGCTACATGGACGAGATCTATTCTGTGCTGGTCACAATGGATTACCCGGATGCGATCACCAATGGCTTGCGCCGTCAGACGGATGTGGCGCGCAGCATTATCGAGAAGACGCGCGGCGATATTACCTTCAGCCTGCGCGGCGAGCACCTGGAACGGGCCATCGGGCGGTTGAGCGCCCAGTTAAACGGCGGGCAGGCCGAGGCTCCGGCGCGAAGCGGGGCGGTTTTTTCATCTGGTGAGGAGGGCGAGGGATAGTCGTATGGCAAGGGCTGGTCGTCGTTATCCGCTTGTCATCTATACACGGATGATGAACCGTTGGTGGCCTGCCACCTTGCTCCTGGCGCTGGGGCTGGTTTCGTTAGGCTGGGGGCTATCGCGCAGGCCGGAGGGCATGGCAAATCCACTGGCCGTGAGATCCTTGTATGGGCTGGGCGTTTTTGCGCTGGCAGTGACGGCGTTTCTGTTCCTTATCCGTAAAGCCGCTTATGTCAAACCGTACAAGGATCACTTGCGGTTAGTGACGCCGTTCTTGCGCTTGAACATTTCCTACCGGCGCTTGCGCGGCACCACCACGACCACCATGCAGGCGCTCTTTCCCCCTGCGAGTATTTCGGGCTGGCGGCGGGAGATCATTGCGCCGTTGGCATCCATGACTGCCCTGGTTATCAACTTGAATGGATACCCCATGTCGCCCGCCATGCTGCGGTTTTTCCTGTCGCCATTCTTTTTCAAGGATAAGACGCCGCACCTGGTCATTTTGGTGGAGGACTGGCTGCGCTTCAGCGCCGAACTCGACAGTATGCGCGCGGGAGGCGGGGAAGTGAAAGCGCGCCCGCGAGACCAATCCATCCTTTCACGGTTGCCTCACAAATGAATGTCTATTTTGCTTGTTCGATCACCGGCGGACGCGAGTTCGAGTCTGTCTACCAGGTTTTCACGCGCGCGTTGTTGGAAGACGGGCATGAAGTCCCCACTGCGTACCTGGCCGAGAGCGAGGTGGTTGCGCTGGAAAAGATCGTAACCCCACAAGATGTGTACGAGCGCGATACGACCTGGATCCGCGCCTGCGATGCGTTGATCGCAGAGGTCAGCGTCCCTTCGCATGGGGTGGGATATGAGGTCGGTTTTGCGTTGGGAGAGGGCAAGCCGGTGCTGTGCCTGGCGCAGGATGGACGCCCGGTATCGAAGATGATCAGTGGAAATCCGCATCCAGGTTTGTTGATGCGGCATTATACAAATGTGGAGACGGGGATACGTATTATGCGGGAGTTCCTTGCCAAGGCGCTCTCTTTGTGAATAATCTCACATATAACATATGACATTTGGCGATATACACAAACCGGTTTGTGGGCTATTATAGGCGCGGAGACGGAACAAGACACCTCCAAGATGCTCCTCACTGTCTCCTCCTTTGGCGAAAGCCTCCGCCGGCTCTCCACCGGCGGAGGCGTATTTAACCGCCTTGTTGTCATGGTTTTGGCGCGAATGTCCCGCTATCTTACGTAGGCAGGACGACAAAGAACGTGGAGCCTTTTCCCAGCGTCGATTCCACCCAGATACGCCCCTGGTATGCGTCTACAATGGATTTGACGATTGCCAGCCCCAATCCCGAGCCGTTCACATTTTCGGGTGTGTTGCTGGCGCGATAGAATTTTTCGAAGATGCGCGCTTGTTCGTGCGACGGGATGCCCCCTCCCTGGTCCGAAATTCGGAAGATGATCTGTTGCGCCTCAGCGGTCAGGGAAATGCTCACCGCGCCGCCAGGCGGGGAATATTTAATGGCGTTGCCAATCAGGTTATCGAATAATTGGCGCAAACGGATCGGGTTGCCGTGCAGGCTTGGCAAGTTCGAACTGATCTCGGTTTGCAGGGACAGGTCATTCAATTGGAATTGGCTTTCGACCGTATCGAGGGCAAACTTGAGGATGTTTTCCGGGTGCAGGATTTCCCGGCGCGAGTCGAAGCCCGCCTCCAACCGGCTCAGGTCCAGCAGGTCGTTGACGAGCGATGTGATGCTCTCGACGCTGGCGCGGATGCGGTCCAGGAACTCGACCTGTTGCTCGTTGAGCGCGCCGACGCGCTCGACCAGTTCCGTATATCCCAACACCGAGGTGAGGGGAGAGCGCAAATCGTGGGACACGGTATGCACGAACTCGTTTTTCATGCGGTCCAGTTGTTTCAGGTAACTGATATCCTGCATGGTGATGACCGCCCCAACGCCTTCGATGGGAGTATATTGCGCGTTGAAGATGCGTCCATCATCGAAACTGATCTCATGATATTTCAAAGGGATAAGTTTCGCCCGTTTGACCAGGGCATGCACATCAGGATGGGCAATCACTTCGATCAACGGTCTTCCGCGAAAGTCGTCCTTGAGTTCAAAGGTGGATTCCATGACCCGATTGAGCAACTGGATACAGCCTTCTTCATCCAGGATGATCACGCCGTCTTGTACATTGGCAAGGATGTGCTCGAATCGCTTACGTTCTGTTTCGCTGATTTCCGCACGCTTTACCAGGGAGGCGGTGGTTTTCTTGACCTCGCGTCGCAACCAGTCTCCCATGTGACGGGCGTGTTGCAGGCTGCGTTCGACCGCTTTGACGATGTCATCATTTCGCAAGGGAGGGCACAGGTATCCGCTCAAGCCAGCCTGCAAGACCTCCTTGCACAACATCAGTGAATCGGTCTCGGTATACAAAAGCGCTGGCATGGTAGGAAAGCGCTCGAGAATTTCTATAGCCAGCGCAACGCCGCGCCGCCCCCCAAACTGTTCGCCAACCAGGAGCAGCGCAGGAACAGATTCTTGTATGATCTTTTCCAAAACGGCAGGTTCCTGCGCAATTGCCACTTCATAAGAGGCTGCCTGTAAAGCGCGCTGCATGAGAAGCAGCACGGTAGAATCATCTAAGGCCAGCAGGATCAAATCACGTTTGGGCATAATGTGGCCGGGTTTACTTTTTCAGCGTTGGAATGACAGGCGGTACGGTCTTCTCCGTTGCGCGAGACAGGCGGCGGAGGGCAGCCTGCGCTGTCTGTAACGCCTGTCGTTGTTGCGGCTGCAAGGAGCCGGCTTTCTCTGTCAACAGGAGTTCAATCGGATATGTGGCAGCCTTGAGTTCATCCCGCACTGCCTCGCGCACCGATTCGAGTAAGGCGTTCTGTTGTTTTTCCCCGGCCCTGGCTGATTCAGCCGTCTGCTCCAGGGCGCGGAACAGGCGGGCGTTGACCAGCGAAATGGACGCAAAGTCGGCCATTGCTTCCAGCAAAGTCTGGTCGGTGCGGTCGAACGCGCGTTCCTCCCGGCGCAGAACGATCAGCAACCCGATCACTTCATTTTGCACTTTGATCGGCACCACCGCCGCCGACCTGCCCAGCGCAGCCACCTTGAACTTCTCCAACGGCGTCCCGTGGATCAGGAGGGTTTCACCGGAGATCGTGACCAGTGAACTGATCCCGTCGTCCAGCGGCTTGTTCATTTTCTTCGCCCAGCCCTCGGGCAGGTTTTGGTACGCGGTCAACAGGAAGACTTTACTGGTTTCCTCCCGTAACATCAACCAGCCGATATCTGCGCCCACCACTTTCACCGCTCCTTCCACAATGCGGGTGAACAAACGGCGCTGGTCGGTGATGGAGACCACCGCTTTGCCGATTGCCAGGATGGCGGTCAATTGGTTGACCTTGCGTTCCAATTGCGCGTTGAGGTCTTTCAACTGGCGGTCCAGTTTTTGGCGGGTGCGCGTCTCGCGCGTCTGGCGCAAGGCGCGCTCGACCACCGAGACCACTTCTGCATCGCGCGCCGGCCAGGACAGGTAATCCATGGCGCCCATGCGGAATGCCTGGATGATGTCCTGTTCGTGTCCCTGTTCGGCAAAAACGACCAGGGGCACCTGTATGCCCTGGGAAGCAAGCGCCACAAGCAGGTCTTTGGCGCTCAGGCCGGGGAGATTCAAATTCGCAATGATCAGGTCGGGGGGAGTCTGAACCGCTTTTTGTAACGCGGCGGGGGCCTCAGCAACGACAGTCACCTGGTAGCCCAGAGGCTGTAAGGCCTGGCGAGCGATCAAGTCGCTGACATCAGGGTCGTCGGCAACAACAAGGATGCGTTCTAATGAGTTCGCCATAGTTTGATTTATGCAAGAACCAGAAATCCACTTTCTTGGATTGTAACACTTTTACACCAAAACGGCTTGGTTTTACCTCTTTTTTGCGCGCGCAAAGTACGCCAGGTATAGGGCCACAGATCCCGCTACGGCGGCATTGAGCGATTCGACCTTTCCGACCATCGGCATCCTCATCAGGATGTCGCAGGACTTGACCGTCAACGGGCGCATCCCTTCTCCTTCCGCGCCGACCACCAGGCCGAGGGCGCCATCCAGGCGCACCTTTTCGGGACTTTGTGCCTGCTGGCCGCTATCGAGGCCGATGATCCACGCCCCGGCCTCTTTCAGCGCCGTGATGGCTTGCGAAAGGTTGGCTTGCGCAACCAGCAAATGCTCGCACGCGCCCGACGAGGCGTTCACAACGGCGGGCGTGACCCCCACCGTACGCGCCAGGGGGATGACCACGCCATGCGCTCCCACGGCTTCTGCGGTGCGTAACAATGCGCCAAAATTTTGCGGGTCGTTGAGCGTATCCAGCAGCAACACAAAGAGCGGTTCTTGCCGTTTTTCAGCCAGTTCGAAGATGTCGGTCAGGTCGGCGTATGGATAGCCGGAGGCTTCCAATACCACTCCCTGGTGATTGGCGTGCGCCTGGTCGAGCCGCTTGCGCGGCGCGCGTTTGACCGGCAGCCTGCGCGCGGAAGCCAGGCGCAGGATATCGCCCAAGCGGCCTTTTTCCTGCGCGCCCTCGGCAACTTCGAGCAGGAAAAACTGGCGTCGCTGGGCGCGCAGGGATTCGTAAACGGCGTTGCGGGAGTACAGGAATTCTTTCATTTCTCGACGCGGCGACTATTGCCCCGGTTTGTATTCGAAGCGATAGCCATGTAGTTCCATATACGGTTGCCAGTGAAGGTAACTTATCGCGCGGATGCGGCGGGTAATTTCTTCCCTGTTCATGCCCGGCCTGATGATGAACAATTCGTTGAACTGCTCCCGCGTGAAGGGCGGGCGCGTCCAGGCCTCCTGCGAGACGGGCAGGTCCTTTCCCTCGGCCAGCAGGCCGACGATCTCATAGAACAGGGCGATCTGGTGTTCGTACGTGCGCTCCAGCAGTTCGGCCACGCCATCCTGCGGGTAGACCGGGAAACGGCGGACGGCAATGATGCTGCCGGTATCCACTTTGGGGGCCATGTGGTGGCAGGTTACGCCGTATTCTTTGGCGTCTTCGTAAAGCGCAAAGTTGTTGCAGCCAATACCAGGATATTCCGGCGAAGCCGGGTGAAAGTTGAACGAGGCTTTGCAGGCGCGTTGCAGCAAAAAGGCCGGCACTACCCAGCGCGAGAGGTAGGAGATGACGTAATCGCCATGCCAGTCCCTGGCGGCGGCCGGCAACGGGTCGCCCCATACGCCCAGGCAGGCTGTCACGTTTTCGAAGTGTTCCTGGCAAAAGGCCAGGGCGCGGTTGCAGTATGGGTCGTCGGCTTTGCCAAGGAAGAGGATGGGGGTATCTTGTTTCGTCATGTGTAAATTATATAACGGTAGCAGGCCAATCGTCCGGGGAGAGGCGCAAAGTCCCCCCAAAAGCGTGACCTGCGTTTCGCGCAGGTCAGGGGTTACATCGAGATGTATTCGCGCAGGTTGTGTTCCACGGCGTAAGCGGCGGCTTCGGCCCGGTTGTTGACTCCCAGTTTCGACAGGATGCTGCTGACGTAGTTGCGCACCGTGCCCTCGCCCAGGAAGAGCGACTTGGCGATCTCGCGGTTGGTCTTGCCTTCTGAGACCAGCAACAGTACGTGTTTTTCCTGCTGGCTGAGGTGCGCGAAGGCCGACGCCTCCTCTTCTTTCACGGCGCGGCGCACTTCCTGGAAGACGCGCTGGGTCACGGCCGGGTCGAGCAGGGCTTCGCCGCGCCCCACTGCCTCGAGTGCTTTTACCAGGTCTTCGCTGCCGATCTGTTTCAGGATGTATCCCGAAGCGCCGGCGCGGATCGCCGAGAAGAGCATCTCATCTTCGGCGTAGGAGGTCAGCATAATGACCTTGATGTTGGGGTTTCGGTTGACAATTTCTTCGCAGGCCTCGATGCCTGAGACGCCCGGCAGGCGGATATCCATCACAACTACGTCCGGTTCCAGGGTGGCTACCTGCTCCATGGCCTCGCGCGCCGAACCGGCCTCGCCAACCACTTCGAAATGCGGGTGCCGCTCCAACAGGGATTTCAGCCCCAGGCGCACGACCTCATGATCATCCACTAAAATAATACGTTGTTTTGCCATTGTATCTCTATCTCCAAGATGGGGATGGAAGTATAGCCGAGAGGTAAACGTCTGGCAAGGGCAACGAAAGTGAACAATGAGCGAATAGACGGGCAAAGGGGCGCGCCATTCCTTGCGCCTGCATGGTACAGGTCACTCTTTCGACCTTCTAAAATCCACAAACCGGTAACCCACCCCGCGTTCGGTCAAGATGTATTTGGGATTGGCCGGATCCGTTTCCAGTTTTTGGCGCAGGTAGTTAATGTACAGGCGCACGTAATGAGGTTCATCCCGGTATTCATAGCCCCACACTTTTGTCAACAATTGGTCATGCGAAACGACCCAGCCGGCGTTTTGGACAAGATGGTAAAGCATCCGATATTCGGTAGGGCGCAGTTTGACCAGTTTGCCTTCCAGCCAGATCTCCCGGCGGTCGAAGTCGATCTTCAGGCGTTCGTCCACTTCGATCAAACCGTGCATCGAGCCGCTAGCGCCCTCTGTGCGGCGCAACACCGCTTTTACGCGACTGACGAGTTCCCGAGGGCTGAACGGCTTGGTGACATAATCATCCGCGCCCAATTCCAGCCCGCGGACGCGGTCATCTTCTTCGCCTTTGGCGGTCAGCATGATGACCGGCACGCTGCTGATCTCACGGATGGTCTCCAAGACCTCGAAACCGTCCAAGTCTGGCATCATCACATCCAGCAGGATCAGGTCGGGTGTCAGGTCGCGCATCTTCTGGATGGCTTGTTTCCCGTTGAAGGCTTCACTGACCTGGAAACCGTCATGTTCCAGGTTCAAACGGATGAAACGCACCATGCGTTCTTCGTCATCCACGATGAGGATGCGCCTGCGTTCGAATTCGTCAGGCATAGGCTCTATTCCCTCACGAACCCGATGATGTGATCTTCTTCCTCGCCAGCAATGACCTCGATCAAGTTCACATTGGCTATCGGCCAGATGACCTTGACCACATTGCTCTCGATATAGTGCAACTCTTTCCCGTCTTTTTGTCGAGGGTTGCTTACAATAATCAACGTATCAGTTGGCTTGGGTAATTCCTCCATCTCCCCAATGATGGACGGCTCCCCGGAAATATGTAAGATGACGGAATGGGCCATTGTTTCGATTCCTCTGTACGGGAGTTTCCTACTTTTTCAGGAGGATTTGGATCTTGAGTTTTCCCAGGGAAAAGATATCGCTGTGGTTGAGCAAATGTTCGACGTGAGGCTGTAAACGCTTCCCATTCAAGAAAGTCCCGTTGGATGAGCCTAAGTCCATGATAAAGGCTCGGCTCCCTTCGCGTTTCAAAACAGCATGGAGACGGGAAACGCCGCAGGAATATGCCTGGTATGGGGTCAGGTCAATATCTGGCATGATCGGCTGCGCGTCGCTAACGCGGCCCAGAGTGAATTCGCTGCGATCGTTCAAGGGCAAGATTTGTCCGCTATCTACCAAATGCAAGGAGGCCCAGGTGTTCAAGGTGTATTTCGGCGTGGGCGCATACGTTTCTTCGGTAGATGGTATCTCTTTGGAATATTCTGATTCGATATTCTGTGTGACCAATGAACCGGCTCCCGAAAGTTGTGAGCCGCAATTGATACAAAACATACTTCCATCAAGATTCTCGTTCTTACAGTTAGGGCAAATAATCATTTTTCTACTCCTTATCTTTGTTTCATCAGGAGAGACCGGGTTCCATATTTTATCGCTTTCGAGCCTTCTTCTGAGAGGGATTGCATTTGGAGGATATTTTCTGCTTCGATCAATGCGGTACGCGCCAGACTGCGTTCCCCCTGGGCAAGTAGATTGGTTGCAAGTTGTTTCAGGTGCTGTGCGGCAAGTTCATACTGTCCGTCATTCAATTCTGCGCGCGCTTTGTCCTGAATGCGGTACAGGGTCAACTTGCCCAAAGAATGAATAATTCCAGGGTGAGGTGGATCCATCCCGGCTTCATTCTTGACAGGCCGGGAGAAATCCAGCGGAATGGGTGGTATTGGCGTCGGCAATCCAGCAACGGCCGGTTTCATGGAACCTGCCAATAGCGTTACTTCGTCTTGTTCAACCAAAGAAGGATCGATGCGATATTCGAACAGAACGTTGAGGGGAGTGTCTTGCAATACGGCCCCAAGGTGGATGGGGCTTGTCACTGGCAGGGGCCCAGCCTCCGGTTGTGTGCGGAACGCGTAGGTGATTTCGGCGCCTGGTGCGCCGGTGAACTCCAAGAGGACATCGCTCGCTACAACACGGGATAACGTCTCGAATTCATCTACCAGGAATTTATGAATGTCATCTGGTTTGGAAACATATTTACTGCTACCGCCGGTATGGCTGCAAAGCGCATCCAAGAAAACATCATTCCATTCCTTACCAATCCCCATTGCACTGATGCCGATCCCCTTTTGGGCGGCCTCTTCTGCCAGGTTCAGGCAGGCAGGTTCGTCTCCGTAGGTATGACCATCGGTGATCAAGATAATGTGGTTGACGCGCGTCCCATCCGCGTTTGCCTGCACTTCTTTATAGGCGGCTTCGATCCCCTGGAAGATTTCTGTTGCGCCGGAAGGCTGCAATGTGCGAATATGGGATTCTAATTTGCGTTTTTCCGGGCGATACGAAGCGGGGATCAGCACTTCTGCCCGGTCGCTGAAAGTAACCACGCTGAAAATATCTTGTGGGCGCAGGTCTCGCAAGACGTTGATCGCGGCCGCCTTGAGCATGTCCATCTTTTCCCCCTTCATGGATGTAGAACAATCCAAAGTCAAACAAACGTTCAATGGGGGGATAGGGATGTCCGTAGATTGCCTGGAAGGGGCCAATTCCAACAGGATGTAAACCATCTGATGTTCTTTGAGCCTGACCAGGTTTGGACGACTGTAATGCGCCTGGTATTCGATCAGCGACGGTCCTTTTTGCTCCGGGGGCAAGAGGGCATCGTATTGACTGCGGCGCTTGGGATTCGAAAGGACTTCATAGGCCTGCTGGACGGCCAGGAAAATTTCTGTTTCTCCCGCAAGTTTGTTTTTATCCGGGTGTAAACGCTGCGCGGCTTGCAAATAAGCCCGCTTGATTTCCTCCTGTGTCGCATCGCGTCTTACGCCAAGAACGGCGTAGTAATCCGGTTCTTTTGCCATTATCCGATCAACTGTACAAGGACAACGCTGATATTATCCGGGCCGCCGGCCGAATTGGCCGCCTCCACCAGATTCTGGCAGGCGCGGTGCAGGCTAGGCGCCTCTTTTATCACCCGGAAAATATCCTGGTCTGATAACACGCCCCACAAACCGTCGCTGCATAGCATCAAGTACCCTGTTTGTGGGAAAGTGATTGTAAAAATGTCTGGTTCTAAGATGTCGCCTTGCCCAAGCGCCCGGTAGAGCACATTGCGGTGCGGGTAGTTGGCGGCTTCGTCCGCGCTGATGTGGCCGAGTTCCTCTAATCTTTTCACCAGGGAGTGGTCGCGGGTGATAACTTCGGCGCGTCCATCGGGATGAATATGATAGGCGCGACTGTCGCCTACATGGGCAATGGTGACTTGCTGCCCCAGTACCAAAGCCGCCGTAAGCGTCGTGCCGCTACTGGGCGCTTCGTGCTGGATGGTCTTTTGCGCTTCCTTTACAGCCGCCTGCATGATCTCTTGCAGGGATTCATCGGGCGGCGTAGGGTTGAGATTGAACAGGTAAGGGGAAAACTTGCGCATTACATAGCCAGCCACAATACGGACAGCCGCATTGCTGGCAATTTCCCCATACTGATGACCTCCCATTCCATCCGCCACAATATACAGCCCAAAAGGCAAACTCCCGGAATTGCCAGCCATCGTGGAGGTGAGCGCCAACAGGCTATCTTCATTGAGTTCGCGTTGTTTCCCAACCGACTGCCCGGTGCTGGCCGCCAATTGTTGAACGTCATAACGGACAGTTTGACTGTGCAGGATGGATTGAATTTGCTGCTCAGTCAACGGTGCGGTTGTCGCCATATCTACCGTGTGGACAGGTTTTTTGAACAGCTTGCGGAAAAATTCGAACACAGATACTCCTTCTAGGCCAACAACGCGTATACCTTGTGGTCTGTCGAACCAAAATATACTATATCATCAAATACTAAAGGAGAGCCAATGATCTGTCCCTCGGTCGGAAATTTCCAACGCAATCGTCCTGTGCGATATTCGATACAATAAAGATTCCCATCCACAGAACCGCAATAGAGCGCATCCTTGTAGATGACCGGGGAACTGCTCACCTGATGTTCCGTGCGGAAGCGCCACGCTTCTTTGGCAGTCTTCGTTTCGACCGCATAGATGAACCCATCTGCGGCGCCTACGAAAGCCAGGTCATCCATGGCGCAAGGCGACGAAATAGAACCTTTGCCCAAGCGGAAGCGCCAGATGACCCACCCATTGCGATGATCTAAAGCATACAGTGTCGCGTCGACCGAACTGAATAAAACCAACTGCCCGAAAATGGTGGGGGAGGAGGTAATCGCCCGCTTGGATTGGAAGCGCCATTTCAACTCGCCGCGAAAATCAATTGCCATGAAATCGCCGGCTTCATTCCCTACATAGACCAACTCATTGGCAACGAATGGCGTGGAACGAATGGCTTCCGAGGTCTCGAATTTCCAGGCGGCGCGCCCGTTGTTTATGTTGACGGCGTGAAGGTATTGGTCGTCTGCGCCAAAGAACAGGTGGCCTTCCGCAATGCGCGGGGAGGAACGGATGGGGCCATTCGTGTAATACGTCCAGACTACCTTGCCTGATCGCACTCCTACCGTATGCAGGCGCCGATCTTCCGAACCAAAATAAATATTGTCTTCATACGCGACAGGCTTCGATACAATGCCGCCATCGGTGGGATATTTCCACAGGAATTGCCCATCGCCGGCGTTGATCGCGTACAGGTTATGGTCATAACAACCGATAAAAATCGTATTCTGGTGATATAGCGGCGTACTGCGGATTTCATCCTCGCATTGGAACGTCCATAACGGCTTGATGCCATTGGTCGGGCTAAGGTGGGATGTCACCCTGGCCAACACCCCGGTCTTTCGCGCAGCAGCCACCAAGGCTTCCTTCATGTCCTCCGCATTCGGGAAACGGTCTTCTGGATTGTACTGGAGCGCCGCATTGACCACCGCTTCCAGTTCGAGCGAAACCGCCGGGTTGATCTTCCGGATCGGCCTCTCACTGAACGAAAAAGGCGGCTCCATGCGCGGGTCGCGCCGGGTCAAGGCATGGTGCAAGGTTGCGCCCAGGGCGTACAGATCAGCCAGGGGCGTGGCGTCGCCGCGATATTGTTCCGGCGGCGAATATCCCTCCGTCCCGATCATCGTCCCTTTTTGTCCCACCTGGAACGTCTTGGCAATCCCAAAATCCACCAACTTGACATCCCCGTTGTAATCGATCATCACATTCGATGGCTTCATATCGCGGAAGATGATCGGGTCTGGTTTATGATTGTGCAAGAACGCGAGTACATCGCACAACTCAATCGCCCAGGTCAGCACCTGCTCTTCAGACAGGAAACCGTTCATTTCACTGATGACCGCTTCCAGGTCTTTGCCGTGAATGTATTCCAATACAAGGTACGAGCGTTCATCCTCGGAAAAATAATCATAAATGCGCGGGATGGCCGGATGGTTGAGCGTCGCCAACAGGTTCGCCTCGCGCTCGAAGTTCTGCACGATCGTCTGGCGCACCAGCGGATCGGGCGCGGTATTCACCATTTCCTTTACCGCCACCAGTTTGACGACATTGGGAAAATGCAAGTCGCGGGCGCGATAGACAGACCCCATCCCGCCGATCCCGATCACATCCTGGATCAGGTAGCGGTTGAACAGGGTAATGCCCGCCTCGAGTTGCCTGCGAGGTTTCGAATTCCCAAATTCTTCATCCGGCTGGGTAATGTGTTGCGTTTCCAGGGCGCGGCTCCTTCACGTTCCTTGAATTATAGTAGGCGCTTCCCAGTTTGGCAACTGCCCCACCATCGGGTTCAGAAGCAAGATCTCCATTTCCATACGGCAATTATACGCGCTTTCGACGCCAAATGCCGGTACATTCGGGCAAAATCACCCGCTGCTTCTCGCGGACCGCCTGCCCCATCGTCTCGCCAAAGAAAAACGTGGACAATTCGACCGCTTCTTCGATGGACTCGAAACGATAATCCGTCCGCATCCAACCACGCTCGAAGCCTGCCTCCGTTAACCAGGCGTAATACCCGCCCAAATGCCCCGGCGGGGTTGGAGTCTCGCTGCCCGTCCCCAGCGTTTCCAGCAGGATGACCATCCCGCCTGGCCGCAGGATGCGGTCGGCTTCATCCAGACCCGCTTGTAGGTCCAATTGCCAATTTGACCCACCCCAGACGGCCAGGTAACAAAAACTCCAGCCAGAGATGACCAGGTCCGCGCTGGAATCACCGACCGGGACCCGGCGGTGATCCGCTACGCCGGTTGCCCAATTGGACGATCCCATTGCGCGCAGGGATTTTTCCGCAACTTCCAGCATATGCGCGGAAGCGTCGAACGCCTTGATCGAGCGCACACGCGGCGCCAGCAGGCGCGTCAGGCGCCCCGTCCCGGCGCCGAGTTCGACCACATCCATATCGTCCAACGCGATCACCTTCTCGATCTCGCGCAAGATGTTCCCCTGGTAATCTTCGCACTGGATCAGGCGTTCATATTGGTCGGCGTGGGCTTCGTAGACTTCTTTTTCGGTTGGCATGACTGGAACTTTACCAGAAATGCCTGAGGATGAACAGGATTTTTCAGGGTTATTCATGCTCTTTACCTCCCAACAACGGGAAGATAGTCAATGGACAAAAAATGCAAACCTTGTCATAATTATAGATGGCGTTTGCTGCCTTATCATTAATCACCAGGAGATTGCGTTTATGACCTCGCCTGAAACCATCGAAAAAATGAAATCCGCCCACAAATTGCTGGGTGAATACACCTACGAACTGAAACCTGCCGAGCGCGGATACGCCAACCGCACGCTCTACATCAACCTGACCGATAACACCATTGCGGAAAAACCGGTCACACAACAGATGAAAGACCTGTTTACCGGCGGGCGCGGCTTTGCCCTCAAACTGCTCTGGGACGCCGTGACGCCCCAAACAAAATGGGACAGCCCGGAGAATGAATTGGTGGTTGCCAACGGCCCCATCTGCGGCATCACCGCCTACCCAGGTTCCGGCAAGGCGACCGTCGTGACCCTCGGCCCACTGACCGATAACGTGATCGACTCCAACGTGGGCGGCTATTTTGCCCCTTTCCTGAAATTCTCCGGCTTCGACGCGCTCGAAATCCAGGGCAAAGCGGCTGAGGACGTGGTCATCTTCATCGACGGCGATGCAGGCCGAATTGCGATCGAGGCGGCGCCGCTGGAAGAGGTCGCTTCACACCTGCTTGGCAGCGTCCTGACCGACATGTACAGCGACGGCGACGAAAAATCCAAGCGCGGCATTGCAGTGCTGTCTACCGGGCGCGCCGCCGAACATACCCGCTACGCCCTCATCAACTCCACCTGGTACGACGTGCGCCGCAAGGAAGTGCGCCTCAAACAAGCCGGGCGCGGCGGCGCGGGGCGCGTCTTCCGCGACAAGAAGATCAAGGGCGTGGTGGTCAAGTTCAGCAGCATGAGCGGCGACAAGAACGGCGTGGCCGACATGGCGCTCATCCGCAAGGCCGGGGCGCGCATCAACAAAGAGATCGCCGACCTGGACGACGTCCAGAACCAGATGCGCAAGGTCGGTACCGCCAACATCGTCGACGTCATGGATCACTTCGACCTGCTGCCGGTGCACAACTTCCGCTTCGGTTCACATCCCGACACGCACAAGATCGACTCGAAGGTTTGGAAGGAAAAATTCACCCAGGGATTGCCGGATGGCTGCTGGCTGGGATGCACCATGTCCTGCTCGCATGGCGTGGATCACTTCCCGCTTCGCACCGGACCCTATGCCGGCTCCTGCGTCCTGGTAGATGGCCCCGAGTACGAGAACGCCGCCGGGCTGGGCGCCAACATCGGCAATTTCGACGCCCAGAAAGTGCTGGAGTTGAATTTCTATTGCGACACCTACGGCGTGGACAGCATTTCGTTTGCCAACTGCGTGGCCTTTGCCATGGAATGTTATGAAGCCGGCGTTTTGACAAGGGAACACACCGGCGGCCTGGAATTGAACTTCGGCAACGGCGAGGCCGCGCTGGAATTGCTGCACCAACTGGCGCGCGGCGAGGGCTTTGGCTTGATCGTCGGCCAGGGGGTGCGTTACATGAAGAAATATTTCGCCGATGAATTCGGCGGCGACCCGGCCTTCTTGCGCGACATCGGCATGGAAATCAAGGGCATGGAAATCTCCGAATACCTGACCAAAGAATCCATCGCCCAGCAAGGCGGTTATGGGCTGGCTACCAAAGGCGCGCAGCACGACGAGGCCTGGCTGATCTTCATGGACCAGATCCACAACCTGCTGCCCACCTTCGAGGACAAAGCCGAGGCGCTGCACTACTTCCCCATGTGGCGCACCTGGTTCAGCCTGCACGGCTTATGCAAACTGCCCTGGAACGACATCTCGCCCGCAAACAATAAAGAGACCGCTGAACCCGCCAAAGTGCCGGAGCATGTGGAAAACTATACCTGGATCCACCAAGGCGTAACCGGCGTTCCCACTACCGCCAAGACGCTGCTGGACCAGTCTGAGCGAGTTTACAATTTCCAGAAGATTTTCTCCATCCGCATGGGGCGCGTTGGCCGCCAGCACGACTATCCGCCCTACCGCGCCATGGGACCGGTGACGGTCGAAGAATACGAGTCCCGCCAGCAACGTTATGACGAGCAATTGATGCGCCTGGCCGAAATCAATCCGGCTGGCTTGACCACCGAAGAGAAGATCAAGCACCTGCGCGATTACCGCGAGGGACAATACGAATTGCTGCTGGACGCAGTCTACAAACGGCGCGGCTGGGATCGCGACAGCATTCCCACCCCTGAAAAATTGCGCGAACTGGGCATAGACTTGCCAGAAGTGCTCGAAGTGGTGGCGTGGGCAAAGGCGCAATAAAACCGAACCTTTTGCCAAGTTCCTTTGGAAGAGAAAAACGCAGAGGCTGTAGACAAGTCTCTGCGTTTCATTTTGCCGGGTGCAGGGCGGGCAATATCTGCTTGCTTATAGTATTGCTCTGTGAAAACGATGCCAACCGCGAAGATTTGTAGCGCGAAATTTATTTCGCTTTTGGTTGCCTGCCTGTCGGCAGACAGGCGGAAAAGTCCCCAGTATGGGGGAAGTCCCCAGTATGGGGATGAATTCCGCGCTACGGCGTTTGAGTCTTGAGGGGCGTGGGGGTCCTGGTCGGTGTGATCGCTTTCGTCGCTGGCAGTTTCGTGGGCGTAACGGTCACGGTCTTCTTCCCGGCGGTGGGACTGGGAGTAGGCGTGTGCAGGGCTTGCAAGCGCGTCTCTGCCTGTTCGCGCACAGCGACCGACACGGCCTCCTCCGGCAGGGCCAGCAGGTCATTCCATGCTTTGGCCTCGTTGGCAGGTTCTTCCCGCTTTTCGAAGTTGATCGCCCGCCAGTAATAGACCTGGGCCTTTTCTTCGTCCGTCCCTGCCAGGGACAGGGCGCGCTCTCCCTGCAAATATGCGTCGCCAAAATGTTCTTGCAGGATGTAGACGCGCATCAAACCCAGGTTGGGCGCAAATGCGTTTTTGTAGGTTTGCAAGGCGCGCTTGAGGTCGAACTCGGCCTTATCGGCCTGCCCGGTTTCCACGTAGCACAGGCCGCGATACAGATAGGTGTCCCGCCGGGCGCTGTCCAGGCTGATGCCCAAACTCATCGTTTCGATGGCCGCTTCGCAATCCCCCTGTTCATAATACGCCTTTCCCAACAGGGCAAAGGCTTCCGCATCGCGCGGCTCGTATTGGGTATAGGCTTCCAGCGCGGCGATGGCCTGGGCGGAATCGCCCTGCCCGAGATAGATTTTTCCCAACGTGAAATAGGCTGGCAGCATGGTCAGGTCGGCCTGGTTGGCGTTTTGGGCCGCTTCCAGGGCTTTGTCGAAGTCTTCGAGCGCCAGGTATGCCTGCGATTGGTAATAATAGACCAGCGGCGAACCGGACAGCAGGCGCTCGGCAGTCGAAAGGTCTGCCAGGGCCAGTTCGGGGTCTTTGTCTTTCAAGTAATAGATAGCGCGTTCCAAATAGACTTCGCCAAAGTTCGGGTCGCGTTTCAGCGCCTCATCCAGGAGCACGGTTACATTGGCGTTGGGGTCTTGCATCAGGCGCGCGCGCGCCAGGCCGAGGTAGGCGGGGCCAAACTGCGAGTCGACTTTGAGCGCCTGGTTGTAGGCGTCCAGCGCCTTGCGATGGTTGCCCTGGAAACGGTAGGCTTCACCGATATAGTAATAGGGATCGGGCGCTTCCGGTTCCAACCGGGCGATCTCTTCCATGCTGGAGATGACGGTATCCCAATCGCCCTTCTCATAGGCGCTCTTGAATTGCCGGTTCAAGTCGCCGGAAAGTGGCTGGCGCGGGTTGTCGACGTACAACGGCGTAGGCGTGTACGTCGCTGCCAACAACTCTGCCATAGGGGCGAGCGTTGCAGCCGCCTGCGGGGGAGGCGCCGTAGCATTGACGAAGGTCGGCGTCATCGTCCACGTTGGGGATGGACCAGGGGTGATGGTAGGTGGGACAGCGCGGTTGGCGCGCGCCATGACCAGGCCGAAGATGACCGCTCCCATGAGCGCAAACCCCAAGATCGAGAACGCCGCCAGGCGCATCACCGGGTTGGAGAAGAACACTTTCAGACCGCTTTCTTTAGGCCGGTCTGAATCCAGGGACAGTTGCTCGTCCCACAAGCGGGGACGGTTGAGCGGGAAGGGCTGGACGCTTTCATCCGGGGGCAGCGCCCCAAGCAGCACCAGGCCTCGTTTGGCGGTGGCATTTTCCGGGTCCAGGCGGAGCGCGGTTTGCAGGCAGTAGATCTGTTCCTTGGCTGTCTCGACTGCGGCGCTCAACCAGATCCAGTACTGGACATTGTTCTGGTCGCTTTTGAGCAGTTTGGTCAGCAGGTCTTTGGCCTTGGCTTTGTCTTTTTGCCGCAAGGCTTCGACCGCTTCCTGGAACATGGAATCATATGCCATGCTTCGATTGTATACCATGCTGATGGATGGGACAAGGATTTATTCGTGAAACTCTTCCACTTGGTAGACCAGGACTTCGATGGGTTTCTGCCGCCACAGATTGGGCGAGGCGCCCATTTTGTAGCACAGGTTGTCCAGGAAGTCGGCCGGGTCGGGAACTTTTTCCCAAACCTGGGGCAGGAAGGTGGCGCGGCGCATCCCGTCGCGCAAGATCACGCCATCTACGTGGGGCCGCAATTTGGCAAGCAGGTCTTCTGGGGTGGTGTAGTCGAGCGGAATCGGCAGGGTGAGGCGGGAAATCTCGATCTCGATCTGGGATAGTTCCCCCGGCTGCACGGGCGGGAAGCGGTAATCCTGCAAGGCGGCTGCGATGGCGTGTTCGCATACGTCTTCAACCAGCGGCTGGTATGGCTCCAGCGCGCCGATGCAGCCGCGCAAGTTGCCGGCAACGGTGAGCGTGACGAAAGACGCGCCCTGTTCGCGCAGGCGCGGCGGTAAGGACGCCATGTCCGGCCGGCTGCCTTCCTGGCCCCGCACGCCTCGTTCGAGCGCCTCGCGCGCCAACCGCAGCAGGATGTCCTTCTCTGCCATTGTCAACGTATTGTCTGTCATCTGCCCCTCCTCTTCCTTTCCAGGAAGCGGTCATTCCACCATCCGCCAGTACTGGCGGTCATGGTAGAGAAGCGGCCTCCCCTCGCCGTCCCCGCGCGCAGCGACCACCTCCGCCAGGAACAGGGTGTTCGTACCGGCCGGGATGGACTGGGTAACGCGGCAATCCAGCCAGGCCAGCCCGCCCTTAAGGAGCGGCGCGCCGGTTGCCAGCCTCTCAGTTTCCAGGCCTGCCAGGCGGTCTTCCTGGTCTGGGATGCGCCCGGCAAAACGCTCTGAAATTTCCTGCTGGCCTTCTGCCAGGATCGTGACCGCAAAAGCGCCCGCCTGGGAGACCAACCGGTGCGTGCGGCTGGCAACTTGCAGCGAGATAATGACCAGCGGCGGTTCCAACGCGATGGACGTAAACGAACTGACGGTCATGCCATGCTGCTCGCCGTCGTGCCGGGCTGTCACAACGGTCACGCCGGAAGACCAGGCGCGCATGGCCTGGCGGAGTTGTTCGGGGTCGAGGGAAAAGCCATGTTTCATAGGCCTTCATCATATCGGGGAGCGGGAAAGGCGTCAAGTTAATCATCCAGCCAACATGGGTGGAAGCAGGCTTCTTGTGCTAGAATTGGATCATGCAGTTCGAGGTCTTCACCCTGCTGCCCGAAATCTTCCCCCCCTACCTGGAAAGCAGTATCCTGCAACGCGCCCGCCAGCGAGGCCTGGTGACGGTCAACATCCACAACATCCGCGACTATACACACGACAAGCACCACACCACCGACGATACGCCCTACGGCGGCGGCGGAGGGATGGTGATGAAAGCGGAACCGGTGTTCGAAGCGGTCGAAACCGTCCTGGGATTGGGTGCGCTTCATCCCCACCCCCAGGTTGCTTGCCCGGTCATCCTGCTCGATCCCCAGGGACGGGTCTTCTCCCAATCCATCGCCGACGAATTGTCCCGCTACGAGAAGATGGCCCTGATCTGTGGGCGATATGAAGGCGTGGACGAGCGTATCCGCCAGCACCTGGCAACCGACGAAATCTCGGTCGGCGATTATGTGCTGACCGGCGGCGAACTCCCGGCGCTGATCCTGATAGACGCGGTCTCGCGCCTGATCCCCGGCGTACTCGGCGACCCGGATGGGGCGGCGGACGATTCCCACGCCACCGGCCTGTTGGAATACCCGCACTACACCCGCCCGCCGGAGTTCCGCGGCTGGGAGGCGCCGGAAATCCTGCTCTCCGGCGACCATGCTAAGATAGCGCAATGGCGGCGGGAACAATCCCTGCTCAGGACGCTGGCGAGGAGGCCGGATTTGCTGGAAAAGGCGGATTTGACGGAGAAGGATTTGAAATTTTTGAAAAATATCGAGGAAAAAGATAGTATTGACGAGTTATAACAAATTTGTTATATTAATCAGGAAGCACCCTCATGTGGCAAATTCAATTCTACGAAGATCATCGTGGCAAAAGCCCTCCTTTGGATTACATCAATGGTTTATCTCCGCGCGATAGAGTCAAGGTGAATAATGTTTTGCGCCTGCTGGAAGAATTTGGAACGTCGCTTGGAATGCCTCACGGGCGGCGTATAGAAGGTCGCTTATGGGAACTTCGCCCTGGTGACAACCGCCTCTTTTACTTTCTGTTCAGCGGCAGGCAGTTTGTGATTCTGCATGGCTTTCGTAAAAAGACCATGCAGACGCCGCAAAGGGAAATCGAAACTGCGCTGCGTCGTATGAACGAATTGCTGGAGAGTTAGATATGTGTCCTATCTCAAAAACCACTTTTAAAGAATGGCAAACAGAACAACTCAAAGACCCTGAGTTTGCCGCCATCGCCCACGAACTGGAGCCGGGTTACCAGATTGCCCGCCTGCGGATCGCGCGCGGTTTGACGCAGGCGCAACTGGCTGAGTTGGTTGGCACACAGCAGCCATCCATTGCGCGCATTGAAAATGGGAAGAGGTTGCCCAGCCTATCATTTCTTGAGCGCGTAGCGGCCGTACTCAATGCCCGTGTGGAAATTCATATCCTGCCCAGATAAACATGTAAACTGAAAGATCCCCCATGAACGCACGCTTCAACTACGGCAAGACTTTCCTGCTCGGTTTCGGCTTCCTGGGCATCAGCATCATCTGGCCGATTTTCAACCAATATATTCCCCTCTTCCTCCAGGCAGGCAACCCGGAGTTCGAGCGCCAGTTGCTGGCCGAGGGACGCGCGCTGCCAGACATTGCGGGATTTGGCCTGGCGCCCAGCCTGGCGTTGTTCATTATGACCTGGGATAATCTCATCAACATGTTCATCCAGCCCTGGGTGGGCGCCAAAAGCGACCAGACGTGGAACCGCTTTGGACGCCGCAAGCCGTGGATCCTGGTTGGCGCGCCTGTTGCGCTGCTGGGGTTCGTCTTCATCCCTGTGGCGCAGTCCGTCCTGGCAATCGCTGCCTTCATCCTGGTGACGAACTTCGGCATGGCGCTGTTCCGCTCGCCAACCATCTCCTGGCTGGGCGACCTGTTCGAACCGAACGACCGCAGCAAGGCCAACGGCGTCATCAACCTGATGGGCGGCGTGGGTGGGCTGCTGGCCTACTTTGGGGGCGGCCTGTTGTTCAACTCGTTCGGGCGGGAAGCGCCTTTCGTCGCCGGGGCAATTGCTATGTTCGCGGCATTGACCGTTGCCTTGCTCTTTGTCAAGGAGCCCGGCCAGGTCGAGGCGGGAGCGCAGGAGAAGCAGGCCGGCGTTTTGGATAACCTGAGAACCGTGTTCGGCAACCCGGACAAAAGCGGGTTGTTCGTGTTGCTGGGGATATTGCTGTGGTTCATGGCCTTCAATGCGCTCGAAACCGGTCTTTCTTCGTTTGCGGTCTTCTCCCTGGGGATGCAGGCGGGAACGGCCTCCATTTACGCAGGCCTGGTGACGATCTCTTTCATCCTGTTTTCGGTGCCGGCCGGGTTGCTGGGAACGCGCTACGGGCGCGGAGCGGTCATCCGCGTTGGGTTGGTCGGCCTGACCCTGGTTACACTGGCCGGTTTCTTCGTCATCCAGAACGCTGTCACTTTCGCTGTCATCCTGGCGCTGGCGGGGTTCCTGTGGGCGATGGTGAACGTCAACAGCCTGCCGCTGGTGTATGACCATGGGGATGAGGAGCGCATCGGGGCTTTTACCGGCCTGTATTATTTTTCGTCGCAATTTGCAGCCGTGCTGGGACCGACCCTGGGAGGCGTCCTGGTGGATGCGCTTGGGGACCAATACCGCTGGCTGTGGCTGTTCAGTTTCGTCTTCATGGCGTTTGCCTTCCTGACGATGCTGGGCGTGAAACGCGGGAGTGCCGAGGCGTAAGCAGGAGCCGTTAAACGGGAGCAGGTCAAAGTCTGCGGGTGAGGCGCAAATGTCTACGTATAAAGTGATAGATTTGCCTGTCATTTGTCATATTATTAACAGTGGGCTTGTCGAACAATTGATTAGACTGTATACTTTAGTGGTGGGGTTCGGATTCTTGGAAAATGACTGATATGATGATAAAGGAGGTGGTTCGCCGGATCCAATTCAACCCGTTCGTTCCCTACGTTAGTTTTTCATATCTAAACACTTTCAAGAGGAGAAGTTAGAACATGCTTAAGAAACTGTATTTTGTCCTGGCGTTGGTCATGGTGTTTGCATTGGTCCTGCCGGCCTGCGCGCCCGCCGCCCCTGACTGCACGAAAGAGGATGTGTTCTGTGTGGGTCTTGTGACCGACGTGGGCAAGATCGACGACAAGTCCTTCAACCAGTCGGCTTGGGAAGGCGTACAGCAGGCTAAGGAAGAAGGCATTGCGACGCAGGTGCAGTACATCGAGACCACCGACTCCAAGGACTATGACAAGAATATTTCCACCTTTGGCGATGCCGGTTACGATGTGGTCGTGACCGTTGGTTTCGCCCTGACCGAGGCCACCGTGGCCGCTTCGGAAAAGTACCCCAACACCAAGTTCATTGGCGTGGACCAGTTCCTCGAAGTTGCGCCTGCCAATATGGCCGGCCTGAACTTCCCCGAAGACAACGCTGGTTTCCTGGTGGGCGCTCTGGCCGCCATGATGACCAAGAGCGGCAAGATCGGCTCCGTGCTCGGTACGGATGCGGTGCCTCCGGTGTGGCGCTTCGGTGAAGGCTATCGCGCGGGCGCCGCTTACATCGACCCGGCTGTGGAAGTGTTCGTGGTCTATCACAACGATGTCGGCTTCGACAAGACCTTCGTTGACCCCGAATGGGGCGCAGCGACCGCCAACTCGATGATCGACCAGGGCGCGGATGTGATCTTCGGCGCGGGCGGCAAGACCGGTAACGGCGCCGTCACGGCTGCCGCGCAGCGCGGTGTGTACGCTGTCGGCGTCGATACCGACCAGTATCTCACCCTGCCCGAGGCTGCCCCTCGCATGCTTTCGAGCGCCATGAAACTTATCACCCCAGGCGTGTTTGGCCTGATCAAAATGGCTAAGGAAGGCTCCTTCCCGAGCGGCAACTATTTTGGCGCTGCTGGTTATGCCCCGTACCATGACCTGGAGAACGAAGTCCCGGCCGATGTCAAGGCGAAGATGGAAGAGATCGCCGCTGGCCTGCTGGATGGCAGCATCACCACCAACGTCCCGCCTGTCAAACCGTAAGCAAGACACTTTTGGTTCAAAAAGGGGAAAGGGTAAACGCCCTTTCCCCTTTTCGTCAGATTTTTTCAGAGACAAATTATGGAATCAAACGAAGAACAAAATGCCAGGCTTGAATCCTCTTTCCAAAAGTTCATGAAGACAGCCAGCAGCACCATGCTGGTTCCTGTATTGGCAGTGCTGACAGCCATGCTGATCGGCGCTGTGGTCATCTTGATGGCGGGCGGTAACCCACTCTACGCCTACCTCGGTTTATTCCAGGGCGCATTCGGTTCAGCCAAGGCCTGGAGCGAAACAGCGGTGTGGGCCTCCCCGTATATTTTTGCCGGGCTGGCGGTGGCGCTGGCCTTCAAAGGCGGGCTGTTCAACATCGGCGCGGAAGGGCAATTGGCGCTTGGGGCGGTGGTTGCCGCGTGGATTGGCTACGCCTTGCCCGATATGCTCGGAATTTCTTTGCCTGCAATTATCCATCTTCCCCTGGCCATTGTCCTGGGCGTGCTGGCCGGCGCGCTCTGGGCGGCCATCCCGGGCGCGCTGAAAGCCTACACCGGCGGGCATGAAGTCATCAACACGATCATGATGAACTACATCGCCCTCAATATGGTTTCTTTCCTGCTCAATGGGCCGATGAAAGACAAAAGTCCCAACAACGTGGTGGCGCGTACGCCTGAAATTGTGGAAGGCGCGCGCATCCCTGTTATTTTCGAAGGTTTCCGTATCCACTGGGGTTTTGTGCTGGCGCTGGTCGTCGCCGCATTCGTCTGGTGGCTGCTCTGGAAAACCACCCTCGGGTTCGAGATCCGCACGGTAGGCTCCAACCCGGACGCGGCCAAGTATGCAGGCATCAACGTCAAACGGACGATCATCCTGACCATGGCGCTGTCCGGCTTCCTGGCGGGACTGGCGGGCGTGGTCGAGGTCACCGGCTTGAACTACCGCCACGAACTCGGATTTTCGGTCGGCTACGGTTTCGACGCCATTGCCATCGCCCTGCTGGGGAAGACGCATCCGCTGGGGGTGGTGCTGGCAGCCATCCTGTTTGCCGGGATGCGCAACGGCGGGACTCGTATGCAATTCCTGACCCAGATCCCGGTGGATGTCATCTCGGTCATCCAAGCCTTGATCCTGCTCTTCGTGGCGGCCGACGCCATCATCCGTTACATTTATCGCATCCGCGCCCGCGAAGAGCGCATCGTGCTGACAAGGGGATGGGGAGGTTGATATGGAATGGAAACGTTTTAGCGTCATTGCATTGGTCATTATCATCCTGTTTACGGTGGTGGTCTTGATCGGCAAATCGACAGACAACCCTATCGTCATCCTCACCAGCCTGATGGCAACCACCATTGCGGTTGCTACTCCGTTGACGCTTGGGGCGCTTGCCGGCACCTTCTGCGAACGCCCAGGCGTGGTCAACATCGGCATCGAAGGCATGATGCTGGCGGCCGCCTTCTTCGGCTGGCTGACAGCCATTTACATGAATACCATCTTCGAAATTGCCCCGCTGCCAAGCCTGATCATCGGCGTACTGGGGGCAATGCTTTCTGGCGGACTGTTTGCCCTGTTACACGCTGTTCTCTCGATCACCTATAAAGTAGACCAGATCATCGGCGGGACGGTCATCAACATCCTCGCCATCGGCGTGACCGGTTTCCTGAACCGCCAACTGTTCTTCGAATCGGGCAGCATCTTTGGCGGGCAGGTGCCGCACGCGCCGGGCGTCCTGCCGCGCATCCAGGTCCCGTTCCTGGTCGACATCCCGGTGGTTGGGCGTATTTTCGACCAGCAGCCGATCACGATTTCGGCCATCCTGCTGGTCTTCATCTCGCACTATGTGATCTTTCATACCCGCTGGGGCTTGCGGATGCGCGCGGTTGGTGAGCATCCCAAAGCGGCCGATACGGTCGGCATCAATGTTGCATTCACACGTTATGCCAACGTGATCATCGGCGGAATGCTGGCCGGGTTGGGCGGCGCGTACTTTACGCTCGAATCCGTCCCCTCCTTCGAGCCGCTGCTCACCAACGGGCGCGGATTCATCGCGCTGGCTGCGATGGTCTTTGGCAACTGGTCGCCGTTCGGGGCCTGGGCAGCGGCGCTGGTTTTCGGCGCCGCGCAGGCCTTCCAGATCAAACTGCAACTCTTCCGCGAGGTCATCCCAGCGCAATGGGCTTTCCTGCAAAACGCCTATATCGTTGGATTGACCCCCTATATCCTGACCATGCTGATCCTGACCGGCATCATCGGCAAGACCATCCCGCCCGCCGCTGACGGCGTGCCTTACGAGAAATAGGAGGACCACATGACAGACAACAATATCGTCCTCCAGGCCAAGGGTATCACCAAGCGCTTCCCCGGCGTGCTGGCGAACGACAAAGTGGATTTCGACTTGAGGAAAGGCGAGATCCATGTGCTGCTCGGCGAGAACGGCGCCGGTA
>JBMOMO010000016.1:0-4256 GCA_049324135.1 Chloroflexota bacterium
AACATCCGTCTCTTCCGCGAACAGATCGAGGCGCTGAAAACCTTTCTCGCAACCGCGACCCCGTCCGAGGTCCAGCAAAAGGACACGGATTTCCTCCTCGCGTTGGGCGAACTCTTCACGCTCGTGGTCTACGGTCAACTCATCCTCGAGAACGCCCGTCTCTACCAAGTGGACGACGATACCGTTGACCAGATCTTCGACTTCATGGTGCGAGACTTCTCCAAGTACGCCCTGCAACTCTACAGCAAACCCAGCGCCACCTCCCAGCAAATGGACATCTGCCTCAAGATGATCCGCAAGCCCGTGACAGACATGGCGCGCTTCGAACGCGTCTGGCAGAATTCCGTATTCTCGCTTCGAGACGCTTATAAGATGAAGCCATAACCCCCCTCAGACAATTAATAAAAGCATTGACAATGTACAACAACAGTGTAGAATCCAATCAACCCCCCTGGAGATAGCATCTCCAGGCCGACGCCCACCGAAAGGTGGGTCGTCTCTTAAACAGGGAAGGAACATTCTCATGGAACGTGTCCTCGCTTACATTGACGGCTATAACCTTTACTACGGCTTGCGGCACAAGCAGTGGAAATGGTTTTATTGGCTCAACGTCCAATTGCTGGCAGAGCATCTTGTCAAGCCAGGTCAAAAATTGGTTGGTACAAAGTACTTCACGACAATTGTGAATTTTCCAGAAGGGCGTCACAAGAGACAAGCCGTTTTTCTTGAAGCCTTACAAACCCTGCCAAAACTTGAGATTTTCTATGGGCATTTTCTCGCCACGCCAGTGACCTGTCGAAACTGCGGACACACCTACGAAACCCATCACGAGAAAATGACCGATGTGAACATTGCGGTCGAATTAATGACTGACGCCTTTCAAGACAAATTCGATACCGCGTTGCTCATATCAGCCGATAGCGATTTGGTCGGACCAGTCAAGGCAATGAAAAGATTGTTCAAAAACAAAAAGATTGTTGTTGCTTTTCCTCCCGCTCGTTCATCGGTCGCGTTACAACGAACAGCGCACGGTTTCTATTTCATCGGGCGGGACAAACTCTCAAAGAGCGTATTCCCAGATGAGGTTACAAAACCCGACGGTTTTGTGATTCATCGTCCAAAGGAATGGCGATGATCTGGGGTAAAATAGCGATACTCCCCTCGGAGATAGCATCTCCAGGTCGACGCCCGCCGAAAGGCGGGCTGTCCCTTGAGTTCAGGAGGGCGCGCATCATGGAAGTAACGAAGTGAGGCGTTCGCCATCGAAACGGCGCGCTTTGGGCATCCCTGGCGGGACGCCGTGTTCTCCCTGTACGATGTCTACGAGATGAAACCGTAAGGAGAAAACCCATGCCCACTTACCCCCTCTACCAGGTCGACGCTTTTACCACCCGCCCGCTGGGCGGAAATCCCTGCGCGGTGGTCTTCGACTGCGCAGACCTGGACGACGCGGCCATGCTGGCGATTGCCAGGGAGATGAACCTGTCGGAGACGGCTTTCGTCTGGCGCAAAGCGGACGGTCGCTTCCGGGCGCGCTATTTCACCCCGGCCGAGGAAATCCCGCTGGCCGGGCATCCCACCATTGCCACCCTCTACGCGCTGGTGGATTCGGGACGCCTGGCGCTGGGCGGCGACTACCTCAAGATGCCGCTCGAACTGCGCGACGGTCCCATCGACGTGGAAATCTTTGCGACGGGCGGCAAGGTCGAGCGGATCGTCATGTCGCAGCGCAAGCCGCAGTTCCTGTCCACGCATCGCCCCTCCGACGTCCTGCCTGCCTTCGGCCTCGACGAATCTGACCTGCTCCCCGGCGCCCTCATCCAGACCGTCAGCACTGGCACGCCACAAATCATGATTCCGTTGCGCGGACACGCCTCCCTGCGCAAGGCAGTGTTGAATGTAGAGAAGTACGCCGCCCTGCGCGCCAGGAGTGACTTCTTCAGCCCGCACCTGTTCTGCCTGGAAGGCGTGGAGCAGGGCGTCACCTTCGCCCGTCACTTCGGCGTCCCCCCTGACACCCTGGAAGATCCTTTCACCGGTTCAGCCACCGGCGGCATGGCGGCTTACCTGTGGCGCTACGGCTTGATCGACTCGCCGGCCTTCCTGGCCGAGCAGGGGCATTGGATGGCCCGGCCGGGTATGGCATACGTCGAAGTGGTCGGCCCACGCGATTCCATCAAAACGGTCAAAGTCGGCGGGAGCGCGGTCACCGTACTGCGTGGGGAACTCGCGATTCCAGCGTCCAATGCCTGACAGCCTCGTGAGGATATGCAATTGACGCTTACACCTGCGCAGGTGTATAATCCTGGCAGAGGTGACGATGTCCCAAGGATACAAATACCGCGCCCAGATCCTGCTCGAACCGGAGCAACACAGGCAACTGGCCGAAATTGCCAAACGCGAAAATCGCAGCGTCTCCGATGTCGTCCGCGAGGCGGTGGCGGAGTATGTGACGGCGCAAACGCAGGATAGTGTGCTCGAACGCCGCATGAAAGCGCTGGAGACGATCAGGGAACATCGCCAGGCCATCTTGCGCGAACGCGGCGGCAAACCAATCGAGATCGACATGGTCGAACTCATCCACCAAATGCGAGAGGAGCGGGACAGTGAGTTACTCGCCGCTATCGAGAGTCTCCAAGAACATCGTCGTTGACGCCAATCTCACCGCGGCAATGGTCATTCCCATTCGGGGGCTGGAGACGGTCGAAGCATTTTTCCTTCGCTGGGCGCAGGAAGGTTGCGACCTCTATGCTCCTGAATGGTGGTTGGCCGAGGTCGTTTCGGTCCTGCGCCAGCATGTCTATCGCAAGGTGATTTCTCCCGCCAGGGCGCACGACGCTGTGAAAGATTTATTCCTGCTCGATGTCAACAGGGCGCCATTGGATGCCTTGCTTTGCCAGCGCGCCCTCGATTGGGCAGAGACCATCCAACATTCGAGAATCTACGACGCGATATATCTTGCCCTGGCCGAGCAATTGAACGCAGAGTTCTGGACCGCCGACAGGAGACTGATTAACGCCGCCCATACTGCTGGAGCAGACTGGGCGCACTGGATAGGGGAGGCGCAGTAACAACCTGCCCTACTGCCTCATCCACCTCTTGACCGCCTCGCGCGGGTGTTCGTAGGCTTGCATGGCATCCAGCAAGGCCTCCGGCTCGCTCTCACAGGCCAGGGCGCGGCGGTGTTCAGGGAAGATGAAGCCCTCCGCAACGGCGTGATCCAGGGCAGCCAGCAGGGGCAGGTAGTAATCCTTTGCGTTCAGCAGGCCGACCGGTTTTTCGTGCGCGCCGGTCTGCGCCCAGGTGATGGTCTCGAACAGTTCGTCGAAGGTGCCGAAGCCGCCCGGCAGGGCAATGTAACCGTCGGCCAGTTCGTGCATACGCGCTTTGCGGGCGTGCATGTCGGGCGTCACGTCCATGCGCGTCAGGCCGGGATGCGCCAGCGCTGGGGTGTTCATACTGGGGATGATGACGCCGATGACCTGGCCGCCGCCTGCCAGCGCCCCATCGGCTACGGCGCCCATCAGGCCGGTCTTGCCGCCGCCGAAGACCAGGCGTAGCCTCCGTCCGGCAAGCGCCAGCCCCATTTGACGGGCAGCAGCCAGGTAGTCCGGTGAGACCGCGTCAGACGATCCGCAATAGACACAGATAGATTCCATTTGTCCACATCCTGCAATTTTTTGAGAGAAATATCGGGGTAGTATACTGGAAATTGTGGCGATTCGGTTAGAGTTATATTAGACCCCCATTTGGGCGCTTGTCAGATTGCCAGGAAAAGGCATAGAATGTTAAGCAATGGATTATAAGGATTACTACCAAACTTTGGGCGTAGGGCGCAATGCCAACGCGGACGAGATCCGCAAGGCGTATCGCAAACTGGCTATGCAATATCACCCGGACCGCAACCCCGGCGACAAGCAGGCCGAGGAGCGTTTCAAGGAGATCAACGAGGCCTACCAGGTGTTGAATGACCCCCAGAAGCGCGCGCATTACGACCGGCTGGGCAGCGCCTATTCCACCTGGCAGCAACGCGGGGCGCCGGGCGGCTTCGATTGGGGCCAGTGGGCCGGCGGCGGGGGACCGGGCGGCGTGCGCGTGGAATATGGCGGCGACCTGAACGACCTGTTCGGCGAAGGCCTGTTTTCGGAGTTCTTCCGCACCATCTTCGGCGGGGGCGGCATGGGCGGGGCAGCCCAGGCGATGCCCGCCTACCAGCAGCCGGTGGAGATCAGCCTGGAAGAAGCCTACCACGGCGC
>JBMOMO010000017.1:0-4240 GCA_049324135.1 Chloroflexota bacterium
ATCGTCTGCAATGCCGACATGCGCGTGGGCGAAGTGAACCAATTCTGCAAGCTGCAAGAAGAAGGCCAGCGCCTGATGCGCTCGGCCATGAGCCAGCTCAACCTCTCGGCGCGCGCCTATCACCGCACGCGAAGCGTGAAATTGTCCCGCACCATCGCAGACCTGGCGGAGGCGTTGCACGTTTCGCAGTCGTCCGAAGAGGATGCTGTAATCGAATGGCGCTGCTGTGCGCAGTTCCGTGTTGAATTGAGCGCCCGCTACGCCCGTCTCTACGGTCTCACCCGCGATGAGCTGCGCTACACGCTTCGCGTCGACCCCAAAGAAGTCCACGGGTAAGACCCTTCGACAGGCTCAGGGCAGGTTTCCCTGGCGAGACCTTCCGCGTGCTGAAGGAGAAGGAAGTCCGCTTGTATGGGGACGCTTCGCAGTCGGACGTCAAGGCTGGCGCTGGAGGCGTGGGATAAACTGGAAGGATAAGAGCAACAACTACGGGTAAAATAGAAGAACTGATTATCCGTACAAAAAGGAGCAGTGCCCCATGGTTGTTAATAAGGCTACCTTAACTTACCCGCAAGGCTTTCCGCAAATGCTAAAAATGTCGGAAGGCGAATTTGTAGAAGAACTGCGCTTTCTCGCCGCCGCCAAAATGTATGAACTGGGCAGGCTCACCGCTGGCAAAGCCGCGCAACTGACTGAGATGAAACGTCTCGATTTTCTCTATCGCCTCGGAACCATCGGCGTCCCCGCCATCAACCTCCGTGATGAGGAAGTGGATGCAGAAATCCAAGCGGCACAGGATTTGGCGCAATGAAATTGCTGGTGGCGGACGCCGGTCCGCTTATTTTTCTTGCCAAACTGGGCAGGCTGAATTTGCTGACCGAAGCGGATGTCCGCATTCCTGCGGCTGTGATGGCTGAAATCAGCGCCAAAGCCGACGAAGCCTGCAAGCAAATCGAGCAGGCGGCAAATCACTGGCTCAAGGTTGTGGAAGTTAAAAATCGCGCAGCAGTTCAATTGTTGCTGGCAGATTTGGATTTGGGAGAAGCGGAAGTTATCGCCATCGCAAAAGAAATCAACGCCGATACGCTCTTGCTCGATGATCTGGACGCTCGCCGTTTCGCCAAAAGAGTCGGGCTTGCCACGATTGGCACGGTTGGAATTTTATTATCAGCCCGTCTTCAAGGAAAAATTCCGTCATTGAGGGAGGAAATGGATCGTTTGCAATCTCAAGGATTCAGAATCAGTAAAGCCTTGGTGGATGAAGCGCTAAAAGCCGCAGGGGAGTAGCGTTTGAATGGTTGCCCGCACTGGATTGGATGCCTGCCACGCCCATCTCTACGCTCTCACCCACGACGAACTGCGCTACGTGCTTCGCGTCGACTCGAAAGAAGTCCGCGGGGAGGATCTCACTGGCGATATGTCGTTGACAGGGGGGCAGTCACAGGCAATACAACCATGCCAACAAGACTGGTCATCATTGCTGGTCTCGAAGGGTCAAAACATAAGCCAGGGTAAAAAAACGCAAAGTGGAGACTGGGAGTAACAAAAGTCCGAGTCGGGAATTTTTTGTGACCATTTCGTGGGAACAAATTCTTTAATCAACCTTCAACCTGTCCACTTGACCAGTCCCCAACTCCCCCTTTGGCGGGGGGAGTTTGTGATTAAGCGGGCGTATCATCGGCGCAGGAAAATTATCTAGATGCCAGCCCAATGAAAGGAGAAAACATCATGAAAACAAAATCCATTCTCATCGCCTTGTTCGCTGTCTCGCTCTCATTGCTCCTGTTTGGCTGCGGCTCAAACGAAACCGAACTCACCGGCGCCGACATGGATGCCGTGCTGGCCTTCAGCGAAGCCAAAACCGATGCGCTTTTGGCTGGTATGAACCATAACGATTATGCTGCCTTCTCACAGGATTTCGATGCGGACATGCTCAAAGCCATGTCCCAGTCGCAGTTTGACGCCCTGAAAAAGGATCGCGACGCAAAACTGGGTCTCTACATCTCACGCGAAGTCGGTGGCGTTAAACTGGTTGGCGATTTTTACGCGGTGAGCTACACGGCAAAGTTCGAGAAGGATGATAATGTGTCGGTTCGCGTGATGTTCCGCGTGACCGAACCACACCAGGTCAGTGGGTTGTGGTTCGATAAATAACGCTTTCTGTTGGCAGCAACATAGTCCAAAATATTCAAAATCCCGCGCTTTGCGGAAAGGAAACCCACGATGAACCCCAAACTCAAACGCTTTTTTGCCGTGATTGGAATTGCCCTGCTCACGCTGACGATTGGCTACAGCCTGCTGCGCCCATTCCACCTGCGCTGGGGCGCAACCGACGCTGATGTCGCCCGCCCCATGCCCGGCGACCTGGGCGGCTCCCGCTGGACACGCGCCATCTTGATTGACGCCGCGCCCGAACAAGTCTGGCCCTGGCTGGTGCAGTTTGGGCAGGGACGCGGCGGCTGGTACAGCTATGACTGGCTCGAAAACCTGCTTGGCTTCGACATCCATACTGCTGACCAAATCCTGCCCGATTACCAAGACCCGCAACTCGGCGACCCGATCTGCATGGCGGCCAATACCTGCATCAGCCAGATCAGCATCCTCGAACCCTACCAGTGGTTCGGCTGGCAGGCCACCGATGAAAGCGGGGAAGCAGTCTGGACCTTTGTGTTTGGCCTGTTCCCCGAAAGCGAAAACCGCACCCGCCTGGTGGTGCGCGAGAGTTTTAACCCAGCCTTTATGCCCCCGGCGGCGGTGGTTGGCCTGGAAATCCCGGATGTGGTCATGGAACTGAAAATGCTGGATACGCTCAAGGCGCGCGCCGAAGGCCGCCCCGCTTCCGGGTGGGTCACAGCCTCAGAAATCGGGCTGTGGCTGGCGGCCCTGACAATCAGCCTCACGGCGGGCTGGCAGCTCATCACCCGCCCCGCCTGGCAGCGACCGCTGGCTGTTTTCGTCGTCGGGCTGGGTGCGCTCCTGCTGATCACCTTCCTGTTCCTGCCGCTGTGGTTGCGCGGATTGCTGGTCGCCGCCCTGTTTGCCGGGCTGGTCTGGAAACAAAAATAAATATCCTGGATGACTATGAAAACAACTCATCGAAATTACTCTGAAGAATTTGGCGATTTCAATCGTATTGCCAGGTTTTTTACACCATCATCCCTCATCAGACGGACTCATACTACCTTGTGCCTGGGGAGGCTGGTGGATTGGAAATACGCCTTATTTGAAAACAAACGCGCGTATGCGGCATTTTGTAACGAAAATGCGGAACTGTGGTTCGATGCCTTTGGGGAACTGGCCGGGTTTGCCATTTCAGAAAGGGGTGAGGCTGGTTTCCAAATCCTGACCCTGCCAGGCTACCGTTTCCTGTTCGAAGAAATGCTGCAATGGGTCTTGGAAGCCTGGCAGGCGAGGCCGGCAAAGTGCGGCTCCGGCTTTTCCACCGAAACCACCGAATTCCAAGATTTGGAAGCGAGAGTATTGGAACGCTACGGATTTTCTGTTGAATCTGAATTTTTTACCCGCCGCTTCGACCTGACCAGCGAACTGGCTCCCCGCTTCCCACTGGAACCGGGGTTCGTGATCGTGGATATGCATTCCCGGCCCGACTACCGCGCCCTGGGTGCCTTGCGCGCCAATGCTTTCCAGAACAAGAACACGCTCACAGAAGAAGAGATGGAAAACCGTCTCTGGTTCTACAACCACAGCCATGCCAGTCCCATCTATCATCCACAAACAGACCTGTGCGTCATGGCAGAGGATGGGCAATTTATCGCCGGTTGCGAGGCCTTGATCAATGCGCACAGCCTGGATGCAGAGGTCGAACGGGTTTGTACGCACAGCGATTTCCGCCAGCGCGGTTTCGCCCGTGCAGTGATCCAGGAATGCCTGTGCCGTCTGAAGGATCTCGGGCTTGTAAATGCCTACATCACCGGTTATAGCCATGCAGCCATGGCGCTCTATGGTTCTTTAGGCGCAGTGGATGAGGTCAAAGCGTTCGTTTACGAGATGAAATAGAAACCCGTGAACCTGTCCACCTGACCAGTTCCCAACTCCCCCTTCGGCGGGGGAGTTTTTGTTTTGCAAGCCGTATCATCGCACCAGATGAGTTATACCGCGCTCAGTCACAAATTGCGCTCGTCTAGAGTGTGGAAAGCGCAATTTGTGACCGTGGGTATCATAGCTGTTCAAGGAAAACCCAGATGACATCTTTCGATTTCCTGTCCCTTGCCTTCGACGC